>CAYGCC010000069.1:0-15106 GCA_964348165.1 uncultured Gemmatimonadota bacterium | reverse complement strand
ACGAGAGCCTCCGGCGCATTCTCGGCAAGCAGGCGTGTGACTCGGTCCGCGAGGGTTCCATCCGATCGCTGCATGGGCCAGTAAAGTAGTATGGTGCAGGCAGCCCGAGCCAGCGCTCGCGGATCCGGCGCGCTCTGGGGCTCCTAGACGGGGCTCACTACCTTTCGGGCGACAGAGCCTTGATCGCCCGACGCGCGGGACGATAGTCCGCCGGTGGCCATAGCGTCTCCTCGTACCGTTCGTAGGGGCTAGCGCCGAGTCGGGTTCTCCTGCCTGTTCGTAGGCTCTGGCCAGGTCGGGCAGTGAACAGATGACGCAATGGGTCTCCTCGTCCCAGGCGCGAAACTCTCGAAGCCGCCCAACCGCTATCCGCTCCCAGCGCTAGTGGCTGACCGCCGTGCCGATCGCCACTCCCAGGAGCAGGCCGGCACCCGCGGCGCCGACCCGGGCCACGCCGTCGTCCCTCGTCGCCAGGCCCAGCGCAGAACCGGCGACCCGACCGATGGCGCCGCCCCCAGCGTGCGCGTCCTTCGGCCCCGGCGGCAGGGCCGAGACGCGGATCTGCGCGTCACGAGCCACCAGGTCCTGCCCCGGCGCCTCAGCGAACGACAAGACGAGCAACAGGGCGGAAAGTGCACAGCTTCGAAACCGAGATCACCTCTCCACTTCCCGGGTCAGTCCAAGCCACGAGACCGCCGCTGATCCTGCCGTTCACTGCGGCATGGTCGCGCGCTCCGCACCCTCCGTCAGCCAACGGTTCAGCCAGGCCAACACCGTTTCGTGCCAGAGCACGCTGTTCGCCGGGCTCAGCACCCAGTGGTTCTCATCGGGGAAATAAAGGAACTGGCTGGGCACCCCTTTGCGCTGTAGCGCCGTGAAGGCCGCGATCCCCTGCTCCAGCGGCACGCGGAAATCCTGAGCGCCATGGATCACCAGCATCGGGGTCCGCCACTTCGCCACGTGCTGCGCCGGGTTGTGCCGCTCGTAGCCCTCCGGGTTCCCCCAGTAAGTGCCGCCGTGCTCCCACTCGGGAAACCACAGCTCCTCGGTCGCATAGTACATCATCCGCTGGTCGAACACGCCGTCGTGGTTCACGAGGCAGCGGAATCCCTCGGGCCAGTTACCGGCGATCCAGTTGATCATGTAACCACCGTACGACGCGCCCAGGGCGCAGGCCCGCTCGCCGTCCATCCAGGGATAGCGCTCAAGGGCCGCGGCCAACCCCCTCTGCAGATCGACCAGCGGCTTGCCGCCCCAGTCACCCCGAATCGCGTCGGTGAACGCCTGCCCGTAGCCGGTGGAGCCGTGAAAATCCACCATGATCGCGGCGTAGCCGGCGGCGGCGTAGACCTGCGGGTTCCAGCGGTAGTGGAAGTCGTTGTCGAACGAGCCCTGAGGGCCCCCGTGGATCAGAAAGGCGAGGGGGTATTTCCGGGCCGGATCGAAATCGGCCGGCTTGACCAGCCAGGCGTAGACGGTCTCGTCGTTCCAACCTTTGAAGGTGAACTGCTCCGCCTCTCCCAAACGTACGCGCGCCAGCTTCTCGGCGTTGATCCGGGTGATCGCCCGCACGTCCGAACCGTCGCGCCGCGCCGAATACAGTTCCACCGGCGAGCGGAAGTGATCAAGGCCGAAGACGATGCGGTCGCCGGCGTAGGCCGGAGCGCGGACGTGGCCGTCGCTGCGCAGCGTCCGCACCTGTCCGCTGCGCACGTCAATGGCGAACAGGCCGACGTTGCCCAGGTTGCCGGCCGTGACCAGGAGCGTCCGACCGTCCGGAGACCAGGCCATCGAGCCCGGTGAGCGATCCCAGTCGGCGGTTAGTACGCGGGGCGTGCCGCTGGGCCACGGCTGCAAGACGATCCGAAAGCGATCAGACTCGTAGCCCGGCCGTTCCATCGCTAGAAAGGCCAAGGTCTTGCCGTCGGGCGCGAAGGCCGGGTTCGTGTCCCAGGCACGGTTCTGTGTCGTGATCTTCCGCGGTTCAGCCGACCCATCGACCGGGACGTAATAGAGATCGAAGTCGGTGGACCAAGGCTCCTCACGGCCGACGTCGCGGGCGGTGAAGACCAGACCCTTGCCGTCGGACGTGAAGGTGAACTCCTCCGATCCGCCAAACGGCTTCGAAGGCGAATCCGCTTGCATCCCCGGCATCACATCCCGGACATCGCCATCGGCAAGATTCATCACGAACAGGTGCGAGCGCGTTCCGTCCTTCCAGGCGTCCCAGTGGCGGACGAAGATCTCATCGTACAATTGGCCGCTCGACTTCTCCGCCTTACGCTCGTCGAGCCGCGACCGTGTGCAGGCCAGCGCCGGACAGTCCGGGAAGACGTCCATCGTAAAGGCGAGGCGGGCACCATCGGGCGACACGATCAGGTTGCCGACGCCCAGCGGCAGATCGCTGACCTGCTGGGCTTCGCCCGGGGCGATCGGCAAACGCCAGACCTGGGCGCTGCCGGAGCGGGTCGAGAGGAAAAAGACCGAGCCGCCGTCAGGAGACCAGCGCGGGTTGAAATCGGAGGCCTGGTGGGTCGTGAGACGGCGAAGCCCCGTCCCGTCGGTTCGCACCATCCAGAGGTCGCTACGCCGGCGGTTCGCCTCCCGGTCGAGAGAACTGACGCCGAAGACGATCCGACTCCCGTCCGGGGAGACCTGTGGATCGGAGCTGCGATCCATTTCCACAAGGTCCCGAACCGAAAACGGGTGAGTACCTTGCGACCATCCCGCCGTTTGGAAGATGACGGCCAGTGCCAGGGCACCCGGGAAGCTAGCCCATCGTTTACACATCGCTGTTCTCCTCCCTCGAGCATAGCCGTTGTTCAGGACACACATAACCAATTGCTGTAAAACCATTTGTGACTCTTAGCTAAGGTGGCGTATCATCTCAGGTCCCACTGTACCTCGCTAAGGCATACCGCCGGCGAGCCACCGTGAAGCCCGCGCCGCCCCACTCTAGCCTGGGCCATAACGGCCCACCAGCGCGCTCGCCAGTCGCTCCAGCTCGGCCTTGGTGCGCCCCTCGAAATGCCGGGCGCAAACGACATCGTACTGCTGGCACAGACGCTGACAGCCCGGTGGATCCACCATGAAGTCCGCCATGTTGAACAGCACGTTGTCTTCCTTGTGGATATGGTTGCGCAGCAGCTCCAAGTAGCCGCGGGCCGCCGCCGTCATCTGGGCGCACGCCGCCTCATCCCCGGCCGGGGCGCCGTCCAGCGCCTCGGCCATCTGCGCCACCAGGGCCCTGCCCTGCCGGTGCTCGAACAGCATGACGGCGATCGGGCCCTGCTCTCGCGGCATCCCTCGCGCCTCCAGCTCGGGGAATAGGAGATCCTCCTCCTTGCCGTGGTGGCAAGCGTCGGCGAACAGGCGGAACAAGGCGACGCACTCCTCCATGGCCTCGAAGTCCCAATCGCCGGCTTCGCCCTTAGCGACGACGGCCTCGAGCACTTCGAGCACCTGGAGGATGACCTGGTGTTCGTCACGAAGTATCCGGGTCGGAGTCTGACGCTCGGACATAGCTCCCCCTTCTAGCGGGTTGGGGAACGCGACGAGGCCCTGGGATGTATAGGAGGCGGCGATGCGGTTTGGCACAAATCGTGCCCCCAATTGTCTCAACGCCGCCCGGGCCACCCCGTCGCAGGCCACGGCACGTGTTCCGCGAACTCGGTCGTCGTAGACGCTGCACCAAAGTTGAGGAGGACGGCCCGGAACGGCAACGTCCCATCACGTCCGAAGATCCTTTCTGGAGCGATATCAGACATGGCCACTACGCTCACACCGCCCCAGCAACCCGACCCCCAGGTCAGCGAGCAGGAGTCGCGTGCCGTCGCCGAGGCGGCGCGTGAGACCGAATGGACGAGCCCGAGCTTCGTGCGCGAGCTGTTCGAGGGCAACCTGCGTCTGGAGCTGATCCACCCCTATCCGGAGGCCGATCCTGAGGAGGAGGAGCGGGCGCGGCCCTTCCTCGAGCGCCTGGATGCGCTGCTGCGGCGGGTCGACTCGGACAAGATCGACCGCGAGCGCGAGATCCCGCAGTCGATCGTCGACGAGCTCAAGGAGATGGGCGCGTTCGGGATCAAGATCCCGAGGGAATTCGGAGGTCTGGGATTGTCGCAGCTGACCTACGTGAAGGCGATCGGGATGGTATCGAGCGTCGACGGGTCGCTGACCGCCCTGCTTTCGGCGCATCAGTCGATCGGGCTGCCGCAGCCGCTCAAGCTGTTCGGGACAGAGGAGCAGAAGCAAGAGTACTTCCCGCGCCTGGCCAAGGGGGCGATCTCGGCCTTTGCGCTCACCGAGATGGACGTGGGCTCGGATCCCGCCCGTATGACCACCACGGCCGAGCTGAGCGAAGACGGCGCAGCTTACATCCTGAACGGCGAGAAACTGTGGACGACCAACGGGACGGTGGCCGAGCTGCTAGTGGTCATGGCGCGCACGGGGCCGCGTCGGATCACGGCCTTTATTGTCGAGACCGACTGGCCGGGCGTCGAGATGGTTCAGCGTTGCCACTTCATGGGCCTGAACGCCATCTACAACGGCGTGATGCGCTTCACCAACGTGCGTGTCCCGCGCGAGAAGGTGCTCTGGAAAGAGGGGGCGGGGCTGAAGCTCGCGCTGATCACGCTGAACACGGGGCGTCTCACCCTGCCGTCCAGCGCCGCCTGGGGCACCAAGCGGGCGTTGGAGATCTCGCGGGAGTGGGCCAACGAGCGGATGCAGTGGGGTGCGAAGATCGGCAAGCACGACGCGATCGCGCAGATGCTCGGATCGATGGCGGCCGACGCGCTGGCTCTCGAGTCGGTCTCCGACCTCGCCTCGGCGATGGCCGACCGGGGGGGCGTGGATATCCGTCTGGAGGCGGCGATCGCCAAGCTCTACAACACCGAGGTAGGCTGGCGGGTGGCGGACGACGCCCTGCAGATCCGCGGGGGCCGCGGCTACGAGAAAGCCGACTCGCTGCGCGAGCGCGGTGAAAAGCCCATAGCAGTCGAGCGCATGCTGCGTGACGCGCGAATCAACCGCATCTTCGAGGGCTCCAGCGAGATTATGCGGCTGTTCATCGCGCGGGAGGCGCTGGACACACACCTGGGCGTGGCGGGAGACCTGGTCGACCCGAAGGCGTCGGGCGGCCAGAAGCTGAGGGCGCTGCTATGGGGCGCCGCTTTCTACGCCTGGTGGTACCCGACCCGCTGGCTGGGTTGGGGACGGTGGCCGCGCTATTCGGAGTTCGGCCCGCTGGCCCGGCACGTTCGCTTCATCGACCGCGCCTCCCGCCGGCTGGCACGCACCCTCTTTCATGCCATCGTCCGTTTCGGGCCCAGTTTGGAGAAGCGACCGGCGGTGCTGGCGCGAACCGTGGATATCGGGGCCGAGCTGTTTGCCATGGCCGCCACCTGTTCCCGCGCGCTCGCCCTTCACGCGAGGGGCGCCGGGGCCGATGGCGCCAGCCCCTTGCAGGCCGCCGACATCTTCTGTCGCCAGAGCCGACGTCGAGTCGACTCACTGTTCCGTCAGGTCTTTAGGAACGACGACGTCGCGACCTACCGTTTCGCGCAAAAGGTGCTGGCCGGCGAGCACCGCTGGTTGGAAGAGGGGTTGCCGCAACTAGACGAGGCTTAGCCGGAGCCGTAGCTTCCGGGCCTCCTGCGTCAAGAAACGGGAGCACGAGGCAGCGGCGACAGCTGACGCCCATCTACCACGCGGATAGCGACGTATGTGCCGGAACATCAAGAAGCTGCGGCGACCGGACGGTCAACCCAGCGACCGAGAGCTCGAGGACGCGGCGCTGCAGTTCGTGCGCAAGATTAGCGGGTACCGTGTGCCCTCTCAGGCGAACAAGGAGCCGTTCGACAAGGCCATCGCCGATATCGTGGCCGCGACGAGAGACCTGTTCGACAACCTGGTGACACGCTGAGAAGTGCTTCCAGGGCGAGCCGCCCGTGGCCCTGATCAGTCGAGGACGCTTCGAATCCTCGCCACCAGCTCCGACGGCGTGTAAGGCTTTTGCAAAAACTCCACGCCAGGCGCCACTAGGCCATGGCGGGTAACCTCGCTGTCCGCGTAGCCCGACGTATAGAGAACCTTCATATCAGGGCGGATCGACTCCACATGACGGGCGAGCTCGACGCCGTCCATGCCGGGCATGACGAGGTCGGTGACCATGATGTGAATCTCGTCTTCGAAGCTCTCGCAGATCGCGATCGCCTCGCGGGCGTTGCCCGCCTCGAGCACGGTATAGCCCGCGCGCTCCAGCCCCCGGCGCATGGGACCCCGTAGCGCCTCTTCGTCCTCGACCAGCAAGACCGTTTCCGAACCCCGGGCGCTAACTGGACGCTCGGCGGGGGTTGCCTCTCGCTCGTCTTCCTCCTTGTCTTCCGCCTGCTGGAAGAAGATGCGGAAGGTCGTACCCTGTCCCAGCTCGCTTTCCACCGAGACGTAGCCGCCGCTCTGCTTGACGATGCCGTACACCGTGGATAGGCCGAGGCCGGTGCCCTTGGTCTTGTGCTTGGTGGTGAAGAAGGGCTCGAAAATGCGCGCCAGCGTCTCGTTGTCCATCCCCTGCCCGCTGTCCGCGATGCTCAGCACCACGTAGCGTCCCGGCGGAATGGCCTCCCCGTGGGCCTGAGCGCGGCGATCGAGGTTGACGTTCTCGGTCCGGATGGTCAAGCGCCCACCACCTGGCATGGCGTCGCGCGCGTTGACGGAAAGGTTGATGAGTACCTGCCCCAGCTCGATGGGGTCGGCTCGCGTGGCGAGGAGGGCGGGCTCCAACTCGGTGACCAGTTCGATGTTCTCGCCGATGAGCCGTCCCAGCATCTCCAGCGTCTCGCTCACAACGGTGTTGAGGCTGAGAACCCGCGGCTGTAGGATTTGCCGCCGGCTAAACGCTAGCAGCTGACGGGTGAGCGCCGCGGCGTGATCGGCGGCGTTGCGGATATCCTCGACATCCGGCCGCTGGGGACTGTCGTCGGCAAGACCGGTCAATACGATCTCACAGTTGCCCAGGATCACCGTCAACAGGTTGTTAAAGTCGTGGGCGATTCCGCCGGCCAGCTGACCGACGCTCTCCATCTTCTGTGATTGAGCGAGCCGGGCCTCCAGTTCCTTGCGCTCGGTTACATCCACCAGAACGCCCATGATCCCGACCGCCTCGCCCTCCGACCCGAACAGCGGAGCCGCATAGACGTTGAGATCGATCGGAGAGCCGTCTCGCTTCTGCCGGCGCACCTCGACGCCCATCAGCAGCTCGCCGCTGATCACCCGCTCTCGCAGCTGGCGAAACTCATCCTGCTGTGACTCGCCCACGGTGGGTAAGGTGAGGCCGATGATTTCCTCCTCGCTCCAGCCGAGCATGCGCTCGGCGGCCGCGTTCCAGCTTTGGACCCGGCCGTCCAGGTCGAGCGCCGTAACCGCGATCGGGGCGGCGTCGAACACGGCGCGCAACTTCTCGTTGGCTTTGAGCAACTCCTCTTCGGCACGCTTCTGGTTGCTGATGTCCTCGAGCACGCCCTGGTAATAGCGGAATTGGCCCTCGGCACCCAGCACCATCCGCGCGCTGTTGCGTCCCCAGAAGATCGAGCCGTCGTAGCGCCGCAGCCGGACCTCGAAGTCGCGCACGGTGGTCTCACGCTTCAGTCGGTCCTGCCAGAGCTCGCGATCGGACGGGTCGATATACAGTTCCCTGGCGTTCAGCGTGATCAGGGTTTGCCGGTCCGGATAACCGAACATCCGCACCAGGGCCGGGTTGGCATCGAGGATCTGACCGTCGAAGGTGGCGCGATAGAGGCCGACCGGCACACCATCGAACAGCTTGCGATAGCGCACCTCGGCATCCTCCATCGCCTGGCGCCGCCAAGCCGTCTCGAACGCGGCCTGCATATCCGCCGGCAGCTCGGCCAGCGCCCGTGGCAGACGCCCGACCCCCTCTTCGACCGTCTCGACGACGACCTGGTTACCGCCGGCGCTGCGTGCGCCCCGCTGCGCCTTCGCCACCAGGTCCAACAGCTCGTTGGGCGAGCGCATCCACGGCTCGTAAGCGGCGATACCCACGCTGACGGTCGGTTTCAACCCCGTCGTCAGGGTCATGCCGGCGATCGCCTCCCGGGTTCGCTCCGCGAACACCCAGGCGCCGTCCCTCTTTTCACCCGAAAGGATGGCCAGGAAGGCATCCGATTCAAAACGGCCGCCGATGTTCATCATCCGCATGTGCCGGTCGAACATCCCTCCGACCTGCTGGATCGCCTCGTCACCCGCCCGGCGCCCATAGCGCGCGTTGTAGGCGGAGAATCCGTCCATATCGAACAGCACGAGGCTCAGCGGCCGGCCGCGCATGGCGGCGGCAAACTCTTTCTCCAGCATGAACCCGAGCAACCGCCGGTTGGGCAGACCGGTGATCGAGTCGCTGTACGCCAGGACAAGCGCGTCGCTGCGCTCTCGATGCAGCAGTTCCGTTACGACCGCCACCCCGACACCGATGGCGAGCACCGCCAGTGCGATCCAGAACAGCAGGACCCACTCCACGGGCCGGCCCAGCCCATACTCCGCAAACAGCTCGAGGGCGAGGATGGCCAGCGTGCCGACGGCCAGCACGCGAAGGGTAGCGCGCCAACCGCGGTAGAAGGCGAGCAGGAAGGCGGGGACCAGGATCAGCAGCCACGAGAGCGCGTCGTAGCCCTGCAGAAGGCCCGGCTCGGTCAGAGCGCCCCACGTCGCCACAACGAGCGCCGCGAGGCTGAGCCACAGCGCCCGGCTCGGGATGACCTTCCGCGCTCCCGGCAGCTCTTGGGGCTCGATTTGCGGTGACAGCGGATGCTGGCGTTCGCGTTCCATCAATTGGGTACGTGCTGACGGCGATTGACCGTCACGGCCGAGCCGCGCGAGGGAGGCTATGGCAGGCGCGAGCCGATGCCGCCTAAGTGATAGGAGGTACGGGGGTTATGGACAGGGTATTGTAATTATCGCCGCCAGACGGCGAATTATCAAGGGGAATGGTCGGGCAGGCGACGCTAGAGCGGGAGGCGGGTGCCGATCCCCTGCCGCTGGGCTTGTTGGAAGATCAGCATTCCCGCCACCACGTCCTCGCAGGCCAACCCCAGGTTGAGGCTGATGATGCGCTCGTCCGCGGCCACTCGCCCCGGCACCTTGCCCGAGACGATCTCGCCGAGGTCGGCGAGGGGCGGCGGCGTGTCCTGGAAGTACCCGAGATTTCGGTAATACTCGAGCTGTGCGGTGTCATCGGTGACCAGCTTGTCGGCCTCGCGCAGCGCCCCGCCCGTCCAGTACGAGTCGAAGTCGAGGGCGCAGCCGAAGGCGCCGGGCTCCAGCCAGCCGGCGCCGATGGTGGGCTGCGGCCGCTCGAGGATCGGACCGCTGGTGACCACGACGTCGACCTCGGCGACGGCAGCTCGAGCCGTGGCCACGACGCTGATCTTCAGCTCCAGCTTGGCGCTCATCTCCCGGGCGAAACGTTGCGCCGCGTCCCCTCGGATGTCGTAGGCTTTGACAGTCTCGAGCGGCAGGACATGCGCCAGCGCCTCCAGGTTGCTCCGGCCCTGCACCCCACAGGCAATAACCCCGACGCTGCGGCTGTCGGGCCGCGCCAGGTAGCGAGCGGCGACGGCGGTGGCGGCGCCGGTGCGCAACGCGGTGACCCAGGTAGCATCCATGACGGCCAGCGGCATTCCGGTCTGCGGGTCGTTGACGATCAACAGCCCGGAGATGTAGGGAAGGCCTCGATCAGGGTTCTCGGGATAGCCGGAGATCCACTTCAACCCCGCCGCGGGGAGGCTCGGCACATAGGCCGGCATGGCGTGGATGAACGAGTTGTCCCGGGGGTGGATGCTGGGCTTGGGCGGCATTTCGATAGCGCCCTCTCCCTTCTCCCGGAACATCGCCTCGATCGGGTCGATCACGTCGGCGGCCGTCACACCCGTGGCCACGACGTCGAATCGGGAGAGATAGAGGAGGCTGTCGCCTTCCATGGCCATGGCGGGATGTGCGTGCTACAACTCGAACCAGGAGTCGAGCTCGCTCGTACCCCATGGCTCGCCGGCCAGCGGCTGGTACTCGTTTCGGGTTGGCGAGTAGCAATACTCTCGGCCCCAGCTATCGTGGTTCTTCACGATCTGGGCAATGGCATCGATGATGTGGCTCAGCTCCTCGTCGGTCGTGGTCGGATGGATCGACATGCGCACCCAACCGGGCTTCTCCGACAAGTCGCCGTGATCGATCATGTCGGTGATGTGCTTCGAGCGAGCGGGATCCACATGCAACAGGTAGTGCCCGTAGGTGCCGGCGCAGGAGCAGCCCCCCCGGGTTTGAACGCCGAAGCGGTCGTTGAGCAGCTTGACGATCAGGTTGTAGTGAAGGTTCTCGACGTAGAAAGAGATGATGCCGAGGCGCTCCTCGATGTGGCCGGCAAGGATACGCAGCCGCGGAATGCGGCGCAGGCCATCGAGCGCCTGCCGCAGCAGCTCGTCCTCGCGGGCCAGCATCTGCGGAACGCCCATTCGCTCCTTGAGCTGGATGCAGAGGGCCGTCTTGATCGCCTGCAGGAATCCGGGGGTTCCCCCGTCCTCGCGCTCCTCGATTCCGGGGACGTAGCGGCGCCCGCCCCAGGGGTTCGTCCAGTCGACGGTGCCACCGCCGGGCTGGTCGGGCACCTGGTTGTGGTAGAGGTTTCGGTCGAAGACGAGCACGCCGGAGGCCCCCGGCCCGCCGAGGAACTTGTGAGGCGAAAAGAATATCGCGTCCAATCGCTCGAGCGGGTCCGGCGGGTGCATGTCGATCTTGACGTAGGGCGCCGAGGCGGCGTAATCGACGAAGCAATAGCCGTCGTGCTCGTGCATGGCCCGGGCGAGCGCGTGTACCGGCAGCTGGATGCCGGTCACGTTGGAGCAGGCCGTGAAAGCTCCGATCTTCAAGCGCCGCTCGCCGAACTCGTCGAGCAGGTCGTGCAGGCTGTTTATCTCGACCAGGCCGCGCGGGTCGGGCTCGATGCACACAACGTCCGCCAGCGTCTCCAACCAGGTCGTATGGTTGGAGTGATGCTCCATATGCGTGACGAAGACGACCGGGCGATACTCCACCGGCAGCCGCACAAACTGGTTTAACGAGTCCGGCACCTTCAACCCCAGGATCCGCTGGAACTTGTTGATCGCCGCCGTCATCCCGAAGCCCGGCGTCAGGATCACATCTTCCGGCCCCGCGTTGACGTGGCGTTTGACGATCTCATGGGCCCGCCGGTAGGCGTGCGTCATGCGGGTGCCGGTGACGCTCGTCTCCGTGTGCGTGTTGCCCACGAAAGGTCCGAAGGCGCCGGCGATCCGCTCCTCGATCGGCCCGTAAAGCCGGCCGCTGGCGGTCCAATCGGCGTAAACGATCCGCTGCTCTCCGTAAGGAGTGCGAAACGTCTGGTCGACGCCGACGATGTTTCGACGAAACGGCTCGAAGTAGTCTTCTAGTCGCACCATGCAGACGCCCGATCGACCTGGTGACGGACCCGATCCATGCACGACCGTCTCCAGGCCGATGTGGCTGCTCAGAGCGGCATTGACAGCCACGGCCGAGGTCTCGGCCGCCCCCCGCAACGACGACGCTAATATAAGCCGGCTCGGGCCCGTCGCGCACGGCGGCCTGCCCGGTGGAAAGCCGGCTCAGAACGTCACCACGAGCGCGACGGTGAGGATGCTGTCGAGCTCATTCAGCTCGGTAAATACGATCTCCCCTGTGGGCGATCCCGCCGGAAACTCGAGGGGCACGCCCGCGAGCGACGGCTTGTTGTCGAAGAGCAGCTGCAGGCTCGTCTTCAAGGCGAGCATCTGGCTGATCGACACAGCGATCGAATTGACGAAGTCGGCCCGCACGTCCTCGGTGTCATCGAAGCTGTCATCGACGACCAGGGTGCTCACGTACTCGGTCGTCGAGGTCAAGACGCGCTGGTAGTCGTAGGAAAGGCGAAAGCCGGCGAAGGAGTCCGGCGTATCAGGGTCGTCGACGACGTCTTCCTGGCGCGTGTACGTCACGCCGTAGTCGGTCCGAAACTTGGACCTCTCGGTATCCAGCCACGTGTTGCCGACGCCGCCGACGACGCTGTAGCGATTGTCGATGCCGGCGAACGTGTTGCGATCCCAGCCGGCCCCGCCAAATAGGAAGACCCGTGGTGAAAGGCTACGGTCGTAGCGACCACGGACGAAGTAGCTCTCCGCCGTCACATCGCTCTGCGACCGCTCGGAGACCTGAAAGTCGTCCACCGACGGCCCGACGGCCGTGCGCGTCTTCACCGTCGATTCGGTGCGAATCCCTCCCACATCGAACCGCAGGCTCGACCGCTCCCACACCCGCTCGAGCGTGTTCTTCAGGCCAAAGGTACTCGACTCGGCGTTTCCCGCGGTTAATACAAAGGTCAGCTCCGCCTTGTCGAACCAGCCCAGCTTCTTCTCCTCCTGAGCCTGGCTCGGCCGAGCCAGGGCCGTGAGCGCCAGCGTCGCCGCCAAGGGCAGCACAAAATGGCGAGAATTTGATGTCATCAAGGAGTCCTCCCCTTCTCCCGGTTTGAATTGGGCGGCCGCGTCTTGGGCCGCGTCCACTCCCCTAGAATCCCAAGAACCGAAAAAGTCACATCGTGGCGGCTATTGCTTGACCACCTGTTCCAGGAAAACGGTGTTGGCGACGGCCACCGTCCGGCCCTTCTGATCCAGGATCACCTGTGTGGGCGTGATGGCGGTGAGAACGCCCCGCTCGCCCGCGATCTCCATCTCTTCGCCCACCCGGAACATGCGCCGCGCGTAGAAGCCGGCGATGATGTTGCGGGTAATCTCGCGCGAGCCGATTCCGAACGACAGCCCGAAGGCGAGGACGAATGCGGCCAGTACCGCCGCGGTGACCAGCCGGATGATCTCGGTGTTGATCTGCAGCTGCGCCACCGCCATGATACCGAGCACGAACAGCAACACCCCGGTCACCAGGCGGCCCAGCGCCGGCGCGAAGTCGATGCCGGCGTTTCCGGCGGCGGCGGCGACGGTGGTCCCGGCGAATTGAGAGGCGGCGCCGCCGAGAATGATGATCAGCAGGGCAGCGATCAGATTGGGCAGGTAGGCCATGAACGCGCCGATCGCATCAGAGATCGCCACCAGCCCGAGCGAATCGGCGGCGGTCTTGGCGAAGAGGAAGAGGAGGAGGAAATAGACGACCCGGGGAAGGATGTAGTTGAGTTCTTGCCGGAGCCCGATCTTTTGCAGCGCCTGATCGATTCCGACCCGCTCCAACAAGGCATCGAAGCGAAGGCGCACGAGCAACGATCTCAACGCTTTCTCGACGATCTTCGCCACGGCCAGCGCCAGCAGCACCAGGACGACGCCCAGCAATACCTTAGGGGTCCAAGTGATCACCCCCTGCACGAGGCCATCGAGAAGTCCCTGCAACTGCTCCATGATGTTGGCCATCACCGCGAGTCTCCTTCCTCTCGTCTTGGGCGCTCAAAGAAGCCAAAGATGATCTTGAGGTATTCCAGCAAGACCAGGAACGGCGTGGACCACGACAGGTCCGCGAGCTGAGACGCCAGCAGCCGTCGCTGCAGTGCCCCCCGTATCCGCGCGATAAAGCCGGGAGCCGGGTCCTCCCCCAACTCCCGGAGCATCTCGATCGGGTCGCCGGTCTCGATGTCGTCCGCCGAGTCGCCGGCGGAGTCGAATCGTTCATCCTGGTCGCTCAATCTCCCGTCGCCTCCCCCGCCGTCGGCGCATCGGCCGCCAGGTCCGCTCCGGCCGTCGCCAGTCCGTACAGCCGGCGGAATTCTTCACGCCCGCGCTTGATGCGCATCTTGACCGCCGAGAGCCCGATCCCCAGCTCGTCGGCGATCTCCTGGTAAGAGAGCTCGTCCATATCCCGCATCACGAGGGGGATGCGCAACGTGTCCGACATGGCGTCCAGCACCCGTCCGATCCGGGCCCGCTCGGGCTCGGCCTCGAACGCAGGCTCGGCCCGCGGCTCGACATGTAGCTCCGTGTGCCCCTCCAAGCCCGGGGTCTCCACGTCGACGAACGTTTTGCCCTTCCGCTTCTTCAAGAAGTTGATGCAATGATTGACTTTGATCCGGCGAAGCCAGGTGGCGAATTTCGAGCGCCCCTCGAAGCGCGGAAGTCCGAAATAGGCCTTGAGGAAAACCTCCTGCGCCAGGTCCTCGGCGTCAGCTCGCGAGCCCGACAGGTAGTGGCAATTCGCCGTCACCTTCGACTGATGCCGTTCCACCAGCGCCTCGAAGGCGCGGAGGTCGCCAGGGGCAGCGCCGCGCGCCTGCTCGACCAGCCGCTCGTCGGTCAGAGGTTCATCACCGTGCATCGCGCCTCCACATCATTGGACCGCGGATCTGGGGCCGAGTCACATGTCGACAGCTGGCCGGAAGGGTCGGCCGACTGACATGTGACTTCTCCGGGCTTGCCGTGGTCCGGGGGGTTAGTGACACAAACTGTGGACGCCCGAGGGCAGTCTGCAATCCCAAGCGTCTCGGACAGCGATCGTACACAAACGCTGTGGAAGATGGGCAGAGAGGCGACGGCTGAGCCGGGGTGAGCAGGCTGCCCACGGACCTCCGCCAGGGGCGATAAGCCGACACACCAATCAGGATGACCGGGGAGCCCGCTGTCGTCCACCGGCCTCCCGCCTTACACAGGTCAAACGATCCTGTCCCAACGTCGCGCAGGAGGCAGACAGCCTGGATGCCCGGGCCGCCGCGATCCGCGCCGCTCGTGAGCGATCGAGCTAGCTGCCTGCCGCTGTGTAGAAGCCCCGCAGCACTGCGGGTTAACCGCCACGGCAGACCCGAAAACGAGAATCGTTCGCGCTACGGGCCGGATCGCTCGGCCGGCGGCTTGGGCTCGAGGTAGTAGTCCGTATGTCCCGTCGGCCGCCGTTTGGTCCTGATCAGCCCCGTGACTCCGCAGGACGGACACTCCACAACTTCACCGGACCAGGGATCACCTTCGTAGAGAAAGAACTCCTGGCATTCTTGACAGAGGACTCTTGCAACCATGCATGCTACCCGGTAAGACGTGCTACACTTCGACCACGACCGGACGCGCTGGGGCGAACCGGTTTCTTC
>CAYGCC010000068.1:0-10458 GCA_964348165.1 uncultured Gemmatimonadota bacterium | reverse complement strand
TCGCCGTCCGAGAAATGGAA
Source organism: uncultured Gemmatimonadota bacterium (assembly GCA_964348165.1). GTDB lineage: Bacteria > Gemmatimonadota > Gemmatimonadetes > Palauibacterales > KS3-K002 > CAYGAJ01. Next base: position 10,438 of record CAYGCC010000068.1, on the reverse strand, counting down.
GCCCTTCTTCGCGCCCGCCGATGAAGCGGCGCTCTGAGCGCGGGGAGAACTCACGGGTCGCTGGATCGTCCTGGAGGTAGGTTGGCTTGGAAGTTCGGCCGCTTCGCAGAGGCAGGCGGTCGCGGCCGGGAAGCTGTGGGCGGGATCAGACGAGCCTAGTCGCCTTCTTCCTCCATCTGTCGTTTCAGCTCGTTGAGCCGTTGCTCGATCTCGTCCGCCTCACTCGCGGCCTCGAGCTGACGAAGCTCCACGTCGGCCTCCAGCTCCCGGGCCGCTGACCGCTCGCCCAGCGCCTCGTCCACCTCGCGCGTCGCCTCGAGCAAGTCCTCCGCCGCATCGATGTCCTCCTCGGCGCGCTCGAATCGCTTGAGACTGCTCTCGGGTCCTCGCAGCAACTCGTCCAGGCGCCGCGAGGTTCCGGTCCGCCGAGCCCGGGCGAGGAGCGCGCTGCGGTTGCGCTCGGCGTACTTGAGTTGTTCGGTCTTCTCTTTCGCCTCGGCCTTCAGCTCTTCCACCTGCGCCCGCGCTTCGGCCGCCTGCGTCCGCAGGTCCTCGGCGTGGCTCAGAGCCTGGCGCGCCAGCTCGAGCGCCGAAGCCGCCTCATCGGCCCTGCCGGCGTGCTCGGCTTCCTGGGCCTTGCGGTGCGCCAGCTCGGCCCGACGGATCTGCTGCTGGGCCTGGTCGGCGACGCGTTTGGCCTGCTTCTCGAGCCGGGGGATACGTGCCCGCAGATCGACCAGCTCGTCGCGCATGGCGTAGAGGAGCTGGTCGATGTCGTCGCGGGTGAGGGGGCGCTCGGCCTCGCGGCGTTCGAGGGCGCGCTCGATCTTCTCGCGGAAGCGCTTGAACATGAGGCGAAAGTACGGTTTGGCGAATCGGGAGTCAAAAGGCCCGGATCGGGGCCCTTGCGGTGGAAGCGGGGAGCGGCTAATGTATGAACGTATGAGCAACTCTTCAGATAATCCGGCGACCCGCCTCGATCCGAACCGCCCGCTCCACCCCGACGCCGTGCGGGCGGCTCGCGCCGACCTCTGCAGCGACGAAGAGCTCACCCTCATCGCCGACACCTTCCAGATCCTGGCCAACCCCACCCGCCTCCAGATCGTGCAGGCCCTGGCCGGGCGCGAGCTCTGTGTGGCCGATCTGGCCGCCGCCATCGGAGCCAGCCCCTCCGCCGTCTCGCATCACCTGCGGCAGCTGCGGCAGATGCGCCTGGTCCGCCATCGCCGCGATGGCAAGCTCACCTTCTACTCCCTCGACGACGCGCATGTAGCCGGCCTTTTCGATCTCGGGCTCGAGCACGTCCGCGAGGAGCTGCGATGAGGGACGTGGAGGAACGCAAGACGGCGGACGCCGCCGGAGAACTCACCTTCGAGGTGCCTGACATGGACTGCGTCACCTGCGCGCGGCGGATCTCCGACAGCCTGAACGGGATGCCCGGCGTGCGACGGGTGGAGCCTCGGATCGTTTCGAAGGACGTCCGTGTCGAGTTCGACCCGGAGCGCACCGATCCAGAGGCCATCGCCAGCGCGGTCCGGGATCTCGGATACACCGTCAAGCGGGACCGAGATCGCAGCGAAACACGACGCGTATCGGGCGCCAGCGTTTGGAAGGGCCGGGCCGCACGCCGCACCTACCTGTCGGGGCTTGGGATCGGCATCGCCCTCGCGCTCCGCCTGTTGGGTCTGAGCCCTCTGCTGGTGGCGGAGCCGTGGAGGCTGGACCTCGCCGGGCTGCTCCTCACCGGGTCGGCTCTGGTCGGCGGCCTCAACTTCTTCCCGAAGGGTTTGCGGGCCGCACGGATCGTGCGCCTCGACATGAACTTCCTGATGACGGTCGCCATCTTTGGCGCCCTGTTGGTTGGGGAGTTCGTCGAGGCGGCAAGCATTGCATTCCTTTTCGGGATCGCGGAGCTGCTCGAGGTCTATTCCGTAGAGCGGGCGCGTCGATCCATTGAGAAACTCCTCGATCTGACGCCGGTCACGGCACGGGTGAAGCGGAACGGTGGGACGCTGACGATCCCGGTGGAGCAGATCGCCCTGGGCGACACGGTGCAGGTGTTGCCAGGCGAAAAGATCCCGATCGACGGCTGGGTGAGCGAGGGCGCATCATCCGTGGACCAGAGCCCGATCACAGGTGAATCGGTGCCCGTTCCCAAGCTGACGGCGGATTATGTCTACGCGGGCTCGATGAACCGCGAGGGATACCTGGAGATCGAAGCGGCGAAGCGCGCCGGGGATACGACCCTCGCCCACATCATTCACCTCGTCGAGGAGGCGGAAGCGTCCCGCTCGCCGAGCGAGCGCTTTGTCGAGAGGTTCGCCCGCCACTACACCCCAGCGGTGACGGCGCTCGCCGTCGTCCTCATGTTGGTCCCGCCGCTCCTAATCGGCGCACCGTTCTCGACCTGGTTCGTCCGCGGCCTCACACTGCTCGTGATCTCGTGCCCCTGCGCGCTGGTCATCTCGAATCCGGTGGCGGTGGTGAGCGCCATCACCAGCGCGGCACGCAACGGTGTGCTCATCAAAGGCGGCGTACACCTGGAGACGCTGGCCGCCGTCCGCGCCGTCGCCTTCGACAAGACCGGCACGCTGACGACCGGCCAGCTCGATGTGACCGATATCATCACAGCTGAGCGCGGCCCGTCCGCTCGCGAGGTGTTGGAGATCGCCGCGGCTCTGGCCGACCGCTCCCATCACCCCATCTCCGCCGCCGTCTCGCGCCGCGCGGCGGCGCTTCGGGGTATCAGCCTCCTCCAGGTCTCCGAGTTCGAGGAGGTGCCCGGCCGCGGCGTCCGCGCCCGGATCGACGGCCGGCCTTACCAACTGGGCCGCACCGAGCTTTTCGCCGACGGCCTCGAGCGCTGGCGCGGTGAACTCGATCGTCTGGCCGCCGCCGGACAGACTCCGGTCTGCCTGGGCGACGATCGTTTGGTGCTGGCGCTGATCGCCGTGTCCGACCGCGAGCGCGTGGACGGCCGCCACGCCATCCAGCGCCTCCGGGAACTCGGCATCGGTCGCATCGTCATGCTCACCGGCGATCACGAGGCCACAGCGCGCCCAGTCGCCGAGGCTCTGGGCGTGGACGAGTTCTACGCCGGTCTGCTCCCCGATGAGAAGGTCCAAAAGGTCCGCGAGCTCGAGGCCCGTTATGGTCGGGTGGCCATGGTCGGCGACGGCGTCAACGACGCCCCCGCCCTCGCCGCCGCTAACGTCGGAATCGCCATGGGAGCCGCGGCCAGCGACATCGCCCTCGAGACCGCCGACGTCGCCGTCATGGCCGATGACCTGGGTTGCCTCCCCTACCTGTTCCGCCTCGCAAGGCGAAGCGGCTCCGTCATCCGTCAGAACATCGCCGCCTCCATCGGAATCAAGCTGTCGCTGGCCGCCGGTGTACCGGCCGGGTGGGTCAGCTTGATCACCGCCGTCCTCGTGGGCGACATGGGCGCCTCCCTCGCGGTGACCGGCAACGCCCTCCGGTTGGCGCGGCTGGGCCGGAAGGGCGGCCGATGAGGAAGAGTCGAAAGCGACACCGCTGCTGATCGCCGGGTCTTATACGAGGGGTCGGCGGTTAGAACAACCGGCCCTGTCTGAGGCAGAATGTCCCGCACCGAAGGTTCCGCCGGCGGCCACCGGACCGGCCAACCCGCCAACTCTCAGCGCTCTAACACACTTAGTGTGCAGGGCACATGTCTTGCCCCTCCTGGAGGGTGCCGTCCCGTTGTTGCGCGAGCCGAAGCTGGACGCGAGAGGCCGGGAAGCTCGACGCCAGGCAATAAGAGCGGCGGCAGGCGGAGTGGGTCTTGTCGGGGAAATGACGGCCCTGTGTAGGCCGAGGACATAGAGTTGGCGCTCAGAGCAAGGTCGACTGACGGAATCACGTCGCTTAACTGGCTGGCAGGGAGCCGAGGCGCGGCGTTCCGGGGGCGATTGTCGGTTTTCGCCAGCGTGGCGACGCTGGCGCTGGCGACGACACCGCGAGCGGTGGCAGCGCAAGGCAACGACCTCTGCCTCATGTGCCACGAGAACGCGGCGCTATTCGCGGGCAAGGCGGAGCCTTCGCGCTACCTGGTTACGCGTGAGACCCACGAAACGTCGCTGCACGGCCAGGCCGGGATAGACTGCACGGAATGCCATCGCGGCCTCACCTTCCCCCACCCCGAGGATCCGCCGAAGGCCGACTGCTCGTTGTGTCACGACGATCAGTCGATGCAACACGCCGAATCTCTTCACGGTCATGCGGCGGCGCGAGGTGATCCGCTGGCGCCGAGTTGCTCCGACTGCCACGGGACGCACGACATCCGTGACCATCGCGACCCCAAGTCGCCGACATACGTCTTCAACATCCCGTTCCTGTGCGGGGAGTGTCACCACGAGGGAACGCCGGTCTCACGTGAGCGCAACATACCGGAGGATCGGATCCTCGAGAACTACTCGGAGTCGATCCACGGCGAGGGTCTCTTCCGACAGGGCCTAGCGGTCACTGCGGTTTGCACGTCGTGTCATACGTCGCACTTCATCTTGCCTCACACCGACCCGCGTTCCAGCATCCACGAGCGCAACGTGGTGGGGACCTGCACGGAATGTCATGCGCTGATCGAGGACGTGCACCGGCAGGTGATTGAGGGCCGATTGTGGGAGGCGGAACCGCACAAGATACCGGTGTGTGTGGATTGCCATTCGCCGCACAAGATCCGCCGGGTGTTCTACAGTGCCGGCGCGGCGAACCAAGACTGCTTCCGCTGCCACTCCGATCCTCAGCTCACGATGGAGCGGGACGCCGGAACGGTGTCGCTTTACGTCGACCAGGCGACCTACGACGCCTCGACGCACGGTGAGACGGGGTGTGCCCAGTGCCACACCGACGTCACGCCGTCGCTGCTCTTCCGGCCGTGCAGCACGACCGTGGCATCGAACGTCGACTGCGCGATCTGCCACGCCGTGGAGGTCTCGGACCACACTGCGGGCGTGCACGGACAGCTGGCGGCGTCGGGCAACCCGGACGCGCCGACCTGCCTCGATTGTCACGATCATCACGCGACCCAGGACAACGACTGGCCTAACTCGCCGACTTTCGCGCGCAACGTCCCGGAGCTTTGCGCCCGCTGCCACCGCGAGGGGGAGCCGGGGGCGCGCCGGCTGGTTCATTCGAGCCCGCCGCACATCGTGCAAAGCTACGTGATGAGCATCCACGGGAAGGGGCTGCTGGAGAGCGGACTTGTCGTGACGGCTACCTGTCCGGATTGTCACACGCCCCACAAGGTGCTTCCGGACGACGATCCAGAGTCCTCAGTCAACCCGGACAACATCGCGGCGACCTGCGGCACCTGTCACCACGGGATCGAAGAGCAATACAAGGCGAGCGTGCACTGGGCCAAGCGAGCCGACGCGCCCGCCGATCGCGAGCTCCCCACCTGTGAGGAGTGCCACACCTCACACGAGATCAGCCGAACCGACCTGGGTGACTTCCGGCTGATGATGATGAACCAGTGCGGCCGCTGTCACGAAGAGGAATCGGCGACCTTCTTTGACACCTTCCACGGCAAGGTTTCTCGCCTGGGCGACGCGGGCGCCGCCAAGTGCTACGACTGCCACGGCACGCATAACATCCACCCGGTCGACGATCCCCGCTCGACGCTCAGTCGCCGCCACATCGTGGATACCTGCGCGCAATGCCATCCGGGAGCCCACCGCCGCTTCACGGGCTACCTGACGCACGCCACGCACCACGATCCCCACAAGTACCCGTTCTTGTTCTGGACTTTTTGGGGGATGACGGCGCTCCTAGTGGGTACTCTCACCTTCGCGTCATTCCACACCCTCGCCTGGCTCTACCGGCTCTGGCGTTCGCCCGAGGACTGGAAGCGCCCCAGAAACGGACCGGAGGAGCGATTCCCAGAGGATCCAACCGTCCCCGGCGGCACGGCGGCCCTCGAGACCGAAGTGATGGACGAGGACGAGGACGACGATGCTAGAGGCCCGTTCAACCCCGGCGGGTCGAACCCCGGTCGCTCGCACGGCTTCGGAAGGACAGCGAACCCGCCCGGACTGCAGGCGCCCGGTCACCCACACACCTTCGGGGTGACCGCCAAACCTTACCCCCCGGCGGCGACGGGTGACCCGCACAGCCTCGCAGTGACCAGCAACGCGCAAGCTCAGGCGCTCGACTCCACCGCGCCGCTCGGCGGCCGGCTGTACAAGCGCTTCACGACGTTCGAGCGCACCCTGCACTTGATCATGCTGATCAGTTTCTTCGTACTCGCCATCACCGGCATGACGCTCAAGTTCTCGTTCACCGGATGGGCGCAGGCTCTGGCAACCGCCGTGGGAGGTTTTGCCACTACCGGCGTGCTGCACCGGCTCGCCGCGATCACGCTGATCACCATTCTCTTCATCCACCTGGGCGATGTCTGGAAGCGCAAGAAATCGTCGGAGAAAGGCTGGGCGCAGTTCATCTTCTCCGACGCGTCGCTGATCTTCAACCGCAATGACCTCAGGGAGTTCGTCGCCTCAATCAAGTGGTTTCTCGGCAAGGGGCCTCGTCCCAAGTACGGTCGCTTCACCTACTGGGAGAAATTCGATTACTTCGCGGTCTTCTGGGGGATGTTCATCATCGGGTCCACCGGGCTACTGCTTTGGTTTCCGGAGTTCTTCACGATCATCCTACCGGGTTGGACTGTGAATGTGGCCACCATCCTTCACAGCGACGAAGCGCTCTTGGCCGTGGCCTTCATCTTCACCATCCACTTCTTCAACACGCATTTCCGGCCGGATAAATTCCCTATGGACACCGTGATCTTCACCGGCCGCGTTTCGCTGGAAGAGCTGGAATACGACAAGCCGCGAGAGTACGAGCAGCTGATGCAGAGACCGAACTGGGAGCAGCAGCTGGTCCACCCCTATCCCTTGAAGCTGCAGCGCGTGTTCAAGTTCTTCGGGTATTCGGCGCTGGCGGTGGGGCTCGCGCTGATCTTCGTCATCCTTTACACGATGATTATCACGTACGTCCGGGGTGGGCTGATACCGCTGTAGACGGCTGGACTCGCGGCAAATCGACCGCCGGCTCGAAAGCGGCAACCAAACGCCGTCCGGTGCGTCGATCAGAGCTCAGGGCTCCCGAGGTTCGGGGCCAAGCTCCGCCACTGAGAGGACGTAGGCGACCAGGTCCCAGCTCTGCTCCTCGCTCAGGATCTTCCACGCCGGCATCGGCGTCCCCCGAATGCCCTCCTGCACCACGTAGTAGGCACGCCGCTCGGTCATCCGCCCGCGCCAGGCAAGGTCGGTGAAGTCCGCCGGCTGCACCGATAGGAAGTGGCGAAGACCCTGGCCATCGGCCCGCACGCCGTGGCAAATGGCGCAATGCTCGAGGAACAGCGCTCGGCCACGAGCGCGGGCTTCGGCGGAGGCCAGTCGGTCGGAGGGTATCATCACATCGCGATATTCCCGGGGCAGACCCGACGTGTCACAGGCCCCGGGCCCCACCAGCAGCGTCGCAGCCGCCGCAGAGAGCCACCTCCGGCATTTCGACATTCTCACCTTGCCGCCCCCGTCAGCGCGTCACACTTTCTCGACCCGTGCTGGGTTGCGCGGGTCCCGGCCGAGTGTCGCGGACAGCGCCACGACCGACTGGACGAGCACGACCAACGCCACAAGGCTATTGACCATGCCAGGCAGCTTACTGAAAGAGGCGTGGGAAGCGGGCAAAGTCTCACGGATCATCCTGGGCCTTGGGCTCATCTTCAGCGCTGCGTGGGCCGTCATCGTGGCCGTCGGAACCCTCAAAGTCATCGTCAACACTCTCCAGGAGCCGACGCTTGCCCCGGCTTACAAGATTCCCCTGCTGATCGTGTTGGCGGTTGTCGTGCTCTTCCTCGTGATTCCTCTGCCGGCACAATGGCTGATGTACGGCTTGCTTCGACTTGACGAGCGTCGACGCAGGGCTGCTGGCCCGAAGCTTTAGTTTGGCCGTCACGATCGCTACGGATCCCGAGATTTTTCAGGCCTCAAGGAATCGCGGCACCGCCCAGTCGCCAAAGGCAGAATCGCGGGCGCTGAATGAGAGGTTGTTGGTCGAGTGTGTCAGCGCGTAACGGCCACGATGGCCTAAGCGACGTTCGATCCGTGTGCAGGGTTGATCACCGCGAGCAAAGGCGCTTGTGGGAACACGCCGACCATTGGAACCCTGGCGTCGCTGTGATGCGCAGGCCCGAGTCGGCGTCACACACCCCGAGCGCGCCCGGCCGGGCTGCGGGTCTCGGACCCCGGTTGCTCTTCGCCGACAACGGGAGGAAGATCGTAGCCCAAACGGCACGCTTCCTCGACGATCCTTTCCACCAACTCGGGTAGCTTGTCCTTGACCACAGGCGAGCAGCCGTAGTTTAGCTCGAGGCTTTCGGGAACCAGGCCCAGCAAGACCAGCCGCCGGGGGTAGGCGTCAAGCATACCCAGCGCGTCGAGGAGGTCGGCCACGCCAACCTGGTGAGCGGAGAGGCGGCTGCGCACGGCGGGCGCCACCTCGTCGCCGTCAAGGCGGACGAAGGTCCCCGGCGGGCCGCCGCCATTGATCGCATCGACGATGATCACATCGTCGGAAGCCCGTATGTGTGTGAGCAAGGAGAGGCCCAGCGTCCCACCATCGAGGACCCGGACACCTACCGGAACTCGGTATCGGCGCCTGAGCGACTCGATCGCCGCCACGCCCAGGCCGTCGTCGCCGCAAAGTACGTTGCCCAGACCCAATACCAACAGAGAAGCGGGGCTGTCGGAAATCGCCATCAGTCGGCTCTCGCCTCCTCGGCCGCCAGGTCTTCGGGCCGTGCGAATCGATAGCCGGAGAACATGGAATCGATCGTCGCGTTTCTGGCCGCGCGCGCGACGAGCAGGGCGCAAGAAACGTGGTGTATGATGAACAAGACGATCACCCACATGCACATGTGGTGAATCCAGCGGGCCGTCTGCAGCCCCCCGAACAGCGGCAGCAGACCACCGAAAATCCGCATCGGCGAGTCGACCCCGGCCTGGACCGAGAAGATGGCGTAGCCGGTGAGGGCTGATAAGAGACAGACCGCATAGACGAGAATGTACGTCAATCCCGCCAGCGGGTTGTGGCCGACGAATCGTGGGGTGACCACTCGGAAAAGCGCATAGAACTTCAGCCACTCCCATGCCAGTTTCCAGCGACCCTTGTTCGTCGGGATCAGCTGGTTCCACCGGGCGTAGCGATTGCCCATGAACATCCAGGCGATCCTGGCAAGCTCCGAGAGGCTGAAGACGATTGCGGCGAAGAAGTGGATCGCCAGGATCGTCCCCATCACAAATTCCTGGCCCGCCGGATCCGGCGCGGTGATGAAGGGGTGCCCGATGTAGAAGCCGGTGATCGCCAGGACGGTGATGGAGATGGCCAGGAGCCAATGGGTGAGGCGGACCGGCAGATCCCAGACGTAGACGGGGATGACCCCGGGCTCAGCAGGCGCCGGCGCCCTGGTACTCACGGCCGATGTCGCCGCCCGATTCATACGACCCTCACTTTTGCCAGCTCACGACCGTTGCGGTCCACGACATGGACGCCGCAGGCGATGCAGGGATCGAACGAGTGCAACGTTCGCAGAATTTCGATCGGCTGCTCGCCGTCGGCGACTGGCGTATCGATCAGCGCTTCTTCATAGGGTCCGCGCTGACCGGCGGCATCACGGGGTCCCGCGTTCCAAGTGCTCGGCACGACGCACTGGTAGTTGGCGATCTCGCCGTCGACGATGTGAACCCAGTGCCCGAGGGCGCCGCGCGGCGCCTCGTGGAAGCCGGCGCCGGAGCAATCCTTGGGCCAGCTCTTCGGATTCCATTTCGTGTTGTCGTGGATATCCAGCTGACCGCGGCCCATGTTCGCCGCCAGCTCGTCGAGCCAATCCTCCAGCTTCTCCGCCAAGACCAGAGTCTCGATCCCCCGGGCCGCGACCCGCCCCAAGGTGGAGAAGAGAGCCTCAGGCCCAACGCCGAGCTGGCCCAGGGCGTAGTTGACCAGCTCCTGCACCCTCGGGTGTCCGGAGGCGTAGGCGACCAACATACGCGAGAGCGGCCCGACCTCCATCGGCCTGCCGTCGTAGCGCGGCGCCTTGAGCCAGCTGTACTTGCCGTCGGTGTCGAGGAACTCGTACGGGGGCTCGGGGCCGGTATAGGTCGGCTTCGTCTCGCCGCGAGAGGGGTGAAGCCCTTGCTCGTCGCCGCCTTCATACTCGAACCACGAATGGGTCACGTATTCGGTGACCTTCGCCGGGTCAAACGGCTCGACGGTGGAGAGGTCCCGATCACGGATCACTCCGGACGGGAAGTACAAGGGAGCCTTGGGATCATCGGCCTCCGGGTATTCCCCATAAACCAGGAAATTCCCCACCCCACCGCCGTAGCCGGCCCAGTCTTTGTAGAACGATGCGACCGCCAGCAGG
>CAYGCC010000067.1:0-2595 GCA_964348165.1 uncultured Gemmatimonadota bacterium | reverse complement strand
TTCGACCGGGACCATCGCGATCCTCAACAGGTTGGAAGGCCGCTTCCTGTCTCGATTGGAGTCTGATAGACCCTAATGGTCCTCGTGTCTCTTTGGCCTTTTAATCCGCAGGTCGTGGGTTCGAGCCCCACCCCGGTCATTCTCCCAATTCCTGTACCGTTAGTCGCCGCGCCGGTAGAAAGGCAAAGAAAGGCGCTGGTCGAATGCGTTGCGTCAATCGCAGTCGAGCTCTTCGTGCCGCCCGAACGGCTGGCCCCCGCGGCTCGCCGACCGACAGAAATCGTTTGACGCTGAAAGCCCCATATTGGGCATGTTGATGCGGAAGTGCTGGGCCGACTCCTCGAGATCTGGGAGTGGGCGTCGAGGACATCGTTCCATGACGCATGGGCCACATACCCGAAGCGGGTCTGCCGTGTACGGGCTGGCCCGTCGTCCACGCACTCGCTTCTGAGCTTCCGCTTTCTGCGGTGACAGCGCCCAACGACGACGGCTGCTACCGAGAGAGAGGAATCGAGATGAGGGAAGCGCGAGCCGATAACTGTTTATTATGTTGGTGTCGTGTGATCCTGTGGCCCGGACCAGCGGGTCGCTGGTACAGCCCTGACGTCTGCCGAGAGTGATGGAACATGGTTGGGCTAAAGAGCGATGTCTCAAAGAAGAGATGGTGGATCGCCGTCGTGGTGGTTCCCATTGTCATCGCCGTCATCGGCATCGTGCCAAGCTTGATCAAGAAAAGTGGCGGGACGATCAGCGTGCCGGGGAATCAGTTCAACGACGAGGTCTACTTCAACACCGTGTCCGTCGTACTCGAGCAGGCAAAGGAAGCGGGACAGGCTCTGTCGCCGGAGGTGGTCGCGGATCTGGAGCGGGCCATGGCTCACGTTCAGGCCCGCGAATTCGAGAGGGCAATTCCCCTGTTGGAGGCCGTGTCGAAAGAGGCGGCGCTTCCGGCGGTCATCAATAACCTCGGCGCGGCCCACCTCGCCCTGAACCAACAATCCCAGGCCGTGCGCTACTTCAACGAGGCGCGTGGCGAGAGCGCAAGCCGTAAGAACCTGAAAGTGCTCGAAGCCTCACGGCCTTCGCCGACGATGCAGGCCGCCTCGGCAGCGCCCGGTGCCTCGCTCGGGGTCGTACCGACGCAGAGGGCCGGTGTGACTGCGGAGCTCATCGAATTCTCGAGATTCCAGAGCACGATCACCGTCAAGGTGCGGCTGTCGAACGCTAGTGAGGCGGCACAGACCCTCCATGCTGTCAGCCGGGGCAGCTACCTGCTGGACGAGCTGCGCCATGAGAAATACAGCCTCCTGGCAGAGAGCAACCCGAACGCCTCGGACGTGCCCGCTGGAGGGAGCATCGTCATTTGGGTCAAGTACGATGTCCCGCTGGAGAAGCAGCCGCAGCATCTTACCGTGGTTCTCAACCACGGCATCATGTTCGAGCACATTCAACTATCATAGCTCGGAACCCGGTAGGGCCAGGGCCCGCGGGCGCGACCGAACGCACCCCGGAAGTCCGATCAAATTACCGCCGCTCGACTCTAGAGCTTCAGCCGGACGCCCGCATTGACCATGCGTCCCTCGAGCGGCGCCCAGAGATCGGTCGTCCAGCGACCGTCGAAGGCGCGCTCCGGGCGTACCAGCGGGCTCCAGCGGGTCTGACGGACCTCGGTACTGCGCTGGGCGGCGGCCAAGCTTTCGCCGTGTTGCTCCAAGCGCTCGATGCCGAAGAGCTCGGCGCGGATCGGTTCATCCACCTGAGCGGGTGCGATGACGGCGTCAACGGTGCTCACTTCGAGTTACCCCCAGCGTCGTCGAGCCACCGGTACTGGAGGTAGTTCCGGATGAATTCGTCTTTGGTCACGGTATCACGCAAATCGCCCATAAAGGCACACGTCGGGTCGCCCTTCATGTCCGGTCATATGATCGGCGCTTTGAAGAAGCGGGGTCAAGTGGACAAAGCTGGCGCCAGCCAGCGGCGGCCGGCGCCCGGACTTGCACTTCTGGCCCGTCAGGTAGTGGGTGGCCGCGCTTCGCCGTCATCCCCTACCCAGAGAGGGATAGGGCAGGGTTGCCAGCGTGCGGTGCATCACCTGCCCTTCGATGTGCGGACCGCAGCTGGCGCTGGTCGACGTCCAAGGGAAGGGAGATTGTCGCTGTCGTACGAGTCTCTGATGTCCGAGCCCGGCTTACGAGAACCGCCGCCCACCACCGCGGCCGCCTCCGCCGCGGCCGCCTCCGCCGCGACCGCCGCCGCCCCGCCCTCCACCACCTCGGCCCCCACCCCGGCCGCCTCCGCCTCGACGCCCTTCGGTGCGGGGGCGAGCCTCGTTAACGTTGAGCTCTCGTCCCTTCAACTCCTTTCCGTTCAGGTCGTTGATCGCGGACTCGGCTTCGGTCTTGGCGGGCATCTCCACAAACGCGAATCCTCTTGGCTCGCCACTGAACTTGTCCGTTATGAGGTTTACGGATGCGACCTGCCCGAAGGCTTCGAAGGCTAACCGTAATTCTTCTTCGGTGACGTCACGAGCCAGGTTTCCCACGTAGATATTCACTCTGGAGTTCCTTCTTGCTGTGGTGGTTCAAAACTAGAATC
>CAYGCC010000066.1:0-3727 GCA_964348165.1 uncultured Gemmatimonadota bacterium | reverse complement strand
GGAGCATCCACTCGATCATGTCCAGAACTTCCTGGGTGTTGCACGTCCAGAAATACATTCCCGCCAGCGCTTGTCTTGGATCGCCTTCACCGCGCAACACGTGGGCATTGACGCGCCGGGCCTCGGGCATGTTCGCCTCGATCGCGAACACCGTGAACCCCATCTCCTGGGCGAGGAACTGTGTGAGGCGATGCTTCATCTTGAAGAACTCGCGGGTGCCATGTGTCCCCTCACCCAGTGCTACGATCCGGGCATCCCCGATTATCTCCTTGAGCGGCATGAGATCGTCGACGCCTGTGCCAGGCTCAGCCGTTCGGAAGGGGATCGCCCGGTCCATCACCCAGGCAAGCTGCTCATCCGCCGGCACGAACGGATCGGGAGCGACTTGCAGATAGACTTCTCCGTCAAGCTCGACCTGCAAACCGTCGAACCAGGCGGTCCCGCGACCAGGCATGAGCACACCAAAGTTGATGTTCTGCACGGCTGTATCGACATCGAGCTCGATCATATACCGAGTCCACGGTGTGGTCCCTGTGGGCCCGCGATCCCGCATGTTGTCGAAAGCCAGCACCCCGCCGACTCCGTCCACTCGCCACCAGAGTCCGGCAAAGCCACTGTCGACGTTCTCGGTCTTGATGTAGCCGGTGTAGCGAACGTGCTTGCCCGCGGCATCCTCTATGGGGAAGCTGCAGGTGGCGACGCCGAATTCCCCTTCGCCGACTGACCGGATGCGGAGGCTCTTCGCGCCGGAATAGGCGACCACGGTGTCGACCACGATCTCGTAGCCCACACCGCCCTGGTACCACCCGCGCGCGGCCCCCGAGGTGGCGCGTTCAAAGTCGAGGTTGAGGAACTGCTGCGCCCGAGCGTCCGGCACGAGCACGAGGAGGAGCAACCCGCAAAACACTCGGCAACATCTCATGTGAGTCTCCACCTGATCGGTTATGCGAAGGTCGGGACGTTGGTATGCGTTAGCGCTGGGCCCCCGCCCTACAACATAGTGGCAGGATAGGACACTCGTCGACTCCTATCGCGTGAATTACCGCGCCATGGATCCCGAGCCGGCGCCTGTTCTCACCCGCCGCATCACTTCCCGCGTGACCCGCTCGCTTCCATCCGGCTGGAACGTCGTGTTAGTCATCCGGTACTCGTCCTCGCCCACCCGCTCACGAACCCGCAGCACCCGCGCGCGCGGATAGCGATCGATGTCCCAGACCCATCGCTCTCCGTCGCGGCGGCCCAAACCGGTGTTGCGATCGCCGAGCATCCCGAACCACTCGCCTTTGGAGAGGCCGCCGGTTGGATCATAGCTGAAGATCCCGACGCCGAAGTAACCCGGGTTATCCGCTTCGCCAACCCGCAGCTGAGTCAGGATGAGCCGACCGCCGGCGGCGTACTCGAAGCTCTGGCGCAGTGGGGTGCGGTTCCCGTCCGCGTCTTCCGGATACCCCTCCCAAACACCGACCAGCCAGCGCGTCCAGTCGTACTCGCCAAGATCGGGAAGCGGCGCGAGCTGTTGTTGGGTCGGCTGAGCGCCGGGCCAATCGATGGCGAACAGTAGGCCGAGGGTGAGTGCCGCGACGGATACGAGAGGTGTAGTGGCAGAGCGAGGCTGTAGCATTCGTCAATCTTCCTTGAGTGATCCGTGATCCACCGGCCTGGTGTTCCAAGGCGCGAACGCAGGCCAAACCCCAGACCGTCAGGCGCCGGCGAAGGGAGGCGGCCGGTCTAGATGCCCCGGCCAGGCGCGTTGCGAGTCATCCGCTTTCCCGGTCTCCAGCAGCTCTCTTAGACCTTCCAACGCCAGAGGCCAACCGCCTTCGACCGTGCGATAGGTCGGCGTTTCGGCCTCGAACTCGTCGTGGACGACCGTCAGGTTGCAACCCCCTTCTGCGGGCTCGAGCTCCCAGGTCACACGCGAAGGGAGATCGGCCGCCGTCTCCTCGTCCCGCAGCACGCGCACCGAGAAGCTTAGGCGGCGCGGCGGGTCGACTTCCAAGAGCGTGCCCACCATGTGCGGCCCACCCGCCAGCGACTCGTAGACGATCCGCGCACCCATCTTCCAATCGCTGCGAACCGACAGTCCGTAGAAGTACTGCTCGGTGAAGAGCGGATCGGTGATCGCGCGCCAGACTTCTTCGGCGGACGCGCGGATATGGATCCGGTGGACCAGCGTCGGTCGGGTCGAAGAGACCTTTGGCGCCGCCGCGTCGTCCGCGGCGGGTCGGGCCTTCCCAGACCGCCGGCTCACGCGCGCCTCCGGCGCTTGCCCGCCGCCTTTCGCCTCGCGGAACTTTTCCGTCCGGCGCGGTCGACCTCATCGCGGAGCGCGACGAGCGCTCGCGACTCGCGGGTGATCAGCGGGGCCAGCCAGGCGTCGTGGGCCTCGGCGAGCGGCGTCGCGTTGAGGTAATGGAGCTTCTCGCGTCCGTGCCAACGCGTGACCACGAGGTCGGCCGCTTCCAGTAGCTCCAGATGTTGACTGACGGCCTGGCGCGTCATCGGGAGCTGGGCGCTCAGCTCACCCAGCGTGAGCCCGCTCTCAAACCCGAGTCGGGTCAGAAGACGTCGTCGCCCCGGGTGGGCGATAGCTCGGAAGACGGAATCGAGCCGTTTGGCGGCCGATCTATAGCTGTGCATCGTAACAAAATAGGCAAGTAAACACTTGCATGTCAAGCGCCCGCTACGCGCTCGTTGCCACCCGTCACCCACCGCGGCATCTTGAACAGCAGCCCCACCTTCAGTTCCAATCCACCAGGTAACCCGCCATGTTACATCTCAAGCGACTGAACTCGGGCCAGGTTGGCGTGCCGCTGCTCGCCGCCGCGATCGCGTCCTGCGCCATGGGACCCAAGCACTCGGTGATGCTCGGTCTGACGCACGTCGCCTACGTCGAGAAGGGGAGCGAGACACCGCCGGTGGTCTTCGAGGCGGGGATGGGTGACGGCCTGGAAACCTGGGAGCCGGTTTTCGAGGGGGTGGCGGCGAGCGCGATTGCTATCGCCTACAGCCGGCCCGGCTACGCCGGAGGCTTCTATCGCCGGGAAGCGGATGGCAAGCGCAGCGCCGATGATGTGGCCCGCACTCTCAAGCACGTGCTGGAGAAGACGGACGCGAAGCCACCGTACGTGCTCGTCGGCCATTCGATCGGCGGCACCTACGTGCTGCGCTTCGCCAAGCTCTATCCCGACGATGTGGCCGGCATCGTGCTGGTGGATGCCCGGCTGAAAGAGTTCAGGGAGCGCTGCGAGGCCGGGGGATTCAACCTCTGCACGCCGCCTGGTGGCGTCGCGACTCTTCTGCCCGACCACGTGCGTGAAGAGCTTCGGGGTCTCGAGCAGACCGAGGCGGAGACCCCGGGGCCGCACGAGCTAGGAGAGATCCCGATCACGGTGATCGCGGCGACAAAACCGCCCGTCTACGCCTCGGACGAGTTGCAGCGGCTGTGGATGTCGGTGCAGCGCGAGTTTGCCGAGGCACTGGCCAACGGCCGCTACGTCGAAGCCGAGGGAGCCGGTCACTATATACATAGAGACGCTCCCGACCTCGTCAGCGCCGAGATCCGCGCTCTCGTGGAGCGGATCCGAGGGTCCGAGGCGGCCGCGGACGTCGGCTCGGCACGGAGATGATGATGATGGAATACAGCGTCTCGATGCTCGCCAAACGAGCGACGCCGACGCCGACGGGTTCGCGCAGACGGGCGTGGTGCTGCGACTGGCCACCCCAG
>CAYGCC010000065.1:0-1741 GCA_964348165.1 uncultured Gemmatimonadota bacterium | reverse complement strand
CTCTATCGCAACCTGCGCCTGGGCACGGTCGTGATCGTGGCGATCGCCGTCGTCGCCAACCTGTTCGGCAGCTACATCCCCGGCCGCCTCGACCTGACCGCCGACGGCCTCTACACGCTCTCCGATGGAACGCGCTCCATACTGCATGACGTCGACGACCTGGTGACGATCAAGCTGTTCGTGTCGGATGAGCTGCCCGCCCAGGTGCAGCGCATCGAGCGCGACGTGAGCGATGTGCTGCGCGACTTCCAGCGCTACAGCCGCGGCAACGTCCAGGTCGTGCGCCGGCACCCGGACTCGAGCGATGAAGCGCGGCAGGAGGCGCAGCAACTCGGCATCACGCCGGTCCAGTTCAACGTGGTCCGCCGCGAGGAGCTGCAGCTCAAGCAGGGTTGGCTGGGGATCGCCACTCAGTACGCGAACGAGAGCGAGACCCTCCCGTTCGTCGGCGACATGCGAACGCTGGAGTACCAACTCGCCTCGCAGGTTTGGCGTTTGACCCGGGTCGATACGCCGAAGGTGGCCTTCGTCACCGGCTTCGGCGCCAAGACGCAAAGCGACTACGGTGCCTTCAGCCGCGAGCTGCGGCGCACTTATGAGCTGGAGACCGTCGATCTGTCGGCCGAGGACGCCGCCATCCCGCCCGGCTTCAACGCGCTCATCCTGGCCGGGCCGCGGCAACCGATCAACGCCCGCGCCCGCGGGCTGTTGCGCGAGTACATGGAGGCCGACGGGCGCATGCTGTATCTGGCCGAGGGTGCCGACGTCAACCTCCGCTTTCTGTTCGCCAGCCCGGTCGCCGACAGCGCGCGCGACTTCAGCGAAACGCTGGGTGTGCGGGTGAACGCCGACCTCGTGTTCGACCTGCGCTCCAACGAGGCGATCTCGGTTCCGGGCGAGGTGTTCAGCTACATCGTGCCCTATCCGTTTTGGCTGCGGGCGCTGCCGGCGGGCTCCGACCATCCGATCACCCGTGACCTGAACAGCGTCTTCCTCCCCTGGGCCAGCTCGCTCGATACGCTGTTGACCTTCGGCGGCCGCAGCTTCACGCCGCTCCTGACCACCAGCGAGTTCGCCGGAACCCAGCAGGGCAACTTCGAGATCCGGCCGGACCAGGAGCCGATCTACGCGCGCGAATCGCTCCATCCGCGGCTGCTGGCGGCGGCCGTGCAGGGCGCCGTGGGCGGGGCCGCCGAGGCCGCCGGGTCGGCGGTGACCGGGGATGTCCCCGATGCCGACGTCACGCTCGGGTCCGGCGCCGAGAGCCCGGCAGAGGGTGCGGCCGCTCCCGTGGGTCAGGTCGCCGACACCTCGGGCGCCCAGGCCACCGACACCTCAGGCGCGCAAGCCGCCGACACGGTCGCGCCGGGTGCAGTGGAGCCGACCGGACCGCGCGCGGTGGATCGGCAAGCGTTCACGGGGGTGCCGCCCGGTCGGGCCGTGGTCGTGGGCGACGCCGATTTCCTGGCCGACCAGTTCGTGCGCAACGCACCGGAAAGCTTGATCTTCGCCCTCAACGCCATCGACTGGCTGACGCAGACCGAGGCGCTGCTCGACATACGCTCCAAGCAGCCGACGCCGCGGCCGCTCGTCTTCGCGTCGAACTTCGAGATGCAGACGGTGAAATACGCCAACCTCGCCGGCGTGCCGCTCTTCTTCGTTTTGCTCGGTGTGATGCGGCTGTGGCGCCGGCGGCGCCTGACGCGACGCGAGTACGGCACATGAGCACCCGGCGACTCCT
>CAYGCC010000064.1:0-3711 GCA_964348165.1 uncultured Gemmatimonadota bacterium | reverse complement strand
CGCGCTCGAACGTCGCCGGCTGGCCGTACTTCTCCGCGACCTCGAGAGCCTCCTCCCGGGAGGACGCCACGAGCGTGGTGAACACGAGATTGACCGTCTCTCCCTGGGGAATCGCCACCCGCTGCCGGAGGCTCACGATGGGATCCAGAACCGGCCCTGCCGTATTGGAGAGGGGCCCGCCGTCGATCACGGAGAGCGGCGTCCGAACCCCACGGCCCCGGCCCAGAAAGCGTGCGCGGTCGCTCTCGTACTGCAACGTGTCGACCGTCTCCCCCTCCACCGCGGCCAGGTGGGCCAGCCAGACCTGGGGCTCGTTCGCCGAACGCGGGCGCCGGGTAGCGAGCAAGGTGCCGAGCTCGGGAACGAACTCCGTCTCGACGAACAGGTTTGAAAAGGCGGGGTGGGCCTCGTCGGCGCCCTGCGGAGCCAGCGCGACCTCGGCATAGGAAGTGAAGTCGATCTCGCGGTCCCGGTTCTCGAGATTGGTCACGGTCAGCCGGCGAAGCTCCGCGTCGTCCTCAGGGGAAACCACGATCTCGAGGGTGATTGAGAGTGAGCGGAACCGCTGCATGATCTTGGCCCGGTCCTCGGAATAGACGACGTCGTAGTGATCCGCTTCGCTTCCGCTCGGCTGGAAGCCGGCAGACCAGACGTCTCCGGTCTCCGCGTCGCGCAAGAAGACGAACGTGCCCCAGCAGTCGCGAGTTATGTCCTCGCGCCAGCGGGTAACGGCAAGATCGCGCCAGCGGCTGAAACCGGAGCCCGCCGCCGTGACCATGACGGTGTAGCGACCGTTGGAAAGCAGATGCGTGCGGGGCGTGATGTCGTGTGGCGACTCGAAGCGACGCAGCGTGGGGAGGACGAGGCTGCGGACGAGCGCGGCCTCACGGACCTCCTCACCGCGGGGCCGGGTCACACTCACCGAACGCGGCGTCCGTTCTTGGAGTAGGAGTTCCGCCGCCTGGACCATGGGATGGGAGTGGAAGCGCCTGCGGGTCAGGCCGTCGTGAACCACGTTACCTAGAGAGACGAGGATCATCCCCTGATGGTGGGTCATGTATGCCCGGACCACGGCCACCCGGGCCCGCTCCGGCAGCCGCGCGGGGGTGTAGTCGAGTGCTTCATAGAACCCATGGGCACCCAACGCTTCGGACTCCTCGAGGCGAACGAAGTTGTTCAGGGCAGCCGCGGGATCCAGCATGGCCGCGAGCGCAGTGGCGTACGGGGCCACCACCACGTCCTGGAACAGGCCTCGCTTGAGCCCCAAACCGGGCACGCCGAAATCCGAGTACTGATACGTGAGTTCCAGGTCGCGAACGTTGTAGCCCGATTCCGAGACCCCCCACGGAACTCCCCGCTCCGCACCGTAGCGGATCTGGCGCGCCACTACGAGGCGACAACTCAGATCCAGAAGGCTCCGGGCCGGCTGCTCCATCACGAGGAGCGGCATCAGGTACTCGAACATCGAACCCGACCAGGACACGAGGGCCGCACCGCCCCCTACCGGCGTGAGGGACCGGCCGAGGAGGAACCAGTGCCCGGGCGCAACGTCGCCCTTGGCGACGGCCACGAAGCTTGCCAGCCTGGCCTCGGAGGCCAGTAGATCGTAGCAGCTGGGATCGAGGGTCCCATCGGCCACCCGGTAGCCGATGGAGAACAGCTTGCGAGACGAGTCGAACAGGAATCGGAAGTCCATGGCGTGGACCATCTGTTCGGCGAGCATTGCCAGGGCGGAGAAGCGGTGCTTGAGCGCTGCAGCCGCCTTCCACGACGCTTCCAGATCATCGAGGATCGGGTCTCTGACCTCGCTCTCCAGAAGGTCGGAGCGCTTTTCGATCACCCAGTGGACCGCGCGCAAGAGGTCCGAGAGCCCCGCCGCTGTGGGGCTCTCTCCGACCAGAGGCTCCAGAAACGATGCCGACCGGGCGAGCCAAGTCGCCGGGCCCTGGTCTTCCCGCGCGACTCCCTCCGCCGATCCTTCCGAGTAGAGCCGCACGCACCATGGCATGGTCGTATGGAGGTCGCGGGCGTGGCTGCGGACCGAGTTCCGAACGGCCGTCGCCCAGATCAGAACCTCGGAACCCGATCCGCGCTTGGTGTCGCTCACGAGCGTGCTGGCGATGTCCAGGAGGATCTCCGCCCGGACCTCAAGCTCCTCGAAGCGGCGAACCCAATCGGGAAGCGACGAAGGTGGATCCTCCAGCAGGTCCGACAGCGACTTGGCCGCGTCTATCAACTGCTCCGCCGTGACCGTCTGCGTACGTTGAAGATGCTCGGCCTTCTCCAACGACCCGAGAAGCAGCGCCAGAGCGTCGCCGATCCCCTCCAGGATCGCGGGGCGCAACAGTCGGCGACGCATGAGCCCGCGGCACGCCTCAGCTAGTGCGATCAGGTGTCCCGCCAGATTGCCGCTGTCCACGGTGGACACGTACATGGGATCCAACGGCCGGAGATCCCGGGTGTCGTACCAGTTGAAGAAGTGGCCGCGGACGCGGCGTAAGCTCGTCATCGTCTCCAGCGTGGCCTCTAGCCGGTCCGCCGTCTCCAGAATCCCGATCCAGCCGAAGTCGTGGGCGACCGTGGTGCTCAGGAGATAGAGACCCAGATTCGTCGGCGATGTGCGGTGGGCTTCGACGGGCTGGGGGTCTTCCTGGAAGTTGTCCGGCGGAAGGGCGTGCTCCTCATCGTCCACGAACGTCTCGAAGAAGCGCCAGGTCCTTCGGGCGATGAGCCGCAAGGAACGTGTCTGCTGGGGAGAGAGAATCTGTTCTTGGGGGGCCGTCGGTGGGAGGCTCACCCGCCAGGCATAGACGGGCGACAGCACCCAGAGCAGAACCAGCGGCGTGGCCACAAGCCAGGCCCCCGGCTTGAGCACAACGCAGAGCGTACCGGCCGCGACGGCGAGAACCACGCCCCAGCGGAGGTGCTGGTAGAAGCTCCGCAGCCTCAGGTCGACCCCATACCCCGCTTGGGCGGCCGCAACCCACTCGAGGAGGTTCCGTTTCGTTACGTAGAGTCGCCACAGCGTGCGTACGACCGCGTCCACCATCAGCCAGGCCTGGTGTGCCAGCATGGTGATGGCTAGGAGCGTCTGCATCAGGGCCAGGTAGATGTCGTGGGAAACGGCGCGGAGGTGGCTGCGCTTGGAGATCCCCCATCGTCTGGGGATGAGGCCGTCGAGGACCGGGATGAAGGCGGGCACCGCCACCGATCCAAGGAACAGCCCGGTCCACAAGAAGGGAGGGACGGAGGGAAGGATCCAGGCGGCCACCACCATCAGAAAGCACATAGGCGCCGCGAGGCTTCGGCGGAGATTGTCCACCATCTTCCAACGGCCGTGGGCGGGGATGCGAACGGCCTGTTTCTGCCCTGCAGCGTCCCGCGCATGGCCGAGGATCCAGGGTAGGAGCTGCCAGTCGCCTCGCACCCAGCGATGGTCGCGGCGTGCGGCCACCTCGTAGTTGGCGGGAAACTCCTCGAAGAGATCCACGTCGGTCACCAGCCCGGCGAGCGCGAAGGTGGCCTCGAAGAGGTCGTGGCTCAGTAGGGCATTCTCCGGGACCTTCCCCTCGAGCGCCGCCTCGAAGGTATCTACGTCGTAGATGCCTTTGCCGGTGAACGACCCCTCCTCGAAGAGGTCCTGGTATACATCGGAGACCGCGGCCGCGTAGGGGTCCACACCTCCGGGACCGGAGATGATCCGCTGGTAGG
>CAYGCC010000063.1:0-3901 GCA_964348165.1 uncultured Gemmatimonadota bacterium | reverse complement strand
TGACTCGGCCCAGACCGGCTCGGCGCAGCGCTTCGGCCCGCCGGGCCAGGAGCACCGCGTTCGTCGTCAAACTGAGGTCGCGGATCCCGCGGACTGCTGCCAGACGCTCTACCACCTGCACGACCTCCCGGCGCATCAGCGGCTCGCCGCCAGTCAGGCGCACCTTGTCTACGCCCACTCCGCTGAACTGGTCGACGAGTCGCCCGATCTCGTCGACAGAGAGGATGTCTTCCCGGGGCAGCCAGACGTAGTCCTCCTCGGGCATGCAATAGTTGCAGCGCAGGTTACACATGTCGATCAGCGACACTCGCAGGCTCTTCAACGGTCGGCCCACGCTGTCCAGAGGCTGGGGCCCGGCCTGTGGCGCTGCGGCGGCGCTGGCTGTGTCGGCTTGATGACTCAAGACTTCCCTCTTGCCACCCGAGATGAGAACGGATCTCATAAGTCTCTCAGTGTGGTCAGACGCGCGCCTAAATGCAACCCAGCCGGGCGGAACCCAAACGTGCACAGGCGCTGTTCTGTAGGCGGAGGCGGGCCGACCTGAGGTCAGGCCGCCGAGACCTGGGGAGGACACGGGGCGACCTCCAGATGGGAGAGTCTTCATGAAGTCTATCATATCCTATTCCAGCGCGCTGTCTTTGATGGTTCTGACCCTGTTCGGCTGCGGGGAAGCCGCATCTCAGCAGCAGGATGACAGCGGTCCGGCGGTGCGCGTGCCGTTCAGCACGCGAGGCTGGCGGACTGACTTCAGCCGGCACTCGGTGCCGCTGGACGAAATCCTGTCGGGCGGGCCTCCCAAAGACGGCATCCCCGCCATCGACCGGCCGCGCTTCGTGTCGGTGGCCGAGGCCGACGAGTGGATGGGCGACCGCGAGCCGGTGGTGGTATTCGAGCACGAAGGCGTGGTCCGCGGTTATCCGTGGCAGATCCTCATCTGGCACGAGATCGTCAACGATGAGGTCGGCGGTCTACCGGTATCGATCACCTACTGCCCACTCTGCAACACCGCGATCGCCTTCGACCGGCGCCTGAGCGGTCGGACGCTCGACTTCGGAACCACAGGCAAGCTTCGCCACAGCGACCTGGTCATGTACGACCGACAAACGGAGACCTGGTGGCAGCAGGCAACGGGCGAGGCCATCGTCGGCGAGCTGACCGGCACCACTTTGCGTTTCCTCTCAGCCCCCACCGTCAGCTGGTCAGACTTCAAGCGGGAGCACCCGGCTGCCGAAGTCCTGAGCCGCGACACCGGCTACAACCGTCCCTATGGCAAGAGCCCGTACGGTGGCTACGATAGCGGCCGCCCCTTCCTGTTCCGCGGTCGCACCGACAATCGTCTGCCGGTGATGGCTCGTGTGGTGGTCGTGCGGAACGGCGATGACAGCGTCGTCTATCCGATGAGCACGTTGGCGCGAGAGAAAGCGATCAATCACGAGGTGGGTGGATCGGCGGTGGTGTTGTTCTATCGCGAGGGCACCGCTTCGGCCGTGGATACGCCCTCGATCGATCAGGGACGCGACGTCGGCGCGGCCAACGTCTTCGAGCGCAGTCTGGACGGCCGCACTTTGACCTTCCGGTCCGACGGCGCGGGGTTCCGTGACAAGGAAACCGGATCGCGCTGGACCTTCTTCGGCCAGGCGGTGGACGGCCCGCTGGCCGGCAGACGGCTAGCGCCGGTCGTCCATTATATCCCCTTCTGGTTCGCCTGGGCGGCGTTCGCTCCCGATACGCCGATCTACGGTTCCTGAGCGTCGCCCCCGCGCGGGGTGGAATCACCGACAGAGGCCGGCTGGCTCGGGCAGCCGGCCGCGCCCGTTTCGGGGGTCGGGGGCTGGGGTGCACGAAGTCCGAGCCGCGAAGCGGGCGACTTTGCGGCTCGGCCTGATCAGAGCATACTTTGCCGATCGCCGTAACCCCAGCTAACGGAGACCGCATGGCCATCCGCACGGTATGCGTTTATTGCTCATCCAGCACCCAGGCCGAATCCGAGTATCTCGATGCAGCCGCGCGACTTGGACGCCTGCTCGCCCGCAACGCCATTACGATCGTTTACGGCGGAGGCGCGGTCGGTTCGATGGGCCGGCTGGCCGACGGCGCCTTGTCCGAGGGCGGCACCGTGGTCGGGATCCTCCCCCGTTTCATGCAGGAGCTTGAATGGTATCATCGCGGAATCAGCGAGTTGCGCCTGGTCGACGACCTGCACGCGCGCAAGCGACAGCTGATCGCGGGGGCGCATGCCGTCGTCGCTTTGCCCGGGGGCTCGGGCACCCTGGATGAGCTGTTGGAGGCGATCTCCCTCAAGCGGCTCGGTACATTCCTGGGCCCCATCGTCCTGGTTAACACGCGCGGCTTCTTCGATCCCTGCATCGAGCTGCTCGAGCGCTGTATCGCCGAGCGCTTCATGGACGCGCGGCATCGTGCGATGTGGCAGGTCGTAAACCATCCTGAAGAAGTCATGGATGCGTTCCGCGTCGCCCCCGGCTGGTCGCCGGCGGCCATCGAGTTCGCGGCGATCTAAAGCGACGCTGGCGATCGCTCTTTTATCGCTGGGCGTGGGTGCCTAAGTTTCCCGCGCCAGCGGTTACGCAGGTCGCGCCGGTCGGCACCGCGTGTGTAGACAGTAGCGATCGATTGGGTTCGCTTTTGAACTCCGCCAGAGGTTGGCATGAATCGATTCCACCTGTTGTTGGGTTTGCTGCTGGTGCCGCTGCTCGGCCTGCCGAACGGCGCCGTGGACGACAGGCGCGGCGGTGTGCTTCTAGTCACGAACAAGAGCGAGAACACGCTCTCTTTAATCGATGCCGAGACGGGTGAGGAGCTCGAGCGCATCGCCACCGGCCCCAACCCGCACGAGGTGGCGGTGACGCCCGATGGCCGCCTCGCCTTCGTGGCGAACTACGGGTCGAACAGCCTGACCATCGTGGATCTCGCCAAGCGCGTGTCGCTGAGCTCAGTCGATCTTGGCGAGCACAGCCGACCGCATGGCATCACGGTCTCTAAGAACGGCCGGTCGGTATGGGTGACGACCGAGGGCTCGCAGCACCTGGTCGAGGTGGACGTGGAGAGGCGCAGCGTGAGGCGAGCGATCAAAACCGGCCAGCGTGTGACGCACATGGTGGCTCTTGTAGAGGGGCAGGGAAAGGCCTACACGGCAAATATCGGATCGGGCAATGTCACCGTCATCGACCTCGCGCGCGGCCAGGTGATAAAACAAGTCGCTACGGGCGCCGGCGCCGAAGGTATCGCGGTGACACCCGATGATCGCTTCGTGCTCGTCACCAATCGCGAGGCGGGCACCTTATCGGTGATCGACGCGGTGAGGGACGAGGTCGTCCACAGCCTACAGGTCGGAGGCTTTCCGATTCGCGTCGAGGTGGCGCCAGATGGGGAGCGGGCGCTTGTCAGCCAGGCGCGGGCCGGCACCCTGCTGGAGATCTCCATCGGCGATTGGAAGCCAGGGCGAAAGCTGAGTGTGGGCCGCGTTCCCGTGGGGATCGAGATCCGGCCCGACGGCAGGGTCGCATACGTGGCGAACACCCAGGACGACGTGTTAACCGTGGTGAACCTGGACAGCTTCGAGGAGCTGATGACGATTACAGCCGGCGACGAGCCGGATGGCATGGCCTGGGTCGGCGATGCGGGCGATTCCTAAGCGACCGCGGTCGCCCGTGGTGCCTCGGGACAGACTCCGGCTGCTGGTTTGCGCGGCGGCGAGCCTCGTAGCCACGGGGTGCACGATCGAGCGAGCGGACGTTCGCACCCCCAGCGGCGAGCCGCCGGAGGCCGACACCGCCCGGGTGGGCAAGGTCGTGGACGAGATCGCTCGCAGCTTCGAGCGCGGGGACCTCGCGTCGCTTGACACCCTCTATCATGACAGCGTGACGGTGTTCGAGGGTGCGAA
>CAYGCC010000062.1:0-1512 GCA_964348165.1 uncultured Gemmatimonadota bacterium | reverse complement strand
AGATCTCGGGCCGCTCCAGACCGATCACGCCCACCGGCGGTACGTCACGGATGAAGAACGACGGCCGGCCGCCGGCCTCGACCTCGGTGACCGGGCTCATCGCCACACCGTAGCCGTGGGTGAACTGCAGCCGCCGGTTGACCCAGCGTTGCGCCTCGGCCGGCAGCTTCCCCGCCGACAGCTCGCGCGTGGCCAGCATGACCTGGCGCAGCTCGCCGTTCACCCGGTAGCGGTCGGTGTGGACGGCCCGGAAGTCGTAGTAGAGGCGGAAGAACTGGATCTGATTGTAGCTCTCCAGCAGCGGCCCCTCGTCCCAGAGCCGGATGTTGCGGAGCGTCCCGCGGTTCTCGGCGACCGTCTGCGCTTCGATGGCGCCGCGCGCCGGATGGCTGCGCGACTGTAGATTCTCCAGTCCGAAGGCGTTCCGCGTGAACGCGATGTTGCTGGCCAGATAGTCGCGCTCCAGCGCCAGCTCGGCCGGCTCCACTCGCAGCCGCTGCACCATCCAGGGCGCCACCATCCCCACCAGGAACAGCAGGGCGACCCAGACCGCCACGGGCCAGACGATCCAGCGATATCCGCGGGTGAACACACCGCCGTAGAACACGAACCCGGCGGTCAGCACGGCGGCCACGGTCAGCAGCACCAGCCCCGGCAGGTTGACGTGGTCGTCGGTATAGCCCACCCCGAACACCGCACCGGTGGGCGAGAAGAGCAGCTCGTAGCGCCCCAGCCAGTGGCCGGCCGCGATCAGCAGGAAGAGCACGGCGGTCAGCACGGCCAGCTGTGCCCGCGCCCCGCCCACGAACAACTGCGGCACGCCGCGCAGCCGGCCCGTCACGTAGTGGAAGGCGAGCATGGCCAGCCCCAGGCACGCGACCGCGGCGATCAGCCAGCCGTGCACGAGCCGCACGGCCGGCAGCGTGAAGATCAAGAACGAGAAGTCGCGGCCGAAGATCGGGTCCGACTCGCCGAACGGGACCCCGTTCAGGTAGAGCAGGACCGTCTCCCACTGCGATGCGGGGTGCAGCGCCAGCAGCAGCGCCATCAACAAAAGGACGCCGGCCGCGGCCCGGACCAGGAACTTGTGGACGAAAAGGTAGTCCGGCGGCTCGATCGCCGCGTCGGGCAGCGGCGGCCGATCGGCGGACTTGGCCGCCACGTACAGGTTGGGCAGCGCCAGAGCCAGGAAGACCGCGAAAGCCAGCACGAAGAGGACGACCCGCGTCGTCACGATCTTCACCAGGACCGCTTCGTGACCGACGCCCCGGAACCAGAGCAGGTCCATATAGAAGCTCTGCGCCCAGCCCAGCGCCGACAGGCCCAGGATCACCGCCAGGACCACCACCCCCAAGCGCGCGAACCGGCCGATCCGGCGGAGGTCGAGGTCGCTGAGGTCGATCTTCTCGAGCGGAGGCCGGGGCTTCTGGAAGTCGGAAAAGTCGTTCATGACAGCACTGCCCTTCCCCTCATGGCTGGGTGCTGGCCCCGCGGCGTCCGCTGGCCGGGCGC
>CAYGCC010000061.1:0-1859 GCA_964348165.1 uncultured Gemmatimonadota bacterium | reverse complement strand
CAGCGCCAGGTCGAGCTGCCGCGCCGTGCTGACGTGGGCCAGGACGCGGAGGCCCTCGTCGTGCGCGGTCGAGCTGATGGTGTGGAGCACGCCGGCGGGTAGCGCCAGGTCGAGCTCCCTTGCCGTGCTCACGTGGGCAGCAATACGAAGTCCCTCCTCGTGCGCGGTCGAGCTGATGGTACGGAGCACGGCCGCCGGTAGCGTCGGCAGGCTGCTGTCGCCACGCTGCTCCAGCACCGCCGTGATGAAGTCGACGCGCCGGGCGAGCGCCGCCACGGCACCCCGGGCCTCGGCGGGTCCGCTCACCTGACGCGTCACCTGGGCGATGAACGACGAGTCGCCCTGACCCGCTTGGCGCAGCTGGGCCACCGGGTGGCCGCCGGGCGCCGTGATCGCCGGGCCCGCGGCAAAGATGCGAGGACCGGCCAGCTCGTGCCGCTCGACGCGCTCGGCGAACTTGACGATCCACGGGTAGGGGTCGCCCTGGCTCTTCACCGTCGTAATCCCCGACTCGATCAGCGCGCGCCGCCGGTCGGGAAAGCGGCGCATGAACCTCCAGAAGTAAGCGAGGGGGCCCAGCTCGCGCTTGCCGTCGGGGATGCGGGCCCGGATGCCGCTCATGTGCACGTGGCTGTCGATCAGGCCGGGCAGCAGCGTCAGCCCGCGCGCCCAGAGGATGCGCGAGCCGTCGGGGATCGACGCCGACTCGCTCACCTCGGTGATGTGCCGGCCGCGGACGATGACGGTGGCGTCCTCGATCAGCGAGTCGCCGACCGGGTCGTAGATGCGGGCGCCCACCAGCGCGAGCGGCGGCCCGTCCAGCGGCTGGCCCGGGTAGCCTCCGCGCGAATAGGCGTAGGCCAGCCCGGCGGCTCCCAGCAGGAGCACGGCCAAGACTAACCATTTGAGCGTGGACCCGAGTCGCATGGGCCTCAGAGTTTGTAGTCGCCGAAATGTCGATTGGTTTGTCGGCTTAGTTGTCCACCGGATCTGCGCACCCGGCAAAGCTCGCCGAGTCTCGCTTGCCTGGCTGGAGGGGCAGGACGGCCGACAAGTCGTCTCAACCTAGGTCGTGAAAGGCTGGCTGGGAAGCGGGGTGGCGGCCTTTCATTGTGATCGCGATTCGCGAGACGCGCACTAGGTTACGACGAGCCGTTTCTTGCGTTACAATGACTCAGATTAGATCTTTACATACCACCCGGCCCGGCTCGAGCGGGAGACCCCACCATGAGTGGCCCTTCTGATACTCACTTCGCAACAGTCTCGAGTGAGATCGTCAAGGGTCGGGTAATCCCGTTCTTTGGTGGCGGGCCGAGGAGTGCTGCCGTTACCTCCACGCCGAGCAATGTCCACCAGCGCCGTAGCATGACCGCCTCCGCTTTCGTCGACGGACAGACATTCTCGGGCCCGACGCACCGCAAAGCATTGTGCCCTCTCGAATGGGGTCGAGGCTGAACGTGGGAGAACCGGCGGTAGTGGTCGTAGAACCGACGCGTTGGCGCAGGGCGACTACAGCGATCTTCACTTGACACCTCAGGAGGGGGAGATGACTGACAAGTCGGCATCGCCGGAGCACGCATTCGGGTCACAGATTGTGGGGCCGGTTGGCATCGTCGGGGTCACTGTCTACCTCGTGCTCTTCTCGCTGCTACTAATCTTCGGTTTGGTTCGGTTATGGCCTGAGCCCGCGGGCGATACTTCCACCACGACCGCGTCGACAGTATCCGTGCTTTTCTGGGATATCAGTACCTCAGACGAAATCCGCTTGCTGCTGATCGTCGCGATGGCCGGCGCCCTCGGCAGCCTGGTACACGCTATTCGGTCGGTCTATTGGTATGTGGGCCATCGAAAGCTGGTCC
>CAYGCC010000060.1:0-13125 GCA_964348165.1 uncultured Gemmatimonadota bacterium | reverse complement strand
GGGCGGAGCCGAAGCGGAGGCGGACGGCTTGCTGATTCGTGGTGGTACGCTGGTGACCTCGGCTGAGCGCCGTGGGGCGGACATCCGGGTGAGGGAGGGGAAGATCGCGGAGATCGGGGAACGCCTCGAGCCCGAAGGGGCGCGGGTGATCGAGGCGGCGGGGCTGCTCGTGCTTCCCGGCGGCATCGACCCGCACGCCCACTTGACCCAGGCGGAGGGCGCACCCGAGGCCTACAGGTTGGCCGACGATCTCACCAGCGGATCGGAGGCGGCCCTCGCCGGGGGCGTCACCAGCATCGGCAATATGACGGTGCCGGGCCGCGACGAGGACGTCTTCGCCGCCCTCGACCGCGATGCGCGGCTCGTGGCGGAGCGGGCGATCGCGGACATCTTCCTTCACCCGGTCCTGCTGGATCCGAGGGGGTGGGGCGAGGAGGAGATCGGCCGGCTGGGGGCCGACGGGCACACGAGCGTGAAGATCTTCATGGTCATCCCGAGCTTCGACGAACATGCGCGCGACTACGTGCAGCTCATGCGCCGGGCCGGCGCGGCAGGTATGGTCTCGGTGATGCACTGCGAGGATGGACCGATCATCGCCGAGGCGACACGCGCGTTGCTGGCGGCCGGGAAGGGCTCTCTGCGCCACTTCGCGAAGAGCCGCCCCGTCTCGGCCGAGGTCATCGCCACCCAGCGCGCGATCGCTTACTGCGAAGCCACGGGCGCACCGGTCTACCTGGTCCACCTTTCGGCGGCGGAGCCGCTGCGCATCTGCCGCGAGGCGCGGGCTCGGGGCTTGCCCGTCTACGTCGAAACGCGACCGATCTATTTGTCATTCACGCAGGAGCGCTATCTGGACGCGAAGGGGCCGCTCTTTGTGGGGCAGCCACCGCTGCGAACCGCTCAGGACGTGGAAGCGCTGTGGGTGGGGCTGCAGGACGGCGCGGTGCAGACGCTGGGGACCGATCACGTCGGTTGGAGCCGCGACCAGAAGATGAATCCTTCGCTCACGGTTGCGGATCTGCGCCCGGGGGTTCCCAACCTGCAGGAGATGCTGCCGGTGCTCTTCTCCGAAGGCGTCGCCCAGGGTCGCATCTCGGCGCAGCGCTTCGTCGAGATCACATCGACGAACCCGGCGAAACTGTTCGGCCTCTATCCACGCAAGGGGACGATCGCCGTGGGCTCCGACGCCGATCTCGTGCTCTGGGACCCGGGCGCCACGCGAACCATCGATGTGAGCGATCTGCGCTCTCGTGCCGGATTCTCGCTGTTCGAAGGCTGGAAAGTGACTGGTTGGCCGCGGACGACGATCCGGCGGGGCGCGGTGGTTTTCGACGAGGGTCAAGTCAAGGCCGAGCCCGGGAGCGGGCGGCTGTTGCGGCGCGGCCCAACCCAGGCCGTGTAGCTCTCACGTCTCGCGCCGCTTGTTTGCCTGCGAATGAATAGGCCGCTCTGACCGATGCCGATAAAAGGCTGGCTGTACGATTTCGTGATGGCGCCGTTCGAGCGCTTGGCCTTCGGCCGTCGGCGCTTGGCCTTGCTCCACGATCTGCGGTGTCGGGTGCTGGAGATCGGCGTGGGCACTGGGCTCAACCTGCCAAAATACGAAAACGGCGTGGTCGTGGTCGCGATGGATCGCCAACTGTCTCTGATTCGTCACGCCCACCGCCGACAAGCGGACCGTCAACTGCTGGTGTGCGCCCGGGCCGAGGCGCTGCCGTTTCGCGATGGCAGCTTCGAGGCCGCGGTGGGCACCCTGGTGTTTTGCTCGCTGGACGATCCGGAGTTGGGTCTGGCGGAGCTTCGGCGGGTGCTCGTGCCCGGCGGCGTGCTCCGGGTGATCGAGCACGTTCGCTGGGAGCGGCACCCGATCGTCGCCCGTGCGCAGGACTGGTTGACCCCGGCCTGGAGGCTAATCGCGGACGGTTGCCACCTGAACCGTCCCACGGAAAAGCTGATCCGCAACGCGGGCTTTCGCATCGACCGGCGCCGCGAGAACGCGGATGGGCTGCTGCTGGAGATTCATGCCCGGACGCGGGAGTCGCAGCGGCCGGTGTGAGTCGCCCGCCGGCGACCCCAAAGCTCGTATGGCAAGTCGACGCGCGGTGCCCCGGCGCGCCCTTCTTCAGCGCTCCTCGAGCTCCTCGAGGGTGCGGGGCCAGTCGTCCTTGAGGAGTCGCGAGAGGGCCCGGTCCTTCAGTAGCTTACCGCCCGTCTGGCAGCCCGCGCAGTAGTTGACCTCGTTCTCGGCGTAAACGATGCGTTGGATGGGCGCGCCGCACTGGTGGCACGGTTGCCCGTACCGGCCATGCACCTTCATCTCGGGGTGAAAAGCCGTGACCTTTTCCGGAAACCCTTCCCCGACTTCGGCTCGGAGCCGCTCGGTCCATTCACGCAGCGAGGCCTGAGTGGTCGAGTAAAGTCGCTTCTTTTCCTGCTCGCTCAGCTGGTGCGTGCGCTGGACCGGCGAGAGCCGGGCCAGGAGCAGAATCTCATCCGAGTGTGCGTTGCCGATTCCGCTGAACAGCCGGGGGTCGGTGAGCGCTCGTTTGAGCGTACGGTTCTCCCGCGTCAGTGCTCGGTGAAACTCGTCCAGGTCGGCACCTAATGGTTCGAGCCCACCCCGGTCGAACCCCCGCAGGCTGTCTCTGCCCTCGACCACATGCAGCGAGGCGCGCTTCTTCGCCCCCTCTTCCGTGAGCAGCACGCTTCCGCTCGGGAAGTCGAAGGCGGCGTGGCCCCGTTTCTTTGGGATCGAGACTCCCCGCTTCCGCCAGCGGAATCGTCCGGTGAGCATCAGATGAAACACCAGGAACAGCTCTTCTTCCAGCTCCCAGACGATTCGCTTACCGATACGGTGCAATGCTTCGACTCGTTTACCCTCCGCCGCCGAGACCGGTGGTGCGACCGTCTTGAGGAGCGACGGGGAGCGGACACGCACGGACTCCAACGGCTGCCCCAGCAGGAAGCGTGTGAGGGCCTCGACGTAGACGGTGACTTCGGGCAGCTCCGGCAACGATGAACCCGGTTGAGGTGTCCGCTCCTCAGCTAAAGTCGGCCGCGGCGCCTGGCGGCCGCCGTCGGCGGCGCCTGCCTGGAACAGGTAGGGATTTCGGCCTCGCTCTGGCAAGCCGGGCTGACGCGCCGTGAGCTCATTCGCTGGCGCAGCATGTCCGCGCCATCGACTGCGGCAACGCACGATGTCGGCCACGCCCGGCTGTACAACACGCTGCCGCCAGGCGCGTCATGGCATCTTCTGGACAGAAAATCTGGACGTGTTACGGCACGACCGTATATTGGAAGCTGTCCGGGAAAAGAAGCGAGCCGCTAGATCACACCGATCGTTTCCCGGCCACCCACATCCGTGGCATTCGCCTCATCGCGCGATCGGGCGGCAAGTCTTTGTTCAGCCAAACGGCATCCGAACGCACACCAGCAGGTTGATCGGGCAAACTCGTGTCGTGTCCGTCGACAACCGGAACGCTCGTCATGGCCCCGCCGTGCCAGCGAGCCTCTTTGTCAGCAGCCGGACGGTGAATCCTAAGCCTAGCATGATGGTTCGACTTCTCGCTGGACAACCATCAGGTCTGGATGGCTCGAGTCAGACACAACGGGGACGTCAGCTACAGCGACTTTACGGTGGGTTAGTTGTAACGGTTTCGCGCAAAGGAGGATTGCAGCCGTGGTTGAACTGCCCAATTTCGAGACGACGATGCTCCTGCTGTCGGTGGCTCTCGGCTTATCGTTCGGCGTCGAGCGATTACTGGAAGGGCTGGATGGCATCATCAAGAGGGTGCTGCTGAGCGAGGACTCGCCGTTCGCCAAGCAAGCGCCGGCGCCGGAGCAGGTCATAGAGGCGCTGCGAGAGCGCGCTGACGCCGAGGCTGAGACGCAAGCGGCGGAGGAGCTGGAGGAGGCCAAGGCCAAGCTGGAGTTCGAGTCCGATCAGCTTTCGGATCGCGAGAAGACCCAGCTGGAACAGCGGGCGGCGGAGCTCGAGGCCGAAGGGATGGACACAACCAAGACCGAGCAGAACAAGCGCTTCTCCGAGGCGACGGTCTTCGTGGAAAAAGCCAAGCCGAAGGATCCCGAGCGCAGCGCTCGCGTCTTCTGGCTTCAGATGGTCGGCACCTTCACCGGCGTGGTCATCTGTTTCATATCGGATTTCGGGCTGTTCAGTGCGCTCGGGGTTTTTGCCGGCGCGC
Source organism: uncultured Gemmatimonadota bacterium (assembly GCA_964348165.1). Taxonomy (GTDB): domain Bacteria; phylum Gemmatimonadota; class Gemmatimonadetes; order Palauibacterales; family KS3-K002; genus CAYGAJ01. Next base: position 8,923 of record CAYGCC010000060.1, on the reverse strand, counting down.
CACCGTCCCTCGATTACGCGCTCACCGGCATCTTGATCGGCGCCGGATCGCAGCCGGTGCACTTCCTGATTCAGTTCATCACGCAACGCAAGCCGATCGAGCTGAGCATCAGCACCGAGACCGAGATCGAAGCGGCCGAGGAGAGCAAGGAGAAACCGGCGCCCGAAGCCCCGGTCGTCATCACCCGGCCGGCCGGGTCCGCCCCGGTGATCGACGTCGCGTACTCTGGTGGAGTCGATCGCGAGATCATGGAAAACCGTAACCGGCGTGGCGGAGACCCGCAGCTCATCGTCTATCACCACACCGCCATGCACAGCGGCGCGTCTTTCGCCGATGTGGTCAAAGTCATCAAAGACAAAGGCTGGTCGACGGGCTACCATTGCGTGGTGCTGGCCGACGGCAGCATCCACCCGTTCTGCCGCTGGGACCGATTCGGGGCGCACGCCAAAGGGTATAACCGCCAGTCGCTGGGTATCTCGCTCAACGGCAACTTCGAGCCCAACCCAAATGTGCCCTTCGCCAATGTCAACGGCCGAATGGGGAACCTGAGACCGACCGATGCGCAGCTGTTCTCCGCGGCGAAGGTCGTGGCTCTCTGGTGTCACCTTTACGACATCGACGTGGATTTCGACGAGGCGGTCATCCCACACAACAAGGTATCGAACAAGACCTGTCCCGGATCGAACTTCCCTTACGACTCGTTCAAGGAGTTAATCGAGACGATTTACAACCGCTGGAGGGCCGATCCAGCGGCTGAGGAAGAGCTCGCGGTGTGGGAACAGAAGCAGTACCTCTACGTTTAAGCGGAGACAGCGATGGAAACCGTGTGGAGCATCACCCAGATCTACCTGATCGTGCTTGTCCTGGCGCTGTTGGTCGAGCGCTTCATGGAAGTCCTGATGGAGGTTTGGAACTACCTGGAGTGGAAGGCCAAGCTCAACGAGCTGTGGAACCGGCGCGCCGAGTTGCTGCGGCGGAAGTTCGAGCTGAAGGCCGGCTCGCAGGTTCTCAGTCAAAAGCTCGATGTCTCCGGGCTCATCTACCAGCTGCGGCATGTGATCCTCTCCCACAAGAAAGGGTATTCGGGCAAGATTCCGATCATCAGCGCCGACCAGATACGCCAGGTCGTGATATCGACGCTTGCCCGCATTGTCGCCTCGCTGCTCGGCATCGCGCTCTGCCTCGCTGCGGGGGTCAACCTGGTAGAGATACTGGGGATCGGATTCTTGCAAAGCTGGCCGGGGTTCGTTCAGGTCACGGTGAGCGGCGTCGTTATCGGTCTTGGCGCCGAACCAGTACACAACATAATCTCCAGCGTCGAGAAGAGGCGGAAAGACCAAGCCAAACGCGCCGAGTTGGAGAAACGGCTTTCGGGTTCTGCCTGAAGGAGGTGGACCATGTCGTGGGAAGCGATCGTGCTCGTCGCCATCGGTCTGGCGGTCGCCGTCGGGCTGCTGCGCGAGTTCGGACTGCTCAAGGGAAGAGGCCTGGTGTTCGCTATCGCCGCCGTTGGCCTCTTGTTCGGTGTCTCAGTCTTTCAGGCCTACAGGCGCCGTAAGCTGCAGGAGGAGTTCAAGGAGCGGGAAAAGGAGTTGAAGAAAGAGGAAGAGGTGCTGGAGGACCTGAAGCGCCGGCACGCCATCTCCGAGTCCGAGGTCCACGAGGCCGAGGAAGCGCTGGAGCGGGTGCGAGCCGACCACGCCCGGCGCCTGCTCGAGATCGAGGCGGAAAAGGAAGAGAACATTAGGGAGGCGCGAGCGCGGATTAACGCGATGTCCGTGCCCGAGCTGCTGGAAGAGTTCGAGCGGATCGGCGGCGGCTGATCGGCACAGAGCCTGGAGGTTGAGATGAGCTTTTCGCGGGCAGGTGGTGTCCTGGCGACCGCTTCATTGTGTCTGCCGCTTCTTTTGACCCAGACCGCTGCGGCGTGGGGCCAGGAGATTCGGATCGTCGGGCGCACGGCTGAAAGCTTCGAGCTGGAGATCGACGGCGAGAGATATTTGGCGCTTCGCGAGCAGACCGTCCGGAATGTCTCGTTTCAGCGGGATTCGCTGATCGCCGAGCTGGAGGCGGCGAAGAAGCGGGAGGCGGTGAACGATACGCTCATCCAGGCCCTGGAGCGGACCAACGGCGCCTACTCGAAGCACATCGCGGTCCAGGATTCACTCGTTTCGCAAACCATGAGCCTGTACGAGGGCTACCGCGATCTGTACTTCGACTACAAGGAAGCCTACAGCGAGCCCTGGCTCTACTTCAGCGGCGGTATCGGTGCCGTGCGCGACGACGAAGACAACGACATCTTGCCCGTGTTGTTGCTGGGCGTCGCGATTCGGCGGTTGGCCCTCTGGGGCTTTCTTAATACGCAACAGAGCGGCTTTATCATAGGGATCAACCAGCCGATCCGTTTCAGCATCTTCTGATGCAGCGAGTGCAAGGGAGCGGCCGAATGCCGACCGGGGAGACGCAGGTCAAAGATCTGACTCACGAAGAGGAGCGTGAGCTGCTGGATCGGCTGGTATCGCGGCCCCCGGCGGCGGTGTTCGCGGCGAGTGACCTGCACCTGGGCATCGGCCGCGATCCCAAGACGGGCGCCTACTCGCTGATGGAGAACTTTCTGGCGGACGAGGCGGCGGGCCGCTGGGTCGCGCACCACCGACCCCAGGCGGCTCAAGGGGCGCTGCTGGTTCTCATCGGCGACATCTTCGACTTCCTGCGCATCCACCAGTACCCGCAGAGCGACGCCGACTACGCGGCGTGGGCCGAACGGCTGGTATGGCTGGGAGAAGGCGATCGTGCCAGCCGGCTGGAGCGCCCGATCCGGGGGTCGGAGCGCAAGTTCGGCTTGCGCACGCACGACTATAGAACCCTCTGGAAGCTGCTGCTCATCTTCCGGGGACACCTGCCGTTCTTCAAGGCGCTGGCGACGTGGGTCGAGGCGGGTGGTGCCTTGATCATCGTCAAGGGCAACCACGATGTCGAGCTGCACTGGCCTCTGGTGCGCCGCGCCATCCGCGACGAGCTGGTACGCCGCGGGGCGGCGGCAGACGCGGTCAACGCTCGCGTGGCCTTTGCCGATGCCGACTTCACGCTCGGCAACCTCTACTTCGAGCACGGCCACCAGTACGAGGAGATGACCCGCGTCGTGGGCGGTCCGACGCTAGGGCGAGACCCGACGCAGATCAACTTCCCCCTGGGCTCGTTCGTCAACCGTTACTTCATCAATCGAATCGAGCGACTGAACCCGTTCATCGATAACATCAAGCCGGTCCAGCAGGCGCTGCTCGCCCTGTTGCGGCGCCGGCCGCTGACCTTCGCACGCATCTATTTGCAAGGTTGGCGCTTCGTCTGGCGCGCCGTGACGATGCGGCGCTTCAACGGCTCCGTGGCGCTGATCCTCGCCGGGCTGGTCGTGCCGCCGCTGACCATCGTCTTGATCGCGGTGTTCTTTGTCTGGCCGGAGGCCGCCGCACGGCTGGCGGAGTGGATACCGCTGTTGCAGAATCGCGGCGCGCGGATCGGTGGGGCGGTGGGCGGTCTGCTATTTCCGGCGCTCCTCCCCTACGTCGTGGGGGCGGTGCGCGAAACCCTGCGCCAGCTCGGTCTGCTGCGGAAGCGCGAGCACCTGGTGGAGGGCGCGAGCGGGGCGTTGCGGCGTGCGTTCCCCGACGGCGGAGGAGCGCGGCGCGTCTACGCGGTGATGGGCCACACCCATACGCAGGATGTGCGTCCACTCTCGGCCACGTCGCGCGAGGAGTACTATGTCAACGTCGGCACCTGGGTGCCGGTGTGGCCGGAGGGGCGACCGGACCTGGTCGGCCGGGTCATCTACACGTTCGTGCGCTTCGACAAGGGGAGCGATGGCGAATACCGCCACCGAGCACTGGAGTGGGATGACCAGGCGTTGGACGACCGGGAAGCACGGATCCGGGTGAGCCCCGAACGCGGCGGACGTTGATCCCGATGCGCCAGCTTCCCGGCGTCTTGCTGGGCTGTTTGAGCCTGATCGCCGTCCAAGGCATGGGGGGCGCTTGTTCGCGGGCGCCGGCAAACGACAGGCAGCAGCGATCAGAGGTGAGCCAGATGTCCACTCTGCGGGTGCAATTCGAGCGAAGCGGCGGCTTTGCCGGGCTTCGTTTGGCGGTCGACCTCAGCAGCGACAGCCTACCGGCGGCGGAGGCGGACGAGCTGCGCCGCCTGGTGGAAGCCGCCCGATTCTTCGAGCTACCCTCGGAGATCGTCGGCCCGGCGAAGACGGCCGACCAGTTCGTCTACAAGGTGACGGTCGAGTCGGCGGATCAGAGTCACACGGTTACGGTTGGCGAGAGTTCCGTGCCCGAGACTCTGCGTCCCTTGATCGATTGGCTGTCGGTGGCGGCCCGCAAGAGGCGCGGCCGACCGGGCAGCTAGTTTCACGGGTTCGCTGTCTCGAAGGGTGGATTGATCCAGCACGTCGCAGGTGGTACGTAACCGCCCGCGCTTCGGGGCTCGACCCGAACCGCGAAGCAACCTCAGCAGGGAGCACGTCTGATGCACGTCCATCGAATCCCCTGTATCACACCGCCTCACATGTTGCGAGAGATCGCCGAGCGCGGCAGCGCTTCTCAGCAGGAAAAGGCGAGGACCACCCTGGCGACGTCCGAGGGCTTGCGCCGCCAACGTCTCGCCCTCGCCAGGGAGGCGGTGCTGGCCGGAGCGGCGCCAGGGCTCGAGCGAGAGCGCGTGGTCTATGACGCGCAACAGGGCTCGGGCTTGCCGGGCCAGCGTGTGCGCGGAGAGGGTGATCCGCCCACCGGAGATCCCGCGGCCGACGAAGCCTACGACGGCGCCGGATCCACCCACGATCTGTATTCGCAGATCTATGGGCGAAACTCACTCGATAACAACGGCATGCGGCTCGATTCCACCGTGCACTACGGGCAGGGATACGACAACGCCTTTTGGAACGGCCGCCAGATGGTCTACGGCGACGGCGACGAGGACCTGCCCGAGGCCGACCGGCTGTTCAACCGATTCACCATCGCCCTCGATATCATCGGGCACGAGCTGACCCACGGCGTCATCCATTTCAGCGCCGGCCTGATCTACCAGGATCAACCGGGCGCACTCAACGAGTCGTTCGCCGACGTGTTCGGGGCGCTGGTGAAGCAGCGGCAGCTGGGCCAGACGGTGACCGAGGCCGACTGGTTGATCGGCGGGGGCCTGTTCACGGCGAACGTGAACGGTCAGGCCATTCGCTCATTGAAGGCGCCCGGCACCGCCTACGACGACCCGGTACTGGGGAAGGACCCGCAGCCCGCGCACATGTCCAACTACCAGAACGTCGACTACGACAACGGCGGCGTGCACATCAACTCGGGCATCCCCAACCACGCGTTTTACGTGACGGCGCGCGAGATCGGGGGCCAGGCGTGGGAGAAAGCGGGGCTGATCTGGTACAAGACTCTGAGCGGCGGCTCGCTGGGCTCGCGGGCGAGCTTTCAGGACGCCGCCAACCTGACCCTGAGGGTCGCGGGCGAGCAGTTCGGGTCAGGCAGCCGGGAGCAACAGGCGGTGCGAGCGGGTTGGCAGGCGGTGGGCATCCAGGCGGAGGTCGCGGGCGAGGATGGTGGCGACGGCGATGGGGGTGGCCGGCGGGGGTGTGCGTTGGCGCTGGTGGGATTGTTTGGCAGGCGGGGCTGAGCGTGATGCCGCCCGGGGGATATTGAGGGATGGACCCGTTGAGAAAACTCGAGTTTCACGGCCAAGTAAGAGAGGCGGAGGCAGTCAAAGCGACGCTGGTGGAGTGGAGGGTCGGCGAAAGGACGCGGCGGCTGTGGGCCCGCGACGCGTCGCTCTGGACGGGCGCCGACGAAGCCCAATGGCTGGGTTGGCTCGGCGTCACCGAAGACCAGCTGACGACCGGCCTCGAGCGCTTTCAGCGGATCGCCGAGGTGGCGCGCGCCGAGGGCTTCATGCACGCGTTGCTGCTCGGCATGGGGGGCTCGAGCCTCTGCCCGGAAGTCCTGAAGATGACCTTCGGGGTGATCGACGGCTTTCCAGAGCTGCACGTGCTCGACTCCACCGACCCGGCCCAGGTGAGAGCGTTCGAAGAAAAGGTGGACTTGGGGAGAACGCTGTTCATCGTGTCGAGCAAGTCGGGGACGACGCTGGAGCCCAACATCTTCAAGAGCTACTTCTTCGAGCGTGTGAAGGAGCGGGTCGGCGCCGACGCCGCCGGCAGCCGCTTCATCGCGATCACCGATCCGGGCTCGGCGCTCCAGCAGGCGGCGGACAAAGAGGGCTTCCGAGGGGTGTTCTTCGGCGTGCCCAGCATCGGCGGCCGTTACTCGGCGCTCTCCGACTTCGGTATGGTGCCGGCGGCGGTGATGGGCCTCGACGTGGCGCGCCTGCTCGAGCGTGCCGACGAGATAGTCGAGGCCTGTGCCGCCTCTGTCCCGGTCGAGCACAATCCTGGTGCGCTGCTGGGTGCGATCCTCGGGACGCTGGGACGCGACGGCCGGAACAAGATCACGCTGATCACCTCGCCGGCTATCTTCGATCTGGGCGCCTGGCTCGAGCAGCTGCTGGCCGAGTCGACGGGTAAGCAGGGGATCGCCCTGATACCCGTGGACCGGGAGCAGCTGGGGCCGCCCGAGATCTACGGCGACGACCGACTCTTCGTATACCTGAGGCTGGCAGCTGAAGCCGATACCGATCAGGATGCCGGTGTGGCGCGTCTCGAGGCGGCGGGTCACCCGGTGGTGCGGATCGAGCTTCGGGATCGCTACGACTTGGGCCAGGAGTTTTTCCGCTGGGAGTTCGCCACCGCCGTGGCCGGGTCGATCCTCGGGATCAACCCGTTCAACCAGCCCGACGTCGAGGCGAGCAAGGTGGCGACCCGCGCGTTAACCGACGCCTACGAAAAGCAGGGCGCGCTGCCGGCCGAGAGCCCGATCGCGGAGGGCGACGGGATCAAGCTGTTTGCCGATCAGCGAAACGCCGAGGCGCTGCGCCGGGCCAGCGGTGCCGAGCGGTCCGCGGCGGCGCTGCTGGCCGCGCACCTCAGCCGTCTCGGGCCCGGCGACTACTTCGCCCTGCTGGCCTACGTGGCGATGAACGAACGGCACCACGCGCTGTTACAGGCGATCCGTCACCGGATGCGCGATTCGAAGCGAGTCGCGACCTGTTTGGGCTATGGCCCGCGCTTCCTCCACTCGACGGGGCAGGCCTACAAGGGGGGGCCGGACAGCGGCGTCTTCCTGCAGATCACCTGCGATGACGCCGTGGATTTGCAGGTCCCGGGGCAGAGGTACAGCTTCGGCGTCGTGAAGGCCGCGCAGGCACGCGGTGACTTTCAGGTGCTGGAAGAGCGGGGGCGGCGGGCGCTACGCGTACACCTGGCCGCCGACGTCGAGGCGGGACTGCGTACTTTGCTCGAGTGGGTGAAGGCGGCGGCTTGAACCGCGCCGTGAGGCTCTAGCGTACGACCGCTGACACGAAGATCGAACGAGAGGAGCGAGTGCCGATGCAGCTGGGGATGGTTGGACTCGGTCGGATGGGCGCAAACATGGTGCGCCGGCTCATGCAGGGCGGACACGACTGCGTCGCCTTCGACCTCAACCCCGAAAGCGTGAAGCGCTTGGAGAGCGATGGGGCGACGGGCGCCAGCTCGCTCGACGATTTCGTCGGCAAGCTCGAGATACCGCGGGCCGCCTGGGTGATGGTGCCGGCCGGCGAGCCCACCGATAAGACGGTGATGGCGCTGGCCGAGCGTCTCGACGCGGGAGACATCGTCATCGACGGAGGGAATTCGTACTTCAAGGACGATCTCCGGCGCTCCAAGCAGTTGCGGGAGAAAGGCATCCATTACGTGGACGTCGGCGTGAGCGGCGGCGTCTTCGGTCTTGAGCGCGGATACTGCTTGATGATCGGCGGCGACCAAGAGGCCGTGAAGCGTCTCGACCCGGTATTCAAGACGTTGGCGCCCGGGCGCGGCGACATCGAGCGCACGCCCGGCCGCGACCAGCGTGTGGGTCCGGCGGAAGAAGGATATCTTCACTGCGGGCCAGCCGGCGCCGGCCACTTCGTCAAGATGGTCCACAATGGCATCGAGTACGGGATGATGCAGGCGTACGCCGAGGACTTCGACCTCCTGAAAAGCGTGGAGCGCTACGACCTCGAGCTGGCGGATGTGGCCGAGGTCTGGCGGCGCGGCAGCGTCATCACCTCCTGGCTGCTGGACCTGACGGCGACGGCACTGCTGGAGGATCCGGCGCTCGAGCGCTACAGCGGCTTCGTGCAGGACTCCGGCGAAGGCCGCTGGACGGTGCTCACCGCGGTGGAGGAAGCGGTCCCCGCCGACGTGCTTTCCGCGGCGCTCTATGCGCGATTCCGCTCGCGTCAGGAGCACACGTTTGCCGAGAAGGTCCTCTCGGCGATGCGCCACAAGTTCGGAGGACACACCGAGCCGCCTAAGGCCGACTAGCGGCGGAACGTCCTATGATGTGGAACGTCCTATGATGATGAGTCAGGAGAGCGAGATCGCCTGGAAGGCCACAGGCCCCTGCGCGATGGTGATTTTTGGCGCCGGCGGCGATCTGACGCGGCGTAAGTTGATCCCGGCGCTCTACAACCTGAAGAAGAGCAACCTGCTGTCGGAGAACTTCGCCATCGTCGGGTTCGCCCGCGAGATGAACGATCAGGCTTTCCGCGAGCGCATGCGGCGCGAGGTCAGAGAGCACCTCGCCGGCGAGTTCGACTCGGCCGTCTGGGAGTGGGTGGAAAAGCGACTCTACGGCAGCCCGGGCAACTTCAACGATCCTGAGGCCTACGCGCGCCTGAAAGACGCGCTTGCCGGGGTGGACGAGCAGCATAACACGGGCGGCAACTACCTCTACTACCTGGCAGCGCCGCCCAGCTTCTTCTCGGAGATCCCGCGTCAGCT
>CAYGCC010000059.1:0-3950 GCA_964348165.1 uncultured Gemmatimonadota bacterium | reverse complement strand
CGGCGGTTCACATCGAAGTTCCGCGGGCTCCAAACGAAGCGAAAATCCGGCGCCCAGATGATCATGTCCTTCACATCGGCGGTATAAGCGTCGACGGACAGGCGCCCGAACGCCCGCGGCCCTAAGCCACCCTCGAGGCTCGCACCGACGCTCAAGTCGCGGGGCACACGCTCGGCTCGCAGCTCAGGGTTCGTTCGCACCAGGACGCCTTCCTTGAAGAACTGGTCCCCGAAGCTGGGCGGGCTGTAGCTGCTGGCGTGGCGGACGTGAAATCCCAGCGCCCCCGCCTCCAACGTCAGGGTCAGCTCGTGACTCAGCCGCCAGAGGTGGTCGAGGCCGTCGCGATCGAGACGCAGCGCCGCGTCGAGTTGCAAGGGAAGGGCTCGCTCACGCGGGCCCAGCACCCCACCCACGAAGAGACCGAGGTCCGTTCGCCCGCTTGGCGCCGAGTCGTCCAGCTCGCTGCCCTCGTAAGCTTGACGCCGAAGCTCGGTGCCCGCCGTTAGAGACTTCAGCGCGCCACCCAGCGCCAGTTCGGCGCCCAAGCGGCCGCCCAGGGCGCGAGCCTCGTAGCGGCTGTCGAGCGCCGGGCCGGCCGGAGGCTGCGGATCCGCGAATCGGGCCTTTTGCCAGACGGCGAAGGTGTGGGCTGAGAATCCGACGCGATTCGCCCGACGCTCCCAGGCGGCCTGGGCACGCCAGCGGCTCAACTCCTCGCGCGCATCGGGTGTAGCCAGGTAGACGGGGCCCGGAATGCCGCGCTTCAGCTGGTTGAAGCCGGCCCGGACTCGCAGGCCGCCGCCCGCCAGTGCTCCGGAGGCGTCCGCAAACGCGCCGACCTCCGCGAGGTCGGAGTTGGAACGTCGATCGGTCCCACCGCCCAGCGCCGCTGGCCGCTCGAAGTCGAACTCGCCGTTCTGGCTTCGGACGTTGCCACCCGCCGACCAGGACATCGCGGAAAGCTGGCCTCCGGTCTCGGCGGTCCCCGACCAGTCCCCCAGCGAACCGGCACCCAATCGCATCGCCCAGGGCCGGGCGATCGTGCGCGACTGGATGAGGATTGCGCCGGCTTCGGCTCCCGGACCGAAGCGCGCCGATCGACTGCCCTTGAGCACGGTGACCGACTCGATCTGAGAAACGGGAAGCGACGACAAGTCCACGGCGCCGGTGAGTGGATCGTTCAACGGCGCGCCGTCCAGCAGCACCAGCACCTGGTCGGCGGAGCTGCCACGGATGCTGACCCGCGCCGGTCCGCCGGGACCGCGGAGATCGATCACTAGCCCGGCGCGACCCTGCAGCAGGTCCGCCGCCGTGCGCGCGCCACTCGCCTCGATCTCGTCGCGTGCCAGGCGAAGCACGCCCGGCTCCGCATCGGGTCCGCGGGTCGCCAGCGATCGAAGCTCTGCGAGAACGAACGGATCGGCTCCCAGCCGCACGTCGAGCCGGGTCGTGGCGCCGTTCCGCACCTCCACCTCTTGAACCGCCGGTAAGTAGCCCAGCCGGCTCAGGCGAACGCGATGGCGTCCCGGCTCCAAACCGCGCAGGTAGAACTCGCCGCGGCCGTCCGTCGATGTGGCGTGACCCGTCTCGACGATTTCGACGCGTGCGTGCTCGATCGGATCGCCGGTGATCGCATCCAAGACCCAGCCCGTCAGCTCGCCGGGGTATTGAGCGAGGACGCCTCGGGCCGAAGCCACGACCAGCACGACGAGCAAAACGAAACCGGCGAGTCGGCGCGCCGCAGCCGCGAGCGCGGTCGTGGCTCGTGCTTTGCCGAGTGATCTCGGAAGGGAAGCGTCGCGACTTCGCGCTGACCAGACGCGGGTCTGGAGCCCGCTCGCGTGGTGACTGGAATCCAATAAGAAAGCCCGCACGTCTTGCCCTGGAAGAGTGCCGTGGCGTGCGGGGCGGAACAGGTCTCCTGGCTCGAGGCAGCCAAGCCCGCCTTCCCAGGACCGATCGCTTGGTCCCAGTGGCACGTCGAGCTGGCTTCTTCCGGCTTCGCGCCGGGCCTCACACAGTGGCGGGGCCGCGCCGGGTTCTCACCGGCTTCCGGGATGTTCCGCCCGCCGTTCTGTCAACTGTCGGCTCAAGACTACGGGGATTCGAACCTCGGCGTCAAGTCCAAGCCGCGTCAGCGTGGTAACCAGCGCGTCGCCACGCCGACGCCGATGAAGAAGTCGCCGCTGCCAAGCTCGACACCGCCGTTGATGTCGAGCTGCAGATCGGGCGTCGGCAGCAAGGTGAACCCGCCCTCCGCAAAGTGCTGTGGACTGGATGAGGAGTAGAAGCCGGCGTAACCGAAGTAGGCCCCGGCGTTCGCCTCGACCGGCAGCGAAACGCTGGGCGTCAGGATGAGCGCGAAGACGCCGTCAAGATCGCCGACCCCCACCGTGTAACCGAGGTTGCCCAAGACTGTCCAGCGCTCGTTGACCCCGTAGTCAGCCAGGAGAACCGCCGCCGGCACCACCTCGTCGCTGGTGAGAAAATCCGCGCCGGTCGGCACGCTCACGGTGGCGAGGCCGGAGACCGAGAGCGGGATCTCGGGACTTCGGTAGATCCGTACTTTGGCTCCGACCCCGATGTCCTGAAGCCCCTCGTCGCTCTGTCCGTTGGCGCTGGCGAACACCAGCGAGTTGACGATCCCCTGGACCTCGATCTGGGGCACGCCGACTCGAACCAGTACCTGCCCGACGCTGAACAGGTCGAGCGGGCCGGCGTTGGCGTAAGAGACCCCACCTTCGACCTGAACCGTGCCGGGATCCAGAACGTAAGAACCGCTGCCGAGGCCCGGCCGGTCCGAGGCGATGGTCTCTTGAGCTTCGGCGTCCGGGGCGGCGAAGGTCGTTAGCACGGCCAGGGTAACGAGCAGAAGACGAAGCCGACGGGTCGCTTTCATACAGGTCTCGATTGTTGTGGTCCGTGTTGGGCAGAGAAAAGGTATTGTGCCGGAACCTTGCAGGCGACACGCGACAGGCTTCGCCGGCGGCCCTAAGCTTAAGGAGCTCAGCGGAGTGAGGAAAGTGGGCCGCCCCCGCGGCAAGAGCGCCGGGCAGTAACGGCGTCTGTGACACAATCGCGTTCGGCCACGGGGGTCGAGATCGCCATGAGCTGCAGGTGCTGCTCGCCGCGGTTGGATACCTGAAAGTACATGGCCGCACGCTCGCCCACGACCGGCTCTGCCACGACGGCCGCCGACACGATGATCTCTGCCTCTTCATGGCGCTGGGAATCGCACGCCGCGGCGAACACCAGGGCGCAGAGCGGGGCGGCATGCCAGAGGGACGGCCGCCGCGGCCGGCGCGGACCTACTTGCGTGCCCCGGCGGTCTGGGTGAGGTGGCCTTGTCATGTTCACCCTTCGCCCCACGTCTCCGCGGCGAGCTTCGGCAGGTCATGGGCCCAATCGGCCTGACGGGTGCCGAACGGGTAGGCGACGTGGGCGCGGTTGTCCCGGGTGAAGACCAGAACGCGCGCCGAGTGGCCGATCAGGTAGCCGCCTTCGCCCCCTTCGGTCTCCTGCTTGATCGCGGCGGGCAGGCCGTAAGCGATCTGGATTCGGCTGACTTCCTCTTGATCCCCGCGCAGGCCGATGAAGCTGGGGTCGAACTCGTTCAGCCAGCTCCGCAGCCGCTCGGCCGTGTCGCGCTCGGGGTCGGTGGTGACGAAGACGACCTTGAACTGCCGCCGTAGATCGTAGGGAAAATCTTCCAGCACCGCCCCGATGTTGGCCATGTGGATGGGGCAGACATCGGGACAATGGGTGTAGCCGAAGAATAGCAGCGTCACGAAGCCATCGGTTTGCCTGACGAAGTCGAACGGTTGCCCGTCGGTGTCGGCCAGCGTGAACGCGACCTTCTCCTGCGGCTCCGGCAGCGTCGACCCGCGGTAGCCGCTCGAGCTCGTTGGCTGAGCGCCGGTTCCGCAGGCGGCGACTAAGAACACGCTTGC
>CAYGCC010000058.1:0-12849 GCA_964348165.1 uncultured Gemmatimonadota bacterium | reverse complement strand
TAGAGCGGCTCGAGGACCAGGAAGGCGTAGTCGTCCTCTCGAAGAAGAAGGCGGACTTCCTGCGCGTGTGGGAAAAGATCAAGCACGCGTATGACAACGACGAGGCGATCCAGGGTGCCATTAAGAAGAAAGTCAAAGGGGGTGTGACCGTCGATATCATGGGGGTCGACGCCTTCCTGCCCGGCTCGCAGGTCGCGCTGCGACGCGTCCCCAACATCGACGATCTCATCGGTCACGAGTACGACTTCAAGATCCTCAAGCTCAACAAGCGGCGCCGCAACATCGTGGTTTCGCGCCGCGTGATCCTGGAGCAAGAGCGCAGCGAGAAGCGCGAGGAGCTGAAGACGCAACTCGAGGTGGGTCAGATCCGCAAGGGGGCGGTGAAGAACATCACCGATTTCGGTGCGTTCATCGATCTTGGCGGGATGGACGGGCTGCTCCACATCACCGACATGTCGTGGGGCCGCGTCGGGCACCCGAGCGAGATTTGCAACATCGGCGACGAGATCGAGATCAAGATCCTCGACATCGATTGGGATCGGGAGCGGATTTCACTCGGCCTCAAGCAGCTCGAGCCCCACCCCTGGAAGGGCGTCGAAGAAAAGTACCCCGTCGGCGTTCGCGTCCAAGGCAAGGTGGTCTCGATCACCAACTACGGAGCCTTTGTCGAGTTGGAGCGCGGTGTCGAGGGGCTCGTGCACATCTCCGAGATGAGCTGGACCCGCAACATCCGGCACCCGTCGCAACTGGTCAGCATCGGCGAAGGGATCGAGGCGGTGGTTTTGCGGGTTGATCCCGAAGAAGAAAAGATCTCCCTCGGGATGAAGCAGGCCGAGGAGGACCCCTGGCTGACCCTGCCCGAGAAGTACCCTCCCGGTACGCGGATCCGCGGTAAGGTCCGTAACCTCACCTCGTTCGGTGCTTTCGTCGAGGTGGAGCCGGGCATCGATGGCCTGGTCCACGTCTCCGACATGAGCTGGACCAAGCGGATCCAGCACCCGTCCGAGGTCCTGAAGAAAGGCGACGATGTCGAGGTCGTGGCCCTCAGCATCGATGTCGACAACAAGCGCATCTCGTTGGGGCTCAAGCAGACCGAGGACGACCCTTGGTACAACCTGGCGCAGGCGTTCTCGCCCGGGACCGAGACCAAGGGAAGCGTCGTGCGGCTGCTCGACAAGGGCGTCGTCGTTGACCTGGGAGAAGATGTCGAGGGATTCGTCCCGGTGTCTCAGATCGTGGAGGACCGTGAGATCGGGAACCCCAGCGAGGTGCTGCGCGAGGGTGATGAGTTGGAACTGAAGGTGATGGAGTCCGACCCGATCAACCGCCGGATCGTGCTTCAGGTCATGGCGCTGCCGGAAAGGCGTCCAGAGGATGAGGAGGCCCCGGAAGCTGCGGCGGAAGCCGATGCTTCCCAGCCCAAGCTGGCGGGTGAGGCCGCGACTGCAGAGGAGACAGAACCGTCCGAGGCCGAAGCTGCTGAACAGGTCCCCGAGGCCGAGGCGGACGTCGAGCCCGAGGCCGAGGCGGGGGTCGAGCCCGAGGCCGAGGCGGGCGTCGAGCCCGAGGTCGAGCCCGAGGCCGAGCTGGAGCAGGAGCCCAGTGACGCAACGCCGGAGGAGGACCGAGAAGGCAAGGACTAGGGCGGAGCTTCAATGCGGCCCAAGCTGATCTCGAGAGGGGGCGAAGGTATCGCCCCCTCTCTTTTGTGCGCGTCCGCCAGGTGGGCGAGGGGGCGTGACCGCGCACCGCAAGCCCAAGCTGAGGCTGGCTCCGGAATCGATCCAACGATTGAAGGAGAAGCTGCGGCCGATCTTGCGGCGGGGGCGAGGCCGTAACCTCGTCGGCGGTCATCGAGGAGCTCAGGCCGGTGTTATTGGGCTGGGTCGCTTACTTCCGGCTGGCCGAAACGAACAGGAGCTTCAAGGAACTCGATGCGTGGATCCGTCGGAAGCTGCGCTGCATTCTCTGGCGGCAGTGGAAGCGACCGCGCACGCGCTTCAAGAAGCTTCGCCGCTACGGTCTGGACGAGCCTCGCGCGAGGGCCTCGGCCTGTAACGGTCGTGGTCCGTGGTGGAATGCCGGGTCGAGTCACATGAACCACGCCGTGCCGACTGGTCTGCTGTCGCACCTCGGACTCGTGAGCCTTCTCCACGAACATCGGAGACTTGCGCGCGCCTAGTGAACCGCCGTATTCGGAACCGAACGTACGGTGGTGTGGTAGGTCGGGGACCGCGAGGCCCCGACCTACCCGATAAAGCGCCTGACGGCGCTATCAACGCGACTCCACCCAGGCCCATGGAAGGTACGTCTAAGCCCTGCTTGAAGTTACAAAGCGGGGCTTGGCTCTCTGCCTGGCAGTGGCAGCCGTCTCAGTCGGCAGGAGCTTCCGGCACGACTATTTCTCTTCCCGGCCCCCGCGCTTCATGTGCTCGGCGAACGCGTAGTCGCTCACTTCCAACCTCGTCCGGATGACGAACTTGGCGCCTGGCTCCACATGTTCGCCACGAAAAACGAGAACGTAGTCACCGATTTCGCCTTCCTTGAACAGCCGCTGGCTCGGCCGAAAGCTGACCACGACGCCGTCCTGCACCCGATTCACGTCGTGGCGCACGTGCCCGCCGAGCGACGTGTAGACGCCCACGCTCCAGACGTCCGCGTCGAGATCTTCCAGGTAAATGTGGTACCAGGGTGGGCAGAGCACCGTCGTACCGCAGCCGCCGCAATCGAACTTGACCAGGCAGTTTCGGGGAAGCCGATCGATTGCCAGGCAGGGCTTGGTCCCGCAAATAAACTCGAGGATCCCCTCGTCCATCAACAGGGGGGCGCACATTCCCGGATAACGCCGGCAATCGGGTACGGGACTGGTCGGACGGATGGCGAAGAAGAACGGGTCGATGGAGGTGGCCACCGGCGTCGCCGCATCGGCGTCCAGCAGCCGCTGAGCTTTGAAGTCGGCGTTGCGCTGATAACTCACGCCCTGGGGAAAATGATCGCGGTTGGGGATGTTGCTGGCCGCGAAGACTCCGTAGAACTCGTGGCCGACCGCCACCAGGTCCGCGTAGTCACCGAGGTAGGGCGAGTTCGAGTCCCATGGCGGGTCGTCGGCCGGGGTGTCGGCCAGAGGGTAGTCCTCCCAGCTCTCGCCCTCGTCGTCGCTCACCCTCGCATGCGTGACCCAACGCTCCGCGGCGCCCGTTCCCGCAAGCTGCTGGTACAGAAAGCCGACCTCGCCGATGTCGTTGACGGCGAGGGCCGGGTTGATGGCGTTGCCAAGCGTCAGGAGGTCGCGCGACCAGGTGGCGCCGCCGTCATCGGAGCGGCGAACGTGGAGCGTGTTGCGGCCGTCGCGGGCGCTGTCGGCCCAGGCGATGTAAAGGGTGGACGCGTTCCGCGGGTCCACGGCGATGGAGAGGTTGGACCCGATGAGTCGATTGTTGCCCAGTAGCGGCGGGCCTGCCGCAACGGTGACGTCCCGAACCACCCGGACCCCGGCCGCACCGTCCGCCGCGTCGGCGAGCGCCCCGAACGGATTCAGGCCCAAGCCGAAGTCGTCGTCGCGCACCACGACGACATCACAGGTAGCGTTGCCCCAAAAACCACCCCGCTGATTGTGGTAGAAGATGGCGTAGACCATGCCGTCACTGTGGGCCGTGGTGCGAATCGCCGGCCGGTTCCCGAACTCCGTCTCTCTTTGCTCCAGGTGGGCGATCCGGAAATCGGCGGGTGGATCCGTCGTCGCATCGGGCGAGAAGTCCACGGTGGCGGTGCGCGGGAAACCGCTCCAGTCGTTGTTCCCCACGTACACGGCGTCGCTTCGGGTTCCACCCCAGGCGACCGTTATGGCGTCGACGTACGGCTGGTCGATGTCTTCCCGGGCCAGCAGAGAATCCATCATCGCTGAGCCGAACGGGTCGTCCGACCGCAAGATCATCATGAGGAATGGCCGCTTCAGGATGGCGGCATAAACGACACCACTCGTGTCGAACGCGGTGGCGTCGCCGTAGGCCACGGTGATGTCGTAAGTCCTGCCGTTCACACTGGGCAGGATGTTATTGAGCGACCAGGTCGCGCCTGCGTCGGTGGAGATGAAGACGGGGGCGCGGGCCGTGTCGCCCGTGGGGTTGGAGGTGAACGCCGAGGCCACCATGAACTCGCGGAAGCGCGGGTTGACCGCGAGGTTGGGCTCGCTGTCCTGGTTGGTTTCCCCGCTCAAGCTGCGTGGGATCATGTTGACGACGGTGATGTCCCGCTGGGCGTGAGCGGGCGATGCGAGGAACGGTGCGACGAGCCCGATCAAGATTCCGGTTCGCAGTTTCATAGCACCGGCCCTGTCAAGTCGTTGACGGTGGGTTGGGCTAGCGTCTCAAGAGCGTTCGCAGCCCGTCCTGTTCCGACTTCGGTCGGAGGTCTCTCTGGTCGGTAAAGGCCAGCTGCTCCGGCAGCAGGTGCGCCGTCCTTGCGGAGGGAAGAATCCAGATGCCCTCCTCGCCGCCCTGAAGCTTCGGCGAGTCGTGCCACATCACGTCGTCGCTGTTCGCGTACAGCACCACGATGGTGGAATCCTCGACGCGACCCTTCAAGACGTCAGCGACGGCGATCTCCGCCTCCCACCATGCGGGGTCGTGCTCGGACCATGGCCCCCGCTCCTTCTGGTGGGGCCGCACGCTCGCGACCTGTCCCAGGATCACCAGTTGCGCCTCCTCCAGACGCGCTCTCAGCTGCCGGTCGGCTTCGGCTCGGCGCCACACCTGTATCTCCTTGCGCAGCCGCTCGACACGAAACCGTTCCCGTTCGATCGCGTAACTCCCGACCTCGATCACACCGACGCTCTCGCCGAAGTGCCACGCGGATGTGAAGAAGACGCGCTCCCCACCCACCGGCGTGCCCCCGAGGTCCTTCAGCTTCACGGTGATCTGCTGCCCGGCGAGCTTATCGAGCGGTGGGGGAGCGTCCACGACCTCGTCCACGCGGACGACGGCGAGATCGCGCACGTCGTCGAGAGCGATGGTCGCGGTATTGTGGAGCAGCACGGTACCCTGGAAAACGAAGTCCGATTGGGGCAAGAACGTTTTCGTCTCTTCGGACACGCCGTCCTCACCGGGTCCACGACAGGACAGAAGGACGGCGACGGCAATGACGGACAACAGCCGTGCGGGTCGCATAGGCTGAGCGGCGCTGACCGGGTTCGCGTGGGCTGGGGATCACACGGGCGATAGGAGGCCGCGGCGGTTTGCCGCACTCGAGAGTAAGTTATTCCCACGAGTTGCCTGACACAACGTTTGCTGCCTCGCCCGCCGATCCTACGCCGTTTCCTCTGCTCAGACGCTTCGCCGAATGACAGGCGGATTCCGGGAGGCACCATGACAGTCGAGCGGCTTCCCCACGAGAGCGACGAATACCGGTCCCTGCGACGGCAGCTGCATCCTGTGGCGACAGTGGAAGAAGCCGCGGACGCGTTTCAAGAAGCTTCGTCGGTACGGGCTGGACACGAATCGTGCCGCGACCTCGGCCGGCAACGGTCGAGGCCCCTGGTGGAATGCCGGGTCGAGCCACATGAATCAGGCCGTCCCGATCAGCTTGCTGTCCCGCCTCGGGCTCGTGAGCCTTCTTCAGGAACAGCGGAGACTCGCGTGTGCCTTGTGAACCGCCGTATTCGGACCCGAACGTACGGTGGTGTGGGAGGTAGGGGCCGGTAACGCCCCTACCTACCCGATTGGCCGGCGGCGTCGGGCACCTGCGGTCTGGCGGCACCGCACTTTCCGACCGGCCGCGGTTGATCTAAGATCCTCCACTATGAAACGGTTCAAGAGGGTCGGATGGAGTTGGCGGCTCGCGGCGACAGTTGCCCTGGCCGTGGCGGGTCTCGGTCTCAGCTGTGCGGGGGCGCGGGGGCCGGCTGAGCCCGGGCTGGCCGGTCCCCCCCCGGCGACCCCCGAGGCGCGGGCGCGAGACCGGGATGCGGCGCGCGTTTATCGCCGGGCCGAGGAGCAGTACGAGAAGGCGGACTTCGTGGCGGCCGAGTCGCTGTCGACCGCGCTGGCGGTTGAGTACGAGGATACCAACTGGTACGGGCCGGGGCTGCTGCTGTCGGCCCGCGCCTCGTTGGAGCTCAATCGTCCGGCCGAGGCGAGTGCGAAAGCGGCTCGATACCTCACTCTCTATCGCGCCTCGGATCCGCGGCGCGTCCCGGGACTGCTCGTGGTCGCGCGAACGTTGAGCCTGGAGGGGGCGGTCCGCGAGGCGGCCGACAGCCTGCTGGCCACACCGCTGGAGCTGGGTGACCGGCGCGAGGACGCGGCCCAGCAGGCTCGCCAGCTCGTGTCGGAGCTGGGCCTGGGCGAGATCGATTCTTTGACGGCCCGCTGGCCGGCCAGCCACCCGTTGCGCTCGGTCTTCGAGGTGGAGCGCGCTTCGCTGCTCCTTGCTGCCGGACGAGCTGAGGAGGGCCGCGAGGCGGCGGCCAGGGTGCTGGAGCTGAACCCGCTGGAGCCGGAGCGTGAGCGGGCGCGGCGCATCGCGGCGGGCGAGCTGGAGACCGAGCAGTGGCGGCCGATCATCGGCGCGATCCTGCCGTTGAGCGGACCGTTGGCCGCCTATGGCCGGCTAGCCGAAGAGGGTATCCGGCTGGCGGTGGAGGAGTACAATCGCCGCCATCTGGACGAGATCACGCTCATTGTTCGCGATGACGCGGATCGGTTCGATCGCGACGGCGAATTGACGCGCGAGTTGGAGCGGTTGGGGGCGGTGGCCATCGTGGGGCCGCTGCGCAGTGAGGGCCTGGACGCGGCCGCGCGCGGCCGCCGCGACCGCAACTTGCTCGTCGTGAGCCCGACGGCGCCGGAGAACTTCAGCTTCGAGCGCAACACTTTTTCGCTGTGGAGCACGACCGAGCGCGTGACGCGGGGGTCTCGGGCCCTCGCTTCTTTCGCGGTGCGCGACCTGCAGCTGTACCGTTTCGGCGTCCTGTACCCCAACACGCAGGAGGGCCGCGTCCAGCTCGCCGCCTTCGCCGACGCCGTACGGGCGTGGGGTGGAGAGATTGCCGCGTCGATCGCCTACGACGACACGGCGACCACCTTCGACATGCCACTCACGGTTTTGCGCGCGGCCCACCCGCAGGCGATCTACGCGCCGGCCAGCACTCCGAACAACGTGATTCAGCTTGCCCCCCAGTTCTCTTATTACGGGCTGCGCGGTGTGCAGGTTCTCGGCGACGCCGAGTGGTCGGAACCCAAGGTGCTGCGGCTGGTCGAGCCGCGCTTCATCAACGGTACGATTATCTCGACCTTTCTGCACCGCTCCAGCCCCTCCGTCCGTTGGCCGGAGTTTGTCGAGCTGTACGAGCGCTCCTATCGCAAGGGGCTGCAGGACAGCCTCGTCCCGGCGCTCGCCTATGACGCAACGCGGCTGATCCTCTCGGCGCTTCCCTGGGGGTATCCGAGACGCTCGGCCGTGGCGCGGTCGTTCCGCGAAATTCGCAGCCTGCCGGGCGCCACCGGCGTCTTCTCGGTAGAGAGTGGAGCGATAATCCGGCGACCCTTCCTGCTCCAGTTCAAGGACCGCGAGCTGGTGCCCGCTTACCAGGAGCTCCCCGGCCAGCGGATGACGTTCGAGGGAGAGCAGGGTCAATGAGGATGGAGGACAGGCTCCGGCGGCTGGCCGAGCTGCAAGCGCAGGCTGAGTTGGGTGGCGGCGGGGAACGCATCGAGGCGCAGCACGCCAAAGGCAAGCTCACGGCCCGCGAACGACTCGATCTGCTGCTGGACGAAGGATCCTTCAGGGAGTTCGACCGCTTCGTGACGCATCGCACCAACGAGTTTGGGCTGGCCGACAAGAAGTTCCTGGGCGATGGGGTCGTCACCGGGCACGGCCGGATCTACGGCCGCGACGTGTGCGTGTTTTCGCAGGACTTCACCGTGTTCGGCGGTTCGTTGTCCGAAGCGCACGCGGAGAAGATCTGCAAGGTGATGGACCTGGCGATGAAGACTGGGTGCCCGGTTATCGGGCTCAACGACTCGGGCGGCGCGCGGATTCAGGAAGGGGTGGCGTCGCTGGGCGGGTACGCGGAGATCTTCTGGCGAAACACTCAGGCCTCGGGTGTCGTGCCCCAGATCAGCGCGGTTTTGGGACCGTGTGCGGGTGGCGCCGTCTACTCTCCGGCGATCACCGACTTCATCTATATGGTCGACGGGACCTCCTACATGTTCGTGACTGGGCCGGAGGTGGTGAAGACGGTAACGCATGAGGAGATCGACTTCGAGGGTCTGGGCGGCGCGCAGATTCATGCCGGTACCTCTGGGGTGGCGCATTTCGTCTGCGACTCCGAGCCGGCCTGCCTCGAGAAGATCCGCGACCTGTTCCACTACATCCCCCAGCACAACATGGAGGCTCCGCCGCGCGGCGCCGGCGATGATCCTCCCGATCGCATGGAGGAAAAGCTGCTCTCCATCGTGCCCGACAGCCCGCACAAGCCGTACGACGTGCACGAGGTGATCTCGCGCGTGGTCGATCAGGGCAGCTTCTACGAGGTTCATGCGGATTACGCCAAGAACATCGTGGTCGGGTTCGCGCACCTGGGCGGAGACACGGTGGGAATCATAGCGAACCAGCCGGCAGTCCTGGCCGGCGTGCTTCATATCGACAGCTCGCTCAAAGGTGCCCGCTTCGTGCGGTTCTGCGACGCGTTCAACATCCCGCTCGTCACCTTCGAGGATGTACCCGGCTTCTTGCCCGGCGTCACCCAGGAGCATGGTGGCATCATCAAGCATGGCGCGAAACTGCTCTACGCCTACTGCGAGGCCACGGTGCCCAAGCTCACCGTGATACTGCGCAAAGCGTACGGTGGCGCCTACGATGTGATGAGCTCGAAGCACATTCGCGGCGACTTCAACTTCGCCTGGCCGACCGCCGAGATTGCCGTCATGGGACCGAAAGGCGCCGTCGAGATCCTGTTTCGGAGACGAATCGCCGAAGCCCAAGACTCGGCTGCCGAGACCGACAAGCTGATCGCCGAGTACCAGGAGCAGTTTGCGCATCCGTACATCGCCGCTTCGCGCGGCTACCTGGACGACGTGATCGATCCACGCGAGACGAGGCTGCGGCTGATCGAGGCCTTGCGCCTGGCCCGCAACAAGCGCGAGCCCGGGCCTCCCCGCAAACACGGCAACATACCGCTCTAATGCTCGAGAAGGTGCTGGTCGCCAACCGCGGCGAAATCGCCGTGCGCGTGATTCGCGCCTGCCGTGAGCTGGGGATCTCGAGCGTGGCCGTGTACTCCGAGGCCGACCGGCTGGCTCCACACGTTTGGCACGCCGACGAGGCTTATCCGATCGGGCCGGCACGGGCCGCCGAGAGCTATCTGTCGATCGTGCGCTTGCTCAACGCCGCGAAGCGATCGGGCTGCGACGCCGTGCACCCCGGCTACGGGTTCCTGGCCGAGAACGCCGACTTCGCCGGCGCTTGCGAGGCGGCGGGCTTGACCTTCATCGGGCCCACGTCCGAGACCATCGCTTTGATGGGCGACAAGACGGCGGCGCGCCGCGCGATGGAACGGGCCGGCGTACCGGTCGTTCCAGGCAACACCGAACCGTTGACGGAACTGGAGGCCGTGCGGCTGGCGGCCCGCGACATCGGGTATCCCGTGTTGATCAAGGCGGCGGCCGGCGGCGGGGGAAAAGGGATGCGGCGCGTCGACGATGAGTCGGGCCTCGAGTCGGCCTGGGGCGCCGCGCAGCGCGAGGCTCAGGCGGCGTTCTCCGACTCTCGCGTCTACCTAGAGAAGTTCTTGAAGCAGCCGCGTCATGTGGAGATTCAGGTCGTGGCTGACGCCCACGGCAACGTCGTACACCTCGGCGAGCGGGAGTGCTCGATCCAGCGACGCCATCAAAAGCTGATCGAAGAGTCGCCCTCTCCCGTGGTGACGCCCGAGCTGCGGGCCCAGATGGGCGAGCAGGCCGTCGCCGCGGCCCGCTCGGCCCGGTATCGGGGCGCCGGCACCGTCGAGTTCATGGTGGCGGAGGATCATTTCTACTTCCTCGAGATGAACACGCGCTTGCAGGTCGAGCACCCGGTGACCGAGCTGGTAACCGGTATCGACCTCGTTCAGGCGCAGCTGCGGATCGCCGCCGGTGAGCCGTTCACTCTGCAACCGCCCGAGCCACAGGGTCACGCCATCGAGTGCCGCATCAACGCCGAGGATCCCTTCAGCGATTTCTTGCCCGCCACCGGACGCATCGAGCAGCTCAGGGTGCCGGCGGGCCCCGGGGTCCGTTGGGACTCGGGGATCGAGCGGGGCACCGAGATCACGCTGCACTACGATCCGCTGATCGCCAAGCTGATCGTTCACGCCGAAAGCCGCGACGCCGCCATCTGGCGCATGGCACGGGCGCTGGACGAGCTGATCGTGGATGGGGTGGCGACGATCGCTCCCTTCCACCGACGCGTCATGGATGAGCCCGACTTTCGAGCCGGTCGTTTCCACACCGGCTATCTCGAAGAACACCCGGGGCTGCTCGACGCCCCCGGCGCGCCGGAACGGCAAGAGGCGATCGCGCTGGCGGTGGCCTTGCTGGAGGACCGCGGACGGCGGCGCGTCCGGGTCGAGGACGATGCGCCGGCCGCCGGCCCCAGCCTTTGGCGCTGGCCGTCCGGTGGCTGGTCCGGCCGAGGGACGCGCCGCTAGGCCGAGCGACGCCGCCTGGCCGCTATGAGCGGGTCGCGGGCTCCGCAGCCGCCGCTCTCTCCGCCCGAGCTCCTGGACATCGAGCGGATCGTGGCGGGCGGCGACGGTCTGGCACGGAGGCCGGAAGGCCCAGTCGTGTTCGTGCCGCGCACGGCGCCGGGTGAGCGGGTCGAGGTCGAGTATGTGGAGGAGCGCCGCCAGTATGCGCGGGCGCGGCCGTTAAGGATCGTCGAAGCGGCGCCCCAGCGGCGCAAACCTCCGTGCCCGCACTTCGATGTCTGCGGCGGTTGCCAGCTCCAGCACCTCGAGTACACCGCACAGCTCCACGCCAAGGCGGGCATCGTCGCCGAGAATCTTCGCCGTCTGGCCGGCATCAACATTGAGCCACCCGACGTCGCTCCATCCCAGAAGCAGCTCGAGTACCGGAACCGCGTGACGTTCATGGTGCGGCGTGGCGGCGGCGGCCTCGTGGCCGGCTTGCACGCGCTCGAGTCACCCGCGGATGTCGTCGACGTCCCGCTCTGTCCGCTCGCCGAGCCGCCGATCAGCCGTGCCTGGGGTGCTTTGCGAGCCGCCTGGGGGCCAGACGGTTCACGCCTGCCGGCGGGCCCAGAGCTGAGGCTGACGTTACGCGCGACGTCGAGCGGGCGCGTCGGTTTGGCGATCCAGGGAGGTTCGGAGCGCGGCGGGGCCGAGGCGCTGCTCGCGGACGTCGAGCCGCTGGATGCGATCTGGGGTATCGACCAGGCCGGACGCATTGACTGGTCGGTCGGCCGGCCTGCTTTGGAAGAGGGGTGGGGAAAGCACCGGCTAAAGTTGGCGGGGTTGGCCTTCCTTCAGGTCAATCGACAGTTGGCGGCCGAGCTGGAGGCGTACGTCCACCGGCGCTGCGGCGATCTCGAGGGCCGGCGGGTGGCCGATGCGTACTGCGGCTTCGGGCTTCGGGCGCTGGAGATGGCGCAGCGCGGCGCCCGTGTGGTGGGCATCGACTCGGACAAGGGAGCCCTCGAATATGCGGAAAAGGGTGCCGTGGCGTTCGGGCTCGCGGCGCGCTTCGTAGCGGCACAGGTCGAGCACGTGCTGGCTCAGGAGCTGCCCGCTGACCTGGTTATCCTGAACCCACCACGGCGCGGCATCGCGACTCCGGTGGTCAGGGCCCTGCTCGGCCAGCCGCCGGCGCGCATCGTGTACGTGAGCTGTGATCCGGCCACCCTCTCACGCGATCTGAAAGCGCTCGCCCCCAAGTTCGATCTCGTCGACCTGCGCGCGTTCGACATGTTTCCGCAGACGGCACAGGTCGAGGTCGTGGCGAGCCTGGTATCCCGAGCCTGACTGCAACGGCTCCGTTGACCACGCGACTTGGGCGGGGGCCCGAGACGCTGCGGGCCCCCGAAGCTTTCGTCGACTACCCGATTTGCTGCAGCAGCGCCTGGTAGCGCTCCGGACTCAAGGGCACGTAGCCGACCTGGGGCACGAGCACGGTCGCGTTCTTCAGGTAGTACTTGACGAAGGCGCTCACTTCCGGTCGCGCGAGCGACTGTTCCTTCAAGTAGATGAACAGCTGGCGCGAGAGCGGGGCGTACTCGCCGCTCTGGACCGTCTCGGGCGTCGGCTCCACGCAACCGTTGCCGCCGTCGATGGCCACGACCTTGAGACGGTCGGTGTTTTCGGCGTAGTAGGCGTAGCCGAAATAACCGAGCGAGTAGCGGTCGCCGGTCACACCCTGAACCAGCACGTTGTCATCCTCGCTGGCCGTGAAGTCAGGGCGGCTGGCATCCTCCGCGCCGACGATCGCCTCGGTGAAGTAGTCGAATGTCCCCGAATCGGTGCCCGGCCCGTAGAGCTTGATCTCCTCGGCGGGCCACTCGGGCCGAACGTCCTTCCAGGTCTTGACGGTGCTTCCCGGCTCCCAGATCCGCTTCAACTCATCCACTTTCATACAGGAGGCGAAGCTGTTCTGTGGATTCACCAGCACGGCTAGACCGTCAATGGCGACGGGGACTTCGATTGGCTCGACGCCGTTGGCACGGCAGGCGTCGAGCTCGCTCTGTTTGATTCCCCGCGACGCGTCCGAGATGTCGGTCTCGCCGGCGCAGAACTTCTTGAAGCCGCCGCCCGTGCCGGAGATGCCCACGGTCACGCGGGTCGCTCGGTTCTCGAGCTGG
>CAYGCC010000057.1:0-15039 GCA_964348165.1 uncultured Gemmatimonadota bacterium | reverse complement strand
ACGATCAGCCCGGACCTGACCACGAACACGCTGGAGCATCAGGACTACGCGGGCAGCCCGATCGACCACGACATCACGGGGGTGGAGGTCTTCAACACGGTCTTCTCGCTCGCCGTCTCTCCGCATTCCGCGGAGGAGCTGTGGGCGGGCTCCGACGACGGGCGGGTGCACATCTCGCGGGATGGCGGGCAAAGCTGGAGAGAGATCACGCCGCGGCAGATGCCGAGGCGCGGTACCGTTGACGAGATCGAGCTGTCGGTGCACAGACCGGGCCGCGCCTTGCTAGCCGTGCACCGCTACCGGGAGGACGACTTCGCTCCCTACATTTTCCTCACCGACGACCACGGTGGATCGTGGCGGCTGCTGACGGACAGTAAGAACGGGATCCCGGCCGACTTTCCGGTGCGGACGGTGCGCGAGGATCCGGATCGCGCCGGTTTGCTTTATGCCGGCACCGAGTTCGGCGTCTTCGTCTCGTTCAACGACGGACGGAACTGGCAGTCGCTTCAGCGCAATCTTCCCATCACGCCAGTCACCGGCATGCGTGTGCAGCACCAAGATCTCATCCTGTCCACTCAGGGCCGCTCGTTCTGGATCCTGGACGACGTGACGCCCTTGCACGAATTGAGCGATCAGGTGGCGCGCTCTTCAGCACACCTCTTCGCGCCGCGGCGCGCCTACCGAGTGAACACGTCCGAGGTCTGGCCGGAAGGTGAGCCGCTGCCGGAGCCGCTGCCAGGAAACGCACTGTTGCACTACTACCTGGCCCGAGACTCCGAGGACGAGGTGAACATCGAGATCCTGGATGGAGAAGGCCGGCGCGTCCGCCGCTTCTCCAGCGATTCCGCCGCGTCGAAGCGGGCGGGGCAAGACACGCTCGCGGTCAAGGCGGGGATGCACCGCCTGACCTGGGATGTGACGTACTCCGGACCCGACACGCTCGGTGGCATCGTGATCACGGGCGGCTCCGGCGGCGTGAAAGCCCCGCCGGGCACCTACCGGGTGCGACTGGCGGTGGCTGGCGGGACGCAGGAACAGTCAATCGAAGTGATGAACGATCCCCGGCTCACTGACGTGACGCAGGAGGAGTTCGAGGAACAATTCCGACTCTCGATGGCGGTGCGCGATACGATCAGCGCCATGTACGATGCGATTCGCCGGATCCGGGACGTACGAGAGCAGATCATCGCGATCGGAACGCGAGCCGAGAAGGCCGGCTACCCGGCCGAGATCAAAGCGAGTGCCGACTCGATCGCGGCGAGCCTGAACGCAGTCGAGGGAGAGCTGCGCCAGATGCGGAACCAGAGCAATCAGGACAACCTGCGGTTTCCACCAAAGCTCGACCTGCAGTACCTGACGCTCTACGACTACGTCACCGGCGTCGACAACTACAGCTTCGGGGGACCGGAGGGCAGGCCGACGGAGGGAGCCTACACCCGATTCGAGGACCTCAACGCCCAGTGGAACGTCCTGCGCTCGCGGCTGCAGACGATCTTCGAGACAGACGTGGCGGAGTTCAGCGCGGCCCTGGACCGCGCGGCGGTCCCGTTCATCATCATCACGAACGAACGGTTCTGATCGCCGGTGTAAACGGCGCTAGCGCCGCTTGATCGCTGAGGATCAGCAGCCGCCGCCGCCACCCGTGAAGATCCGCGACCACTCGCCGTCGGCGAGGTCGTAGACCTCGTAGCCCCACCCCTCATAGCCGAGCGACTTGACCACCAGCTCCGGCGTGGCGTCCATCGTCAGATCGGCCACATCGACAAGCGACCGGGAGGCCACGGCGTCACCCGTCGCATCGTTCAGCCACTCCAGCCACACGCCGCCGTCGGCCTTCAAGATCAAGAAGACGGCGACCAGGCGATCCACCTCCCAACCCTCTGGGGTGGTGATCCAGGAACTGATGCGGAAAGCACCGGCTGTGGCGAGCGCCGCGCCCGTGGCCCCTGTTACGGCCAGCGGCGGACCATAAGGCTCGAGCTTGACGACCAGCGAGTCCTCGACTCCACCCGAGCGGGCCAGGCGTCGCGCGCTCATGCCGAGCCGCTCACGCTCTGCTTCGGTGGCCGGTCGCCCCAGCGGCGCCCCACCGATGGGGCGGCCGCTGGCGGCCAGGCCGGTCCAACCGGGCGTAAGCGGCGTCGACTCGTCCACCCGGAGAACTCCGAAGAGATCGAAACAGAGTGGCGGTGGCGACGAATCGGCGTGACCTACCGCGATGACTTCGTTTTGGGCGAGCAACCGAAGCTCGGGCTGGGAGGCGTAATAGGCGCGCCAACGCATCGGCACATCCTCGCCGCCCTGGCCGCGCGGATCGAGCCACTCGCCGTCCTGGAAGACGACGATGGGATCGATCTCGAGCACCTCGCCGTACTGCACCGCGTATACGACCTCCCTCGGAGCCTCGACCTGAGCGGAGGCCGTGCCGACGGCGTGGCAGATGGCCGCCAGAACAACCGCAATGTCATATCGCATCGTCGTCACCTTCCGAACCTGGCAGCGGGGCTACCCCGCGGCAACCTTCGCCGGCAACGGGGGTAATACCGAGCCGAGGAGGTGGCCGGCCTGGGAGTCGGCTCCGCTCTCCCCCACCACTAAGGCGCGCCAGGGGCGCGACTTACCGGCTAGAACGCCGGTCGCCTAAGCCAGAATTGACAGGTGCTTCGATGTCCCTAACATTATGGGGCGTCTGGCTCTAGCGGCCCTCCCCCCACAACTGGAGTCAAACCACTGGGCGCAAGTTCAAACGGCGCAGCGCTCATTGGGGAATTCTACGCGGAGAGGAACCGGGAGTATCCGCTCCGGATCCCCGTGATGTCGGTCGGTCGCGCGCGCTCGAACACCCTGAGAATCCGCGACGACCGAATCGCCGCCCATCACATCCGCATCGAGCACCAGGATTCCCGCTACGTGCTGGAGGTGATGTCGGATCACGCCCCCACGACCTTGAACGGTCGCGATCTGGACGCCGGCTCGCGCCAGGCGCTCACGGACGGCGACCGGATCGGGCTGGCCGACCTCGAGTTCCGCTTCACCCTCGACTCGCGCCAGCGCGTGCGCTGCCGGCTGCGCGTCGTCGCCGGCGTGCACACGGGAAAGACATTCCGCATCGAGGGGTCGCAGACGCTGATCGGACGGGCCACCGACAACGATGTGCAGTTCCCCGATCGAACGGTCAGCCGGCGGCACTGTCGAATCCACCATGAGGATGCGGCCTGGTGGATCGAGGACCTCGGAAGCACCAACGGGACGCTGCTACGGGGCGCCCCGATCTCCCGGGCCGAGCCGCTGAGCCAAGGCGACGAGATCGTCGCCGGATTCACCCGTTTCGTGTTCCAGCCGGTGGACCCGGCCATAGCGGACGCGACCACGGAGCCGATGACACCGAGGCCATGAGACGCACCGCGATCGTTCTGCTAACGCTGAGCTGGACCGGCGCCCTGCTGGTCGGTGGGGAAAAGAACCGCGCTCTGGCCCAGGGCACGCCCAAGGCGCGCTACATCGCCGAAGGCTCCTTCCAGCTGCCCGACAAAGGCCGACCGGGAGCCAGTGAGCGCCCGGCGGCGCTGGCGGTGGGACCGGATGGGCGCATCCACGTCGCTGACGGACGCGGTTTCGTCGTCGTCTTCGACTCCACCGGTAGGTTGCAACGCAGCTACGGTCCGCCCCGCCTGGACGACCCGCGTGCCCTCGCGCTGACGGCGGACGGCGTGGCCTTCGTGCTCGATGCGGGCCAGAAGCGGGTGCTGGCCTTCGCGCCCGACGGCCAAGCCCTGCGTGCCATCGGCCAGGGTGGAAATCGCGGCGGCCGTCTCTCCGACCCGGTCGACCTCGCCCTGGATGCCAACGGATTCATCTACGTTCTCGATCGGGGTCGAGGCGGCGTGCAGGTGTTCAGCTACGACGGGACCTTCGTTCGTGACGTTCCGCTGGGCGTTGCCATCGCCGATCCACTTTCGGTTGCCGTGGGCAATAACGGAGCGATCTACGTCACCGATCGGCAAAGCCCGAACGCGGTCTTCGTCTTGCCGCCCATCACCGAGCTGCCCTGGGTGGGCGGCCTGCCGCCGGGCACCGCGTCGCGCGTCGGCTTTCGGGGAAGCGGACCGTCGGCGCCGGTCGCCACCGTCGTGAACGGTGTGGGCAGTGTGATCGTGCTGGACCGGCAGTCGGGTCGCCTCTGGCGCGTCAACCCGAAGGCGCCCCAGGAGCTGGGCGCCGACGACGCCGTATATGGCGGCAAAGGGAGCGGCCGGGGTTCGTTTCAAGAGGCGGTGGACCTGGTGATGGCCGGGAACGGGGACCTGCTGATCCTCGACCGCAGGTCGCGCAAGGTCGAGCGCGTTCGCCTGACCACCGAGGACGGGCTTCCGCGCGTGCCCGATCTTAGCTATCCGGTTCGCGTCACCCGCTCGGCGCGCGAGCTGGCGGCACCGCTGCTCGATGTCGGCTACGCGGCCGACGGTGCGCCGCTGCTGTTGATGGAGACGGAGCGGCGGGTCGTCTCGCTGCTGAGCGCCAAGGCTGTGGCGTACGAGACGGCGTACGGCGACAGCGTACGGGCGCTGTTGCCGGACTCGCGCGGGCCTCAGCGCCAAGTCTCTCAGCAGATCGGTGAGGTCGGAGAGGCGATCTTCACCGACACGGTGATCTTAGTCGTCGACCCGCGCCGCGATCGCTTCGCCGTCTACAGCACGGCCAGCGGCGCGCTTCTGGGCACTTACGGAGACAACTACCGCGACCAGCGCCGGCTGAAGGACCCGCGCGGCGGTGCCCTGCTTCCCGACGGCCGCGTGGTCATTGCCGATACCGGCAACGATCGCCTGAAGATCTTCAGCGCCGACCTCGCCAGCCTCGTGGCCAACTTCCCGATTCGCCGACCGGTCGGAGTCGCCGTCGACCCGGACGGCGGAATCTTCGTCTGGAACGAGGACGGAAGCGAGGCCGGCCGCCTGGACTTCGATGAGGCCGTAGTCCAGCCGTTCCCACCGGAGCTGGTCTCGGGGCCGGTGGCCGCGATGACCTTCGATCAGGCCGGGAACCTCTTCGTGATCAACGCAATGACGAAGAGGATCACGGTCATCGAGGCGGGGTTGGCGCGCACGCTCGTCCAGCTGGGCGAGGAAGGCGGCCTGGATCGGCCCACCCGCATTCGCGTGGACCGTGAGGGCAACATCTACGTGGCGGACGAAGGGACGCGCCGAACGGCCGTGTTCCGCTGGGACGTTCACTTCCCACCGCTCAGCGGCCTGCAGGTGGAGCTGGAGGAAGACGGCGCGTTCATGAGTTGGCGGTCGGGGCCGGAGCGCTTCGTGCGCGCTTACCAGATTCTCGGCGCCGCCGCGGCTGACGGACCCTACACCGTGCTGGCGACGACACCGCGGTCACCCTATCGGCTGGGCGCCGATGTCGCCCAAGTGCCGCCGCGCTACGTGCGGGTGGCGCCCCTGTTCATCACCGGCGTGCGTGGGCGAGCGACGCCCCCGGTGCCGCTGGCAACGTTCACAGCCCTGGCCGCCTATCAAGCCGGCGATTATCGAGCGGCGCTGGAAGAGGCGACCCTGGGCGTGAACGCGATCGCCGACGGCGCGGTCGAGGCAAATGAGGGTGCGCGAGGCAAGATCTTGCGTCTCGGATTCGCCAGCGCCTACCGGCTGGGCGAGCTACGAACGGCGCTCACCTGGGCGAGCCGCGCGGTGGAGATCCCAATGCCGCGAGCCGAGCTGGTCGAGTTCCTGTTCATGCTCGCCGATGTTTACATGCGGCTCGGCGACCCCCGGCAGGCCGGCCAGCAGATCCTCGCTCTGGTCGGCCAGGGGCCCAGCCCCCAGTATTACCTGCAACCGCAGGTCAAGAACCGGTCGTTCCAGATCTACCGTCAGTTGCGCGATGGGGGCAGCCCCGAGGACGCCCTCGAGTTCATGCGGCTCTACGCGCAGTCGATGCCGGTGACGGTGCCGGAGGAGATGCGCAACGAGTACGCTGACTCGATCACCGTCTTCGCCACGCGCGCCCGGCTGGGCCGGGGGTTCCAGCTGTGGAAGCAGGCGAACTACTCTCAGGTGGTCGATTTCTTCGAGCGGGCGCTGACACAGGGTGGCCTCAGCGCCGAGCAGCAGGTCATCTCCTGGCAGATCCTGTCGGTGGCTTACTACGCCTTCGGGCGGCGCACGCAGGCTGAAGACACCTTCCGGGAGATCTTCAACCTGCGTCGTAATTTCGATATCGGCCGGGAGATCTCCCGGCTGCAGCGACTGTATGACCTCGAGATCTATAACCCCGAGACCCGCAGCTACTTCGGTAGCTTTGGGCCTCGTTCGTAACGCGCGTACGCCGCAACCGGCGTACAGGGGGGCGCTCTGAAGAAGAGGGACATCTTTCTCGGCCGTCTGGTGGCGGTCTACCGGATTGACGAGTTCCTGGGTGAAGGGGGGTTCGCCTACGTCTACCGGGCGCGGGACACCAACCTGCAGATCGACGTCGCCCTCAAAGTTCTGAAGCCCGCCTTCGCCTACGATGAGGTGTTCGAGGCCAACTTCCGCCGCGAGGCTCACCGGGCCGCGAAGTTCCGCCACCCCAACGTCATCGCCATCCACTACGCGGGGAAGGACGACGACATCGTCTTCTTCTCCATGGACCTGCTCCGAACCGGACTGAAGGACTTGCTGAAGCCCGGCGTGCCGCTCGAGAGCGAAGCGATCATCAAGATCGCCATCGATGTCGCCTCGGCGCTGCAGTTCGCCCACACCCACGAGGGCGGCATCGTCCACCGCGACCTCAAGCCCGACAACATCCTGTTCGACCGGCACGGCAACGCCGTGGTCACCGATTTCGGAATCGCCGAGGCGGCTACCAACTACACGGCCGCCACGGGGACGACGGTCTACGTCGGCACCCCGAAATACATGTCGCCCGAGCAGGCGCGCGGCCAGCGCGTCGATCACCGGTCCGACATCTACTCGCTGGGCGTGACGCTCTACGAGATGGCCACCGGCGTGGCGCCGTTCACCGGCCGCGACTGGTTCGAGCTGGGACGCAAGCATATCGAAGAACTTCCCGGACGGCCGCGTGAGCTCAACGCGACGCTGCAGCCGGATCTGGAGCGCATCATCCTTCGCTGCCTGCAGAAGTCCCCACCCGACCGTTATCAGAGCGCCGAACAGCTCCGCTCCGACCTCGCCGCCGTCGGCGGCCACAAGACCGTGCTGCTCACCGTGGCGCCGCCCACGCCGGCCCCTCCGTCCCGGCAGCCGCCCGCGGCCGCCGCAGCGCCCGAGGAGCCGGCGCCGCCGGCCAGCATCTTCTCGGCGACCACGCGGGCGCCCAAGAGGCGCAGCCGGGCCTGGGCCTGGCTGCCCATCGCCGCCACCCTGACCGGGGCCGTCGCCGCCTACGCCCTCGACACCGGTGGCATCCGCACTCTGGCCGAGGAGCGCTTCCCTGTCCTGGCCCAGGTCCCTTACGTCGGGACGGGCAGCGTATACGCCAGCAGCTTCTCCTATGCTTCCATCGAAGGTGGCGCGGCGGTCGAGGCGCCCGAGCTGCGCGTCGGTTTCAACGCCCCCATCGACCCACGCACGGCGAGTCGCGCCAACGTGCAGCTGCTCGACAGCGATGCGAAGCCCGTCGCAGCCGAGATCGCCGTCCGCGATGCAAACCGCCAGATTGTCCTCACCCCCAGCGAGCGCCTCGCCTACGACCGCGAGTACACGATCCGTATCGACGCTGGTTTGCTCAGCGCCGGCGGCAGCCCGATCTTGCAGAGCCCTCGCGCCAGCGAAGCGGGGGCCACCTTCAGCTTTCACACGCGCCTGGCGCCCGCCGACGCGGAGCCGCCGCGCCTGGTAGCTTCCACGCCAGCCCGCGAGCAGGCGAACACGCCGCTGGACCTGACGCTGAGCCTGACGTTCAACGAGCAGGTGGACCCACGAACCGTGAACTCTCAGAGCGTGCAGCTGATCGATGAACGCGGCAACCCGGTGGCGACTCGGGTTCTAATGGTCGAGGATCTGCGGACCGCGCAGATCCAGCCGCAGGGGGCGCTGCGACCCAACGCGCGCTACTCACTGCATATGACGTCGGCGATCACCGACATGGTGGGCAACGCTCTGGCGCCGGACAGCCTTCGCTTCGCCACCGGCTCCAGCCTGGCCGCCCCAGCGTCGCCGGCGCTGCTCAGCGTGGGCGTCAAGCCGGCGATGGCGTCGTCACTGGTGAAGCTACGCAGCGACGGCCGCACCGTCGGCGTCGTGCCGATACGCGACCAGGAGATCGAGCCCAACCAGAAGCACGCGCTCGAGCTGATCGGCACCGACCCGCACTCCTCGTACGTGCTTTCGCTTCGCCGCTGGGACGTCATGCTGCGGCCCGGCGAGCAGTTCGAGACCAACCCGGAGGTCTCGCCCTTCGGATCGGTCACCGTGACCTCCGAGCCGTACGCCGACGTGTTTATCGATGGCACCAAGGTGGGGAGCACACCGCTGGCCGGATACGTATTGTTCGCCGGCACGCATACGCTCGAGCTCTTCCCGACGGCACAGAACGCCGAGCGTTACGACATCAAGCGGGTGCTGTTCGACGTGCCGGCTTTTCAAGAGATCCATTTGGGCCGTCTGGAGCTTACGCCCCGATGAGCGAAGTCATGATCGCGTTCGATCTCGAGCTTGTCGTCCGCCAGGGTCAACACCCCGGTCGCGTCTTCGGCGTCCCGCACGGCGTGCGCAAGACGATCGGGCGCGCGCCCGAGTGCGACATCCGACTCCCCGACCAGGGCGTGTCCCGGCGGCACGCTACGATCGAGAACCTCGGTCAAACGCTCGAGGTCACCGATCTCGAGTCGGCAAACGGCAGCTACATCAACGGGGAGGCCGTTCAGAAGGGGGAGCTGAAACCCGGGGACCAGCTGGCGCTGGGGCCGACGCTGCTCGAGTGTCGGGTCAGGCCGGAGCGCCGGCGCGGCGTCGGACCGGGCGCGGCGATCCTCGCCTTTCGGGATGAGGGCACGCACACCGTCGTCCGCAAGGTCGTGGACACCCACTTCCCCGGCGTGGCCGACGAGACCGAGAAGAGGGACCTGGAGGAGCTGGCGCGTGCCCAACGCAACCTGGCGACGGCCTATCGCGTCTCCAAGCTGCTGGCCAGCGCCCGGGACCTGGACGACCTGTTCACCGGCGTCATCGACTCGATACTCTCCGCGATCTCCGCCGATCGGGCCGCTCTGCTGCTTCGCGATGGCGGCGACGGGTCGCAGCCGCTGCACGTCATGCACGCCCGCGACCGCGAAGGTAACGGCGGCCCGGGCGAGATCACGGTGAGCCGGACCGTGGTGCATGATGTTCTCGAGAACGGTGTCTCGACCCTCAGCCAGGACGCGACCGCGGACGCCCGCTACCGCACCGGCGAGAGCATCATCCAACAGCGGATCCGCTCCGTTTTGTGCGCACCCGTATCCACCGACGACGCGGTGCTCGGCGTGCTTTACGCGGACAGCCGCAGCCGCACGGGCGCCTTCTCCGAGAGCGACCTCGAGCTTTTGGCGCTCATCGGCAACCAGGCCGGTGTGGCGATCCAACGCGCGCAGCTCCGCGCCCAGCTCGAGCGCTTCTTCTTCGACACCATCCGGGCGATCGTCGCGACCATCGACGCTAAAGACGGCTACACGCACCGGCATTCAGAGCGCGTCGCCGCCTTCGCCACGCGCATCGCCAATCAGCTCGGCCTTAGCGAAGAGGAGATCGAGTCGGTCGAGCTTGCCGCATTGCTACACGACGTCGGCAAGATCGGGATACCCGAGTCGATCCTCAACAAACCGGGCCGCCTGACCGACGCCGAGTTCGAGCAGGTCAAGAAGCACTGCCTCTATGGCGTCAAGATCCTCGGCAACATCCAGAGTCCGCGCTTCGAACAGATTCTGCCCGGCGTGCGCAACCACCACGAGCGCTGGGACGGCAGCGGCTATCCCGATCGGCTGGCCGGCGACGACATCCCCTTCCTGGGTCGGCTACTGGCCGTCGCAGACGTCTTGGACGCGCTCAGCTCTAACCGCTCTTATCGGGCGGGCCTGGGGTTCGACAAGACGGTGCAGATCATCGAGAAGGGCTCCGGCAACCACTTCGATCCCGAGATCGCCGCGGCCGCGGTCGCGCTGCACCAACGCGGCCAACTGGACGTGCCAGCTGCCTGGATCGAGCCGGCGACCCAAGACGGCCGCCACAATACCACGCCGTGATGGTAAGACTCCCAACAGATAGCTAAGAGATCGGCCTGGGTGGATTGAGCGGGGCCGACCCGGCGCGGAGACGCGCGAATGCGGCTACCGGTCGCGGCGTCGCAGCCAGCGGGCTCCCGGCAGGTGCCTCACCAGGTTGTCCCAACGTTCCCGCGGCGATTGCCCCGGCGACGTCGGCAGCGCCAGCGCCGCGATCAATAGCGCCAGCCCCAGGTAGAACAGCCAGCGCGTCTCCAGCGGCCGCGAGGCGAGCGCCAGCGGAGCACCAACGAAGATGAGGGCGAGCTTGAGGCGCAGCAGGGCTCAGCGACCCCCTTTCTTGCGCCGCGACTCCAGGAAAGCCCGAACGCCCTCGCGGTAATCCTCGGTCATCCGGGCCAGCACGTTCACGTCGGCGCCGGCGCGGATGGCCGCCTCGAAGCCGTGCAACTCGGTCTGGTAGAGCAGTCGCTTCGAGAGCGCGACGGCGCTGGGGCTGCGCTCGGCCAGCTCCTCGGCGAACTCGCGGCAGCGGCGCTCGAATTCGTCATCCGCGAACCGGTGCTGAACCAGGCCGTACCTCTCCGCGGTTCGCGCATCGATGAGACGCCCCGTCGTCACGAGATCGAAGGCGCGCTTCTCGCCCACCGCGCGGCGCAGCATCGCGATGACCATCGCCGGCACGAACCCGATCTTGACCTCGGGATAGCCGAAGCGGGCGCTCTCCGCCGCCAGCACCATATCGCAGGCCGACGCCAGCCCACAGCCGCCGGCCACGGCGTGCCCCTGCACCGCGGCGAGCACCGGCACGCCGACGCGCCGTAGGATGAGGAACAGGTCGCCCAGAGCGTCCGCATCCGCCAGCTGCTCCTCAACGTCGGCGTCCATCATCTCGGACAGCGAGCTGAGGTCGGCTCCGGCACAGAAATCGTTCCCCGCGCCGCGCAGCAGGATGACCCGCACCCGCTCGTCGGCGTCGGCCCAGGCCACCGCGTCCGCCAGCTCGTCCACCAACCCGGCGCTCAGTGCGTTCCGCACCTCGGGCCGGTTGAGGCTGATCGTCGACACTCCAGTGTCGGCCTCGATCTCGACCTGGATGAAGTCGTAATCTCCCGCAGGATCCATTCGGCCCTCACGATGAACGCATCGGTAACCTAGTCTTTAGACAGGCGACTCAGCCCGTCGACAAGCTCACTGCCAAAAATGTGCGCCAAACCCTCCGTTGATAGCCCGGGCTGCACCCGCTGCGCGCTCTCGAAGGCGGCCCGCGCCTCAGCGGCTCGACCCATCCGCGCGAGCACGATCGACCGCACGACATACGGGAGAAACAGCCTGTCATCACGAAGCATCGCGGCCCGCGCTTCCTCCAGCGCCTCATCGTATTGGCCCAATAACGCCCGGCCCGTAGCGAGGCTCGTGCCCCACACGGCCAGACGTGGATCGCGGGGACTGATCTTCATGGCGTGCGAGAGCTTCTCCACACCAGGCTCGAACTCGCCCTTACGTATGAGCGCGGCACCCAGGGCGGCCCACGCC
This sequence comes from uncultured Gemmatimonadota bacterium, assembly GCA_964348165.1. Lineage (GTDB taxonomy): Bacteria > Gemmatimonadota > Gemmatimonadetes > Palauibacterales > KS3-K002 > CAYGAJ01. The sequence goes on along the minus strand of CAYGCC010000057.1, from coordinate 3,296 downwards.
TGAGCGTTGCTGGGGTTGGCCTCGATCGCGCGCTCGAGGATCGCCACGCCTCGATCGGCTTCGCCCATATCCACCAGCGCGCACCCGACGTAACCCTGGACGTCGCCCGACGATCCCGCCAGCCGCAGCGCCGCATCCGCCGCCGCCATCGCCTCGGCGCGCGTGCCCGTCCGGTCCGTGACCAGACCCAACATACGGCCAAGGGCAAGCACCAGCGCCAGATAGGCATGAGCCGCGGCGAACTCCGGGTCGGTCTCAACCGCACGGCGCAGCAGCTCAGCGGCCTCCGCAAAAGTCTCTTCGTGCCAGCCCGAGCGGACAAGCACGTCCTGCGCCCGTCGATACAGCGTCCAGGCACCGATGCTGTCCGGCCGACGCCGCTCCTCGAATTCGACCTCCGCCCGGCTCAACTGCGGCTCGAGTTGGGCCACGATCCTAGCCGCCACCTCGTCGTCGAGTGCGCCAAGCTCGTCGCGCGACCGATCATAAACCTCGGTCCAGATCGTCCTCGCCGTCTCGGTCTCGGCAAGCTGCACTCGGACCCGCAGCCGGCCTTCCCGCAGACGAATGCTGCCCAGCAACACGTAGCGGACACCCAGATCTCGGCCGAGCTCTCGGACGTCCGGGCTCGTGCCTTTGTAGGCGAACGTCGATGACCGGGCGATAACGAAAAACCCGGGCGTCCGCGCGAGGAAGACGATGATGTCTTCGGCCAGCTGATCCGCGAGGTACTCGTGCTCGGGCTCCGCGCTCAACGGCTGGAACGGCATCACGGCGATTGATGGCCCGCCGCTGGCGGCAAGCGACCCAGCGTCGCCTCGCGCCTCGAGGGCCATCCGGTCCTGCGAAACCGCAGCTTCGGCGCCGCCAGCCCCGCTCCTTCTGATCACCTTGCCCGCGATCGCGTACACGAGGCCGGCGATGACGCCGAGACCCACCAGCGCGCTGATCGCCGCCTCGTTCTCGCTTAGCCAGGCCACGACTCGGGACACAATCTCCAACACACGTCTCCGTCAAAGGTGGAGGCTCGCACTGACAGCTTCGCGTTGCACAGCCTCCCACGAGTGCTCGACTCGCGTCGATGAGAGACGCTGCTTCATCAACCCGCCTCAAGCAGGTGCGCCAGCTCGTCCGGAAGCGCCACCTCCATTCGCAGCAGCGCCGCTCCATACGTCTTGCCCTGGGCGTCGGTGCGAAGCGACAGGGTGCCGCCCCCGCCCAGCGAATTGTGCAGCAGGAAGTTGAGAGCCCGAAGGTTGGGTAGCTCGAACCGCTCCACCGCGCCGTGGCAGAGGCCCTTGAAGTGCTCTCTCACGCGGTCTGGCGTAACTTCTTTTACAAGAACAGGATAGAACTCTGGCTTCAAGGCGATTAGACCGATGTTCGCCGTGTCCCCCTTGTCGCCCGAGCGGGCGTGAGCGATCTGCAGCAGCCGGACGATCCTCACGCCAGATCCACCTGCGCCTGTGGGTGCACCTGCGTCTTGGGGATGAGGGCTGGCCAGTAGGCGATCATCTCCTGGACGCGGGGTCGGCCGCCGCCGAAACCGGTGGCGGTGGGCGGGCCCGCCAGGATGAGCGAGGCGATCTCGCGAGTGAAGCGATCGACGGCCGCGCGATCGCTGGAGTGCTTGACCCCGATCCGGACCTCGACCTCCGGCAGGTCGGGGTGCAGAGATCCAGCCAGCGGCCCGTGACAGGCGCCGGCCCCCAGGTACTCCGTATAGATCTCGTCGAAGCGCAGACCCAACCGCTGCAGCCGCGCCCGAATCGTCCGGTCCGCCGCCTTCGCCTTCTGGTAGGCGTCGGGCCACGAGTAGACCATCCGGCCCACCGCCTTGTAGCCCGCCTGGTAGGAGATCGAGACCTTGAGCTTGTCGGTGGCCGGCCCGCCGCGCACCCCGTGGACGCGCACCCGATCATTGCCATCGTTCCGGAGCTGTATGGTGCGGAAGTCGGCGACGCAGTCGGGCGTGATGTACTCGGCGGGGTCGCCCATCTCGTACAGCAGCTGCTCGGTGACGGTGGCCACGGTGACGCGACCGCCCAGGCCGGTGTGCTTGGTCACCACGAACTCGCCGTTAGGATGCGACTCGATGATCGGGTAACCGATGTCGCTGTAGTCGATCGACTGCCAGTCAACGCCCGTGTTGCCGCCGGTGGCCTGAGCGCCGCATTCGTTGATGTGCCCGGCCACGACGCCGGCGGCGATCTTGTTCCAGGCATCGCGGGCCCAGCCGTGCTCGAAGATCATCGGGGCGTAGGTGAGCGCCGTGTCGGTGGTGCGGCCGGCAATCACCACGTCGGCCCCCTGCTCCAGCGCCGTGATGATCGGTCCGGCACCCATGTAAGCGTTGGCCGACTGAATGCGATCACGCACCGACTCCAGCGGCTCGCCGGTATCCATGTTGCGAAGCTCGACGCCGCCGTCCAGCAGCTCGTCGAGGCGCTCCATCAGGTCGTCGCCGGTGATCACGCCGACCCGCGCCCGCCCCCCGAGGCCGGCGCCGCGCGCGACCTCGAGCATGGCGTCGCGGCAGGAAAGCGGGTTCACGCCGCCGGCGTTGGCGATCACCCGGACGCCCTTCTCGATGCAGGGGGCAAGGATCCGGCCCATCAGCGGCACGAAGTCGCGGGCGTAGCCCTGAGAGGGATCGCGGCCCCGCTGCTTCTGGAGGATCGACATGGTGACCTCGGCCAGGTAGTCCATCACCAGATAGTCGATGGGCCCGGCCTCCACCTGGCGCACGGGTGCTTCCAGCCAATCGCCCCAGAACCCCTGCCCGGAGGCAATGCGTACGCTCTTTGCCGCGGCGCTCACTTGAGGAGCGATTCCAGTGAGCCGGGAAGGGCGAAGGGGCCGATATGGGGGCCGGGGTTTTGGAGGGCGGCGCGCAGGGCCAGGATCAGGGCGTCGCGGGTGCGCTCGGGGGTGATGACGGCGTCCACGAAGCCGCGCGCCGCCGCGTAGCGGGCGTCGAGCTGCTCTTCGTAGGTGGCCCGCGTCTCCTCCACCTTGCGTTGTGTCTCGGGATCGAGCTCGCGCCGTTCCTCCTTCGCCTCGTCGATCGCGGGGCCGTGGATGGCGCGGACCGCCGACTCACCTTCCATCACACCCATGCGACCGGTGGGCCAGGAGAATATGAAGTCGGGATCGAACCCCTGCCCCGCCATCGCATAGTAGCCGGCGCCGCTGGCGTGGTTCACGGTGAGCACGATCTTCGGCACCGTGGCCCCGGACATCGCCTCGACCATGCGGGCGCCCGCCCGGATGATCCCCGAGTGTTCCGCCTCGGT
>CAYGCC010000056.1:0-1581 GCA_964348165.1 uncultured Gemmatimonadota bacterium | reverse complement strand
CCTCGGTGGCGGCTGAGCACGCCCTGTTGGACACGGGCGTGCTGGTGGCCTTCCTGCATCGCGACGACGCCGCGCACGAAGCGTGCGCCGCGACGCTCCAGGAGTTCCGGGGCACGCTGCTGAGCACCGAGGCGGTGCTCACCGAGAGCGTCTACTTGCTGGGCCGCGTGCCCGGCGGTCCCGAGGCCTGCCTGGAGTTCTTCATCCGCGGCGGCGCCGTCCTGGTCCCGTCCTCCCGCGCTTCGCTGACACGCTGCAAGGAGTTGATGCGGAGGTACGCGGACGTTCCCGCCGACTTCGCCGACGCCACGCTGGTGGCGGTGGCCGAGGAGATGCGCGCCTTCACGGTCTACACGCTGGACCGGCGTGGTTTCTCCGCCTATCGCGGCGATGGTGGCGAGGCGTTCGAGCTGCGGCCGTAGTGCGTGCGGCGCGCGCTCAAGGATTACTAAGGCTTTATGTGATGCTGAACTGCAGAGTCTGGAGCGTTTGCGTGCCGCCGGCCGCGTTGGCCTCAAAGGGCTGGCTGCTGTCGATGGTGCGAGAGTTGTAGACGGACTGCGTGAGATCCACCAGCCAACCGCCGGCGCGGTTCAAGAGGCTCTTCAGATTCACCAGTCCCAGCGTGGCGATCAGGATGATCAGCCAGAGGAGGATCAACAGTAGTTTCATGAACGGCGTGAGCCACTCGCGCATGGTGGCATCGTAGCTCTTGCCCCCGTTCAGCTTCTGATATGCGTGGTTGCCGAACCGGCTGCGCTGATCGTCCGGCCCCACGGCCGGGTTGTTGGCCGTGCAGCCGTAGAACGGGTTGTTGCACTTCCCGCGTCCGATGGGCTCGACGTACTTGAGATAGCCGAACGGCGAGTGGTAGTAGTAGTCCGAATCGGCGCCGATCACTTTGGCCATCAGCGCGCTCGATGCGGCGCAATCGTAGCAGTTGACGATCCAGTAGTCCTTGTACTGCTCGGCGGTCCCATTGCAGAAGACCGGAGTGGCGGGTGCGTTTCCTTTTAGCACGTAGTCAAACCAGTTGGTGAGATGAAAGGAACTGCCCGTCGTCCAGAAGCCGTAGCGCGGGGCGCCGCTCCTGATGTCATAGCGGAGCGAATAGGCCTTGTGGACCTTTTTGGTCACGCTTTCGGTCGCGTCGCTCTCTTTCTTCTTCCCGGCGGCGATCTGGCAAGAGAAGTCCAGCAGGTCGGTCCAGGGGTTCCGCTTGTCCGCCAGCGCCTGCGTCCACGGTGCCGGCGGCACCTTCAGCACGACGTAGATGCGGTGCGACGTTGTGGCCAGCGGTTGCCAGGTCGGATTGCCCTGCTGGCGGAACTGCCACTGCCAGGTGATGTCCTCTCGCGCGATACGGCTGAAGTTGCGGTGCGACAGCGGAAAGTCTGCGGTCTTCGTCGTGGCGCCGCCGGTAAAGCTCACGGACTGCGCGTCGAGCGCGCCCAGCACGCCACCGCCTTGAGCGCGGACCTCGAAATGGGGGTTGCCCGAACCGGTCCTCGTCAGCTCGACGCGGACGACGACGTTCTGTCCCGCGGTCTCCTGCTTGGCGTAGGCGGCACAGCTCTCCGC
>CAYGCC010000055.1:0-10812 GCA_964348165.1 uncultured Gemmatimonadota bacterium | reverse complement strand
CGCTTCGGCGACGGCGCGGGCGTTTCCACGGACTATCCGCTTGGTGCCCCCGTCGGACCCAACCAGATCATGGATATGCAGGCCCACACCTTCGGCGACGCCTGCTTGCGCGAGACAATCTTCAAGGTTGTGGATGATGACGGAGCCTTCGGCGAAGATCATGTGACGGTCGTCATCACGCCCGTCGCAGGCAGCAACACAGCCCGCCTGGAAGGGTACTGGCAACACCAGTTACGCCGCAACGGCAAGACCGATTTCGATGAGGCAGCCCTCGAATGCTTACTGGCAATCGTTGGCCACATGAGCCCTGTCTTCAATGAGGTGCGTGATGCCTCCACGATCGAGACGGCACACGATGTCATGTTCCTGCGGCGGAACCATGGCTCCGCATCGGAGCAGCTGGATCGGGAGTTGCTCGTCGTATGGTTGAACTGGGCCAACGGCGTCTTTGGTTATATGGAAATGCTCGACATCGATCACGATGGCGTTGGCGACGCCCCGTTTGTCGACCTGGTCACCGCTGCCGAAACGGTTCGCATGGATGCCGGTGCAACGACGGCACAGATCAGAGAGCAGACGCGCATCCTTCACGGTATTAACACCTTGGGTGTGCCCGGGCGTAAGGCGTGACGACAGCGCCACCGGACCGTCTCAGGTAAGACAGTCCTCGTCTGTGTTGAGGATGAGTTTCCAAGAAGCCCGATCGTCGAGTGGATGAGACTCGATGGTCGGGCTTTTTCTTGTCCGCTGAAATCGCTCGAGGACGGCGACACAATCTGCGGGGCGTAACGCGAGTGAAAATAGGCCGGTAGGGAAGCCACGCTCAACCGATGGATCTCGGTCGAAGGCAAAGAGCACTTGGGGGTTGATAGGCCGGGAGGGAATCGAACCCTCAACCTACGGATTAAGAGTCCGTTGCTCTGCCAATTGAGCTACCGGCCTAGATGACCCGTTGAGGAACCGAAAAAGTACTGCGATCGCCAGCAGGGTCAATCCCAGACGCGCCCCGGCCCCGCGCCGTGGAGACCAGGACAGCCGGTCGCCCACCGCCATCGGGCGCGGCGTGGAGCGTGGCGTCAGCGGGCGGGTAATCTGGGCGTGAAGCTGTTCAGTCGTCGTAACGCTGCAGAACCTCGGGCGGCGGCTCCGGGAACAGGTCGGGGTGAATCGCCCACGCCAGCGCGTTCAGCGCGTCCAACAGCCGCGGGCCGGGGCGGGTGAAGCAGCGGCCGTCGCCGATGTAGACGCGGTTGTAGCGCTTGGCCGAGATCTCCCACCAGCCCGGCCGCTCGGTGACCATGTGCATCTCCGATCGCACGCGCTCGACCGACATGTCCTCGCCGGCGACGATCAGCACGTCGGGGTTCAAGCGCCGCAGCTCGGGCCAGGTGAAGCCGTTGGGCGAGAGGCCGCCTTTGTTCAGCGCATCGACACCCCCGCAGATCTCGATCAGCTGCGGTATCCAGTACCCGCCCGAGAACCACGGATCGATCCACTGGATGAAGGCGACCAGCCGCCGGCCGGCGCCCCGCGATTTCTCTTCCACCGCCGCGATCCCTTCGCGCATTCGAGCCACCAGCTCTCGCGCCTCTGGCATGTGACGCGTCGCGAAGCCGACGCGCACGTGATCGTCGAGGACATCGTCGATGTGGCGGGGGTAGAGGATCAGTAGCTCGGGTCGCGGGTTCAGCCCTTCGGCGATGGCCTGGACGCCCGGCAGTGACACGAGCGAGAAGTCGCCTGGACCCTGCGTGATCACCACATCCGCACGCATGCCCCACATGGCGGTTTCGTCGAGGCGGAAAACACTCCCGAACTTACGGTTGGTGTCGACCTTCTCCCGGTAGATCTCGGCGCTCGACATCTGGCTCGTATCGAAGCGCGCCCGCGTGACCTTCTTGCGCTCTGCGGCCTCGGGCGGAAAGTCGCAGGCGTGCGAGACGCCGACTATTTCGTCGCCCGCCCCGATGGCGAAGGCGATCTCGGTCGCTGCCGGAAACAGGCTGGTGATTCGCATTGGTTCAATCTGAGACGGGATCGGTCAGGCGGGGTTCGGGGGTGCCGGCAACCCCGGCTTTACGCGGCGGCCTAAACGTCGGGCAGCGATCGTCGCTCGCTGCCTCTCTCCAGCTCGCGGCGGAAGCGCTCCGCCTCGACGAGACGATCGACCTGTCGATCGATATCGGCGATCACCTCCTCGAGCCGGGCCAGGCGCCCCTCCAGCTCGCCACGGTCCGCCTTCAACCCTTTCAATTTGGCATACTCACGGATCAACGGCCGCACCACCAGGTGAGTGGCCAGCGCCAGGCTCGGCACGCCGCGCACGAAGATGATGGCCAGCAGTTCCCCGATTTCCACGTTCGGCCCTCCACTCCGCTCAAGATGCCGTCCTGCGGGCAAACTTAGGCCGAAACGGCCGGGCTCGGTAGCCCCGCTGCCGCGGGCCGCAACCTTTTTCGACCGGCTGATATCCAACTGCTCGGAATCTCAGCCGGAGGACAGCTCGATGATGCCCAGAATCGCGATACTCTCACTGGTCCTGGCGGCTTGCGCCCCCGCCGTCAGCGCGGGGGGCGCGCCCCAGCAGATGCGCGCCCTGATGAACGATAGCTGGTGCCGGGATGACGATCGAGGCGACCGCGACCGCGAGCGCTACTGCGAGGTGCGCGAGCTGACGCTGGCCGCCGACCGTCAGCCGATCACCGTGGACGCGACGCCAAACGGCGGAGTCAGCGTCGAAGGCTGGGACCGCGGCGAGATTCTGCTGCGGGCCAAGGTCCAGGCTCAGGCGCGCACCGAGTCCGCCGCGCGCGACATGGTTCGGGAGGTGACGCTACGGACCGAGCGGGCGATCCAGGCCGACGGCCCGCGCACGGGCCGGCAGGAATGGTGGTCGGTCAGCTACCAGCTCTTCGTACCGCGGCGCTCCAACCTCGATCTTCGCAGCATGAACGGGGGTATCTCGATCGAGGGCGTGGAGGGCGCCATCGAGTTCCGCACGACCAACGGCGGGATCAAGCTGGTCGACCTCAAGGGTGACGTGCGCGGGTCCACGACCAACGGCGGGGTACATATCGCCCTCACCGGCGACGAGTGGCAGGGGGCGGGGCTCGACGTGCGTACCACGAACGGAGGGGTGAAGATCGACGTGCCGGCCAATTACTCGGCGCGCCTCGAATCGGGAACGGTGAATGGATCTTTGCGTATAGACTTTCCGATCACCGTTCAGGGTCGTGTCGGTCGGCGCATCGAGGCCGAGCTGGGGGGCGGCGGCAAGCTTATCCGCGCCGTCACCACCAACGGGAGCGTCGCGATCCGCAGAAGCTGAGCGGCCGGTCGGGTCGTCGATGTCGCCGTCGCTTGCGTGGAGCGCCGGAGATGGAACGAATAACCCTCTCCGGCGTTCTAGACGTTCGGCGAAACAGTTGAAACGGCGGTTTTTCCAAGTTAGACTATAGGTTCTGTATCTGAGCGGCCCAGGGAATCAGTACATGCGAGGCCCACGGATGTGGCGGACGAGTACTTCAAGGTTGGCGTTGACCAGCGCGATCGCGCTGGTCGCGACCGCCTGCGCCGCCAAGCCGTCCCCCCCGAATCCCAGCACCCCCGTGGCCGACCGCGGCGTCCTCGTGGCTCAGGGCAACACGGCCGAAGCCGTCGTCTATCTGATTGGTGACGCCGGCGACGCGACGCGGGAGACCCCGATCCTCATTCAACTCAAGCAGGATGTCATAGAGCGAGCCGCGCATTCCGAGGTCGTCGTCGTCTTCCTCGGCGACAACGTCTACGACCGAGGCCTGCATCCGCCGGACCACCCGGATCACGAACAGGGGGTCGAGCACCTCGAGGCGCAAATCGAAGTGCTGAGAGGAACCGGCGCCCGGGGGATCTTCGTTCCCGGCAACCACGACTGGGGCTACTCGGACGAACGAGGTCTCGAGCAGATCAAACGGCAGGAGGACTACATCGCCGCCGCCGCGCTCCAGGACGTGAACGTGACGATGCTACCGGCCGCCGGCTGCCCCGGACCGGTGCTGCTGCCCGTCGGGCGCACGGCGCTGCTGGCGCTGCTGGAGACCGATCTCTGGCTTCGCGAAGAGCTGCCCGGCCCGGACTGCGCTTACGCCTCAACCGACGAATCGATCGCAGCGCTCCGCGCGGCGTTGAGCGAGAACGCCGCGGGCGAGAACCGCGAGGTGCTCGTCCTCGCCCACCACCCCCTGGAGACTTTCGGGCGCCACGGCGGCCACTACAGCACGAAAGAGAAGATCTTCCCAGCGACCAAGCTCTGGGGTCCCTTGTACATCCCACTGCCTTTCGTTTACCCGCTGGCGAGGAAGCTCTCGGGCTCGGACCAGGAACTGTCCAGCTCGGGCTATGAGACGATGCGCGATCAGCTGACGGGCGTGCTCCTGGAGTATCCCGGGCAACCGCTCGTCTATGCCGCCGGACACGACCACAGCCTCCAGGTCCTAGACGGTAGCGAGTACGGCGTGCGTTTCAACCTGGTCAGCGGCGCCGGCAGCCGGCTGACCCCCGTGGGGAGCCGGGACGCGCTGTTCACGGCGGGTGAGCAGCACGGCGAGCTGGGCTATATGCGATTGGAGTTCATGCGTAATGGCAGCGCGTTGCTGGGCGTGGTCACCGACGGCACCGCCTCGTGTGACGAGGCCGCTATCTGCCCAAGAACGCTCCGTTACCAGCAGTGGCTCACCCGAGCGGCCGCGACGCCGCGAGCCGTGACGACGGAATCGAACTAGCCCGCGGCGCCCGGACCCAACCCAGCCAATTCTCAGCCTAGTCGCCCCGCGCGGGTCCCGAGCCCGGCGGGCACACGCGGCGACGCGCGGTGTTCTATATCTTTATGACGCCATTCTTGCCGTGACCGCCAATTCCGCGGAGATCCGTTGTCGAGCAGCGTAAGAACTGAAGCCCAGCGATCCGTCCGCCACTCCGGGCCCCAGCTGGCCCTCGGATTCTCGCATGGCCCGCGCTCACCCGCCGCCCGACGTCTGGGCAAACGACTCAGGCCTCTCGTGCTCGTGGTCGGCCTCGTCACCCTGCCTTCCGCCGATCTCCACGGCCAATCCGATAACGATCCGCGAGCGATGATCGATACGATCATCGTCGTCAACCACAGCGTCTACGCCCCCGAAGAGGCGCGGAAGAGCTTCGTCTACCGCTCGATGAACGCGGTCCGCTTTCGGACCCGAGGGTATGTGGTCCGCGATGAGCTGCTGTTCGCCGTCGGTGAGCCGTACGATTCAGTGAAGATCGCCGAGAGCGAGCGCAATCTCCGCGCCCGCGAAATCTTCCGCCAGGTCGATATCGACACCGCCCGCGTCGAAGGGAAGCTCGCGGTCATCGTGACCACGAAGGACGGATGGAGCAGCCGGCCGATATTTCAGCTTTCACTCAAGTCGGAGGGCACCTGGACGGGGATCATCGGGTTCACCGAGCTCAACCTGCTCGGCACCGGAAACCTGCTCCATTTTGCCTACCGAAAGGATGTGGACCGGGATGGGCTGCAATTCATCGGCGACTTCAGGCGTATCCTGGGAAGCAGTCTCTCCAGCGGCGCCACGCTGGTGACCTGGTCGGACGGAGACCAGGGGCACTGGAGCATCGGCCAGCCGTTCTACTCCATCGAGGACCAGCGCTCCTTCGGCTACACCGGCTTCGCAACCAGCCGGCGCGTCCTTCGTTACCGGATCGAAGACGCCAGCGTCCGCGACACGAGCTTCTTCTGGCGGCGCGCATTCATCCACCGGCTGGGCGGAGCCTCCGCGGTATCGAAGTCCAAGACCCACTATCTGCGATTGGGGGCCACGCTCGAGGTCAGGCGCGAGGAATTCGTGCAGCTGCAAGACACGGCGCTGGCGATCCCGGATACCGTGACCGGCAGCGTCGCCTTGTCCGCGGAGTTCCGCGGGGCACGCTTCCGCGAGACGCGCTTCTTCAACGGTTTCCAGGATGAGGATCTCGACCTCAGCACCGTCGGCCGGCTATCGCTGGCGCTGGCCCCGGAGGGCTGGGGCTACCGCCGTACCGGTATCGGGCCGCGGCTCGACCTCGCCGCCGCCGTTCGGCCGCCAGGCAGCTTCATCAAGGGACAGCTCTCCGCCGGCGGCTTGTTCACCGATGCGGGACTGGATTCGGGCCGCGTGGTCGTCAGCCTGACCTTCGGCGCGAAGCCGCTGCCGCGCCACGCCACCATTCTCTTCATCATGGGAGGCGCCCAGGAGAACCCGCCGCCGGGAGAAGAATTCGACCTTGGCTTCACGCTCCCCCCGCGAAGCTGGGAGCCTCACTCGTTCACCGGCACCCGCATCGTGATCGGGACCTTCGAACACCGCTGGTTCATCTGGGACGCGCTTTTGAACCTGGTGGGGATCGGCGTGGCCTTTTTCGTCGATTACGGAGGCGCCTGGTACCCCGACCAATCGTCGCGCTTCGGCGGCAACATCGGGGTCGGTCTGAGGACCGGGGGCGCCCTCGGCACCGGCGCGCGCCACAGCCGCCTCGACCTCGGCTATCGCTTCGGCGAAGATGTCGTGGGAAGCCGCTGGGTGTTGAGCTTCGGACCCGGAATCAGCTTCTAGCGAGATAGGCCCAAACGAACGGCCGCCCCGCGGCCCGCTGCGATGGGGCGCGGGGCGGCAGGGCGGCCCGAGGGCCCGGTCGGCGGCGGCTACTCGGCGCCCTGCCGGCGCAGCTCGTCGTCGATGATACCGGCGAGCATCGCGTAGGGGGCGGCTCCGCCCGGCACCGGGATCCCGTTCACGAAGATCGCTGGGGTACCCTCGATCCCCAGCCGGTCGCCTTCCCGCATGTCCCGGCGGACCTGATCGGCCATGCGGCCCGAGTCGATGCAAGACGCGAAGTCGTCCTCGTTCAGACCGAGGCGCGCCGCTTTCTCTTTCAGCGCCGCGACGTCCAGCCCGTCCTGCTCCTCGAACATCAGATCGTGCATCTCCCAGAACCGACCCTGCTCATGAGCGCACAGCGAGGCCTCGGCTGCCTTGAAGGCGCGCGGGTGGATCGCTTCGAGCGGATACTGCCGGTAGACGAAGCGCAGCTTGTCGGGGTAGGCCTCCTCGAGCTCTTCGAGCGTGTGGACGAAGCCTCCACAAAACGGGCACTCGAAGTCGGAGAACTCCACCAGAGTCACCGGGGCATCGGCAGGGCCATTCGAAGGCGCTCCCTTTAGATCCAGCTCGGCACGAAACGGCTCCAGGTAATAAACGACGCCCTTATCTCTCTCCAGCTTCCGGGCGAAGTCGTTCATCGCCTTCTGCCGCTCGGTGGTCAACAGGAACTCCTGGATGCGGGGCGCCAGATCCTCGTAGCTGCGACCGCCGAGAGAGCGCTGGTTGCGTTCATACCACTCGCGACCGTCTGATTCGCTAACGGTCACGCTCGCCTGGATCTGCGTGGCCAGCTGTTCGAACGTGATGCCCTGGGCCTCGGCCTCCGCTCGCAGCAGGCGGTCGCGCACCACTCGCTGCAGCGTCTGCTCCATCAAGCGATGCCGCTCCAGACGGTACTGGTGGTCCATGCGCGCCAGCTCGTCGCCGATCTGTTCCTCGACCTCGGCCCGCGTGATCGACTCATCGCTTAGCGAGGCCAGGACATTGGGTGCGTCCTGTTGCTCCGCGGGGCCGCAGCCCAGCAGCAGGCAGGCGCTCAAGAGCCCCATCGACGTCCGAGACCAGCATGATCTCGTTGCTTTAAGTACACGGGTCATCGTGCTCACAGACTTCCTTGTTGGAGGTACACACTGTGTCAGAATTCGCCCAAAGATGCCCGCTCGGCCGCATTAAATCAAATCGCGGTCGGTGGCGGTCAGGCGGGCCGATCGCCGCGAGTTGACCTGGTCGCGAACCGATATTAGCCTAGATAACCCTGCCGGGCTGACACGCTCCCCCAAGGTCGCTTTCTAATCCCCCGTCTTTCCCGGCTTCCCGAGTACCCCCGCCACCCCCTGCATCCCGGATCTCGAGACGAGATCGAGCAGGAGACGAGCGATGAAGGCTTACGGCGGTTACCCAATCGATCGGCCGAGCGTCCCATCGACGCGATCCCGGCACGTCTGGATCCCGCTGCTGACCACCGTGCTCATCGGCTGCGAGCTGCCGGATCGAGCCGGGACGCACCGCAAGGAGCCCCCCAAAGCCAAAACGGTGGAGTGGGACATCCCGATCGAGATGAACGAAGCCGTGGAGACGTGGCTGGATTACTACCAGACCCGGGGCCGAAAGAGCTTCGAGATCACGCTCGCCCGCGCCGGCCGCTACGAGCGACTGATGCGTGAGATCTTTCGACGAAAAGGCCTGCCCGAGGATCTCGTCTACCTATCGTTGATCGAGAGCGGCTTCGAGGGCACGGCCTACAGTCGCGCCCGCGCCGCGGGGCTCTGGCAGTTCGTGCCCGCCACGGCAAGGATCTACGAGCTGGAGATCTCCCACTGGGTCGACGAGCGCTACGACCCGATCGCCGCGACCGCTGCCGCGGCCGAGTATCTGGAAGACCTGTACCGCGAGTTCGGTGACTGGTATCTGACCGTCGCCGCCTACAACGCCGGTCCGGGCCGGGTTCACCGGGCGATGCGCCGCGCCGGCAGCCGCGACTTCTGGAAGCTGGCCGACCGCCGCGTATTGCGGAGTGAGACACGTAACTACGTGCCGAAGCTGATCGCCGCCGCGCTGATCGCGAAGCAGCCGGAGAAGTACGGACTGAGGGAACGACCCGAGCCGATCGCCACCTTCGACTTCGGCTACGTGAGCGATGCCACGAGCCTCGATGTCGTGGCCGACGCCGCCGGCGTTCCCCTCGAGGAGATCCTGGCGCTCAACCTTCACCTGATCCGCGGCATCACTCCGCCCGGAAAGCAGTACCGGGTGCGCGTCCCCGCCGGCCGGCCCCGCATTTTCACGGAGAACTACGCCAACGTGCCCGCGTCCGAGCGGGTGCGCTCGGTCGTGCACATCGTGCGCCGTGGCGAGCACCTGGGTAGGATCGCCAGAAGGTATGGGACCCGGGTATCGGCGATCCTCGAGGCGAACGACGGACTCGAGCCGGCACGGCTGAGCGTCGGTCAGCGGCTGGTCATCCCAGGCGTCCGGAACCTGCCCGGGCGCGCCGACTGAGCGCCTGCCCGGGGCAGTCTTCGCCAGGCTATCTCAGTCTGCAGCTCGCGCGCGGCGCTAGCCTGTCGCCACGGCGCCTTGACTCGGCTGGAGTGCCGCGGTGGCCCAAAATAGCAGCGCCGGCCCTTGCAGGCCGGCGCTACCACGGTCGCCTTCAGCTCCAGCTTTCGCTTACCACACCTTGACCTGGCCATGGGCCAGATCAAAAAGCGGAAAGTCGGCCGGTGAGAAAAGATCGCAGGTAAGGTCTCCTACGGGGAAGAACGAGAAGCTGAGCTGATCCGCAGGATCGTTGGCGGATGTGCCATTATCCACGACCGCAGTGAGTGCGCGCTCGCCCTCGTTCTCCTCAAAGCCGCCAAACCCATGGGTGATCACACCGCCGACTACGGCTCCGTTGCCGACCACGTTCAGACAGTCGACCGCGACGTGAATACCCGCACCGCCGCCGAATGAGTCTTGCCACTGCCCCTTCACGCTGCCATCGGCAAACGCGTTCGCCACCAGCGAGAAATTGGCATCGCAGCCGGTGGGCAGCCCCAAAGCTTCACAGATATCCGGACTACCCAGCGAGGCGTGATGGATCACCGGACCCGTGTTCGCCTGCGGCGTCAGGCCGAGGCCATCAGCCACCGGCGTAGTAGGATCCGCTTCCTGACAGCCGACGGCAAAGAAGCCGAAGGCGGCGAGTGCGATCAGTTTCCTGTTCATGGGGACACTCCCGTGGCAGGGGGCCCGTGGGCCCGGCGGGAAACCAACGATGTTTGTGAGCGCATCCAAGCTACCGTCGCCGATCGAACGGCGCAATTGTCGCGCCGACGCAGCGCCTCGATTTCTCGGCCGGCACGCGGCCGTTATCGAAGCTTACTCATCCTATCGAATCGCAATCCCGTGTATTCAGGGACGCATTAACACACTACACTTGGGGGCGGCGGTGTATCGCTGCTGCAAACGTCGTACGTTCATCATCGACTGCCCGTCATCCCCGCCGCGATAGACGTAATCACTTTCAGCGCCAACGACCAACGCGGGCGCGCTGAACACCCGAAGACCCGGAGTCAGATAAGAGCGCAAGAAGGACGGGATTGAGAAGAGCGGAGGGGGTGGGATTCGAACCCACAAGCCCGTGAGGGCGCCGCATTTCGAGTGCGGTGCATTGCCGTTCTGCCACCCCTCCGGAATCGGTAGACGATAAGCGGTTGTCGGTAGTCGGTAAACCCGCCGGCCTCCAGTCTTCAGTTTGCGATTCGTCTGGCTGCACCCCCTACGGTGCAACCCCGTTCTGCCACATCTCCGGCGTTGAAAGTCGAGTCAAATGTCCAATATCGAATGTCCAAGTGAGGTGCACCCACACAAACTTCGACATTCGACATTGAGAATTCGACATTGGATATCCGATCCGTTCCTCAAACGGACGGGGTGGGATTCGAACCCACGAGGCGCTTGTGGCGCCCACACGCTCTCCAGGCGTGCGCCTTAAGCCGCTCGGCCACCCGTCCAAACAACGCGGGCGCCGAGTGCCGGATACCCTCCCGGCGCCCAACGCCTTGCGACCCTTGAGTTGCCCCGCCTGGGTTCGAACCAGGAGTCTCTTGGTCCAGAGCCAAGCGTGTTGCCAATTACACCACGGGGCAATCAGCTACCCAACAGCCTGCTCGCTGCC
>CAYGCC010000054.1:0-14873 GCA_964348165.1 uncultured Gemmatimonadota bacterium | reverse complement strand
ACATCATGTACGTGGTGGTGCGGGAGCGGACGAAGGAGATCGGCGTGAAGCTGGCGTTGGGCGCGCGCAAACGGCACATCGTCTCGCAGTTCATATTCGAGTCGCTCGCCCTCACCTTGATGGGCGGCGGCCTCGGCCTCGCCTTCTCGACCGCCGTCGTGAAGTTCGTCGACAGCCTGCCCGCCGAGGAGGGCGCGGCGGTCTATCTGGCCAACCCGAAGTTCTCCTGGCCTATAGCACTCGTTTGCGTGCTGACCCTGGTGGCCATCGGTCTGCTGGCCGGCGTGTTGCCCGCCCGGCGGGCGGCGCGGGTAGATCCGGTGGAGTCGCTGCGTTACGAATAGCCCGGCGTTATGCCGGGGGCAGATTCAGACAGCTCGAAGCGACCCACCCATACCATTCAAAACAGCGCGTGAGGGTGAGCCATGATGAAGAGGGCGACCTCGTTCTTCAGAATCGGCGCCAGCCTGCAGATCGTGACCGCGGGCCTCCACATGATCGGGCACTTCTCGGCGCGCGAGCCTGCCAACGAGACCGAAGCGCAGCTACTGGAACTGATGATGAACTACCGTCTCGACGTGGGCGGAGTCGAACGGACGATGATGGATCTGTTCCAGGGGTTCAGCCTATCGTTCGCGGCGCTGCTCGTTTACGTGGGGCTTCTGAACCTGCTGTTGATCGGCCACGTTCGGGCCCGCGCCAAGGGCTTTCGCACGGCGACGCTGATCAACCTCGCCCTTACCGCTGCCCTGGTCGGCGTGGGCGCGCTGACCTTCCCCTTACCTCCCACGGTGTTGTTCGCGCTCTCGGGCCTCGCCTTTTTGGCGCCGCTCGCGCTGGGGCGAACCGCGACGGCGTGACGTGAAGGCCGAGCCGCCCCAGTAATCCCTCGGCGCTTCGAGCCAGGCCGGACTATCGGGATCCGCCCATGCGCGGCACCACGCCGACCATGCGCAGCGGGCCGCCGCTGCCACCGCCGATCTTCATCGGCAGCGCCACTACGTAGGCGCCCGTTGCAGGCAGACGATCGAGGGCGGCCACGTTCTCGAACGCCGGGATGTTCTGGGCGAACAAGATCTGGTGCGACTCGTACCGCGTGGACTGGCCGTAGTCGATGCTCGGCGTGTCGATCCCCAGGGCGTCTATCCTTCGGTTCTCCACGAGCCAGCGTGCCGCGTCGGGGTGCAGCCCGGGAAAATGGAGCTCCGGTACCGCTTCGGCGCCGCTGCGCGCCGTCCCGAGGTAGCCCTCGCGGTCGGGCCAGCGCTCGCCCCAACCCGTTCGCAGCAGCAAGATCGAGCCGTCTTGGATACGGCCGTGCTCGGTCTCCCACGCCTCGAGATCGCCGACACCCACCTGATAGTCTGGGTCGGCGGCCGCCGCTTCACTCACGTCGACCACCGCCGCTGCGCCCACGAGGCGCCCGATCGGAATCTGGTCGGCGGTGTGCCGGCCCTCGGCGAAATGGATGGGCGCATCCAGGTGCGTGCCGCCGTGCTCGGCGGTACAGAAGTTGTTGGCCGCGTAGTAGTAGCCGGCCTCGGTGACGGCGGCGGAGACCACCTCCAGGTCGAAGGCCCGCGCCGTGGGCCAGAAGATGGTGCTCTCGTCGTAGGCGTAGCTCATGTCGATCCATTCCGCGCCCGCGCCGGTAAACAGATCGGCGATGACGGCGGCGGGGTCCGGCGGCGGCTCGCAGCTCGTCAAGGCGGTCGCCCCGACGATGCAGGTCAACGCCGAGAACCTAAAGCATCTCATTTTCCCTCCTGCGGCGAAAAGCTCGTCGCTCGTTTCAGCTCAGTTCGGCCGCTTCACCCGTACCGGATCGGGCGGCTGCGGCAAGATCGTCACCTTTCGAGTGTCGAGCAGGTCGAGGGCGACCGCCACCGCCCTTTCCAGCTGTGGCTCGCGTCCCTGGTTGACCAGCTTCGGCGATTGCTCGACCTCGACGTCGGGGGCGACACCCTCGTTCTCCACGGCCCACTGGCCCTCCAGGTTGTAGCACCCGCCGCGCGGCGCGCGCCGCCGGTCATGAAGGTGAGCTGAATGCGTGTATGCCACAAAATCGAGATAGAATAGGTCGCGCGGCCTCTATATAAAAGGTAGGCCGGCGTGCCTGCCGCTCAGCAGACCTTTCCGGAGAGAAAGGCGATCGGGGAGCCCGCGAATCCGATGCGTTCGCGCGGGTCCCCGTGGTCCGAGCGGCGAGGCGATCTCAGCCGGTCTTCTTGAGCCGGTACACCCTCCCGTTCCCCGACAGGATGTAGAGCTCGCCGGTCGAGTCCACGCCGAACGAGAGCACGTTCCCCAGGTCGCCCACCGCCCACTCCCGCTGGTCCGTCGCCGTGCCGTTGGCGAAGCGGAAGCTGCGCAGAAAGCCGGAGCACCAGTCGGAGTAGAAGTAGTGGCCGCGCAGCTCGGGGATGGCGGACCCACGATAAACGTAGCCACCGGTGATCGAGCAGCCATCGCCGTGTCCATACTCGACCGCCGGAAGAACGAGACCGCTTTGATCACAGCCGCTGCTGGGAGAGAAGCAGTGTGCCCCCTCCATGATGTTCCAGCCGTAGTTCAATCCGCCGGCGGTCGCCGAGACGGCGTTCACCTCTTCCCAGGCGTTCTGGCCGACGTCAGCGACGTAGAGGACGCCGTCTGGGGGATCGAAGGCGAAGCGCCAAGGGTTGCGGAGCCCGTAGCCCCAGATCTCGTCGCGCGCGTTGGCCACGCCGACGAATGGGTTGTCCGAAGGGATGGCGAACGGATCGCCCCCATCGACATCGACGCGCAGAATCGCGCCCAGGCGCGTGGTGAGGTTCTGACCGTTCCCGTACGTGTCGCCGCGACCTCCGCCGTCGCCCAGCCCGATGTAGAGCATGCCATCGGGTCCGAAGAGGATCAGCCCGCCGTTGTGGTTGCCGGCCGGCTGCGGCTCCGCCAGGATCAGCTTGGCCGAGTTGGGATCGGCCACGTCCGGATCCGCCGTTACCGTGTAGCGATCGATGCGCGTATCGCCGTTGTTGTCGGTGTAGCTGGCGTAGAAAAAGCCGTTCGACGCGTAGTCCGGATGGAAGGCGATGCTCAACAACCCCCGCTCGCCACCCGACCGGACGCGACCCGAGATGTCCAGGAACGGCGTCCCCAGCAGCTGCCCGTCCTTGACGATCCGGACTCGGCCGGCCTGCTCGACCACGAACAGGCGCGGGTCACTGGCCGGCGCCGTGAGGTAGACCGGGCTGCTCAGATTCCCCGCCACCACCTCGACCGCCAGCTGAACGTTACCCGGATTCCCCGGATCGTTCGGGTCGTTGGGTCCAGACGACGTCGAGCAGCCAAAACCACAGGCGACGCCGAACGCGACCAACGCGAATGACAAGCTCATGTTACGCTCCATCCTCTGCTCCCCCTGGGTTTCCACAAGCAGCGAGCGGCTACGATACTGGCGGACGCCACCGGCGGCGGCAAGCCCTAAACCAGCGCTGTGCGCTCCCCTAACGCGGCTCGGTAACTGATCATTCTCGCACTCTGACACCAAAGACTCAGCATTGTTCAGGCGACGGGCTGTACTGGACCGGCGGCGAAGGAGATTTCCACATAGTGTGTCCTCCCGCCCTCGTGGCTCTCGCGGACGTCACCTATATTGGGGCCATGATCCGCGATTGGGCACGCGTCGAAGAGCTGGAGCGGCGCTACCAGCGCGAGGCGCTGCGCGACGTCGATTACCCCGAGGCGCTGCGCCGCTTTGCTGCGCTCTGGGCCGAGGCGCTACTAGTGAACCCCCACATCGGTGCCGACTGGCGGAACGACCTCGAATCCGACTTCGCAATAGCGCGCGCAGTCAATGGGCTCCCCCCGCGAGCCTGACTTCACGGGACTCCTGGCGGCTCTCGCGTCGCGACTTCGCGAGAGCGGCATCCCCTTCATGCTGATCGGCGGCCAGGCGGTGCTTCTGCACGGGCAGCCGCGTCTGACCGAAGACATCGATGTGACGCTGGGCGCCACGCCGGACGAACTCCCGGCGCGAGGAGATCTGCCGTGAGTTGGGACTGAGGCCGCTGCCGGAGAACCTCCCGGACTTTGTTCGGCGGACATTCGTCCTCCCAGCCCTCCACTCTGACACCCGCATCCGAGTCGATTTCATCTTCTCCACCAGTCCCTACGAGCGGCAGGCGATCGAACGCGCGATCGAGGTGGAGTTGAAAGGGGTGGCCGTACCTTTCGCGACCGCCGAGGATCTCATACTTCACAAGCTATTCGCGGGCCGCCCACGCGACATCGAGGACGCGCAAGGCGTGGTCCGCCGAAAGGAGACGGAGATTGATTGGGCTTATCTGGGCCGATGGGCTCGCGAGTTCGCCTCCGTCCCTGGGCGTGAGCACCTGCCGGAACAACTCGAGCGACTGAGAGAAGCCGGACGTCGCAGGGGGAAGTGATCAGCTAAGTTAGAGCCATCGCAGTCGACCGATGCGCGCGGATCGATCCCCCGCCGGATCGCAGATTTGCGGCGTTCGAACTGGCTCACCTGCGTTGCTCGCCCCATTATAGAGCGGCCCCACCCTCGGTTCCAGATAAGCCAAGGAGGCATGCTGTGCGCGCAACGACGTGCCGATGGCTAACCGCTCATCATCTTGCACTACCGATCAAAGCAGGGTTGCTCGTCGCTGCTGCGGCTTGCGCCGTCAGTGCGACGGGGCTGGCACAGGAAGGCAGCGCGCCAGGCTCGAGCTTGACCGCCGACCTTCTCGAGCCGTTCAAGTTCCGGTTCATCGGGCCGGCCAACTCCTCGGGGCGCATCACCGCCATCGCCGTCCCCGAGGAGCCGGGCCACAAGACGATGTACGTGGGGCTGGCCTCCGGCGGCCTCTGGAAGACGATGAACGCCGGGACCACCTGGAAGCCGATCTTCGACGACGCGGGCAGCTCGACCATCGGCGACGTGGCCGTCGCACCCTACGATCCCAAGGAGATCTGGGTCGGCACCGGAGAGCGCAACTCGCTCCGCTCCAACGCGTGGGGGGATGGCGTCTACAAGTCGACGGACGGCGGCAGCAGCTGGAAGCACGTCGGCCTGAAGGAGACCCGCGAGATCGGCCGTATCGCTATCCACCCCACCGACAGTGGCACGGTCTATGTCGCCGCCCTCGGCCACCTCTGGGGCCCAAACCCGGAGCGCGGCATCTACAAGACGACGGACGGCGGCGCGAACTGGGAGCGGATCCTGTTCGTCGATGATACCACCGGCTTCGTCGATCTGAAGATGGACCTTTCCAACCCGCAGGTGCTCTACGCCGCCGCCTGGCACCGGCTGCGCTGGGGTGGCGGCCACATGGAGGGCGCCGGCGCCGGGAGCGGCATCTACAAGACCACCAACGGCGGTCGCACCTGGACGCGGCTCACCGATCCGGCGTTGAACAACGGGCTCCCGACTCGGAACCTCGGTCGCATCGGGCTGGCCATCTATCCGAAGAACCCGAGCATCGTTTACGCGGTGATCCAAGCCGCCCACGGCGCCACGGAGCCGGGCGTCAGCCCGCACGGCGGTCTGTTTCGCAGCGAGGGCGGCGGCGCGAGTTGGCAGCGGATGAATGACCTGTCGGCGATCCCCGACTACTACTACAACGAGGTCTGGCTCGATCCCAACGATGACAAGCAGCTCTGGCTCGCCTCCACGCTGCTCGGCCACTCGAAGGACGGCGGCGCGACGATCGAGCAGCGGCGGCTGGAGCGCGTCCACGTGGATCATCACGCCATGTGGGTCAACCCCGACGACTCCGAGCACATCGTTCTCGGCAACGACGGCGGTGTTTACATCTCGTTCGACGGCGGCGATACCTGGGCGCACCAGATCATCCCGGCCAGCCAGTTCTACGAGGTCGATGTCGACACCACCAAGATCCCTTATCACGTCTGCGGCGGTACCCAGGACAACGGCACCTGGTGTGGCCCCAGCCGCACGCGCGAGGAGGTGGGGATCACCGACTACGATTGGTACCGCGTGTTCGGCGGCGACGGCTACGATCACGCCGTGTCACCCGACAGCCCGCAAATCCGCTACGGCGAGTCGCAGTTCGGCAACATTCGCCGCTTCGACGTGCACACCTGGAAGTACGAGAGCGTGAGGCCGCACGCCGAGGACGCCGGCGCCGAAAGCGGCCACGAGTTCCGCTGGGACTGGAACACCCCGTTCGAGATCTCGAGCCACGACCCCACCGTCGTCTACCTGGGCGGCAACCACCTGTTCAAGCTGACCGACCGCGGGCGCGATTGGCGTATACTGGGGCCCGACATGACCCGCGCCAATCGCTTCAACCCCGAGCCCGAGGTGGGCCACACCTCGTATCACTCGCTCCACTCGGTGGCCGAGTCATCGCTCGACGCCCGCATCCTCTGGACCGGCTCGAACGACGGGCTCATCTGGGTGACGACCGACGGCGGCGCCACCTGGCGGAACGTCACGGCCAACATCCCGGACCAACCGCCACAAAACTGCTGGGTGAGCGAGATCGAGCCGTCGCGCTTCGACGCGTCTACGGCGTACGTGGTCTACGACTGTCATCGGCGCGACGACTACCGCCCCTACGTCTACAAGACGACCGACGGCGGAGACAGCTGGACGAACATCAGCGGCGATCTACCCGAGGACGGCGGCAGCTACGTGATCCGTGAAGACGACACCAACCCCAAGGTGTTGTTCGTCGGCACCGAGTTCGGGCTCTGGATGTCCAACAAGGGCGGGGACCAGTGGGTGCGGCTGAAGAACAACCTGCCCACCGCCGCGATCCGCGACATGGAGCTGGTGCCGCGCGATGAGGAGCTGGTCGTCGGCACCTACGGGCGCAGCATCTACATCCTCGACATCGGACCGTTGAAAGAGCTGGACGACAGCGTGCTGGCGGTGGACGCGCATCTGTTCAGGGTGAAGCCGGCGCGCATCTACCGCGAGCGCGACACCTACGGCGCTTTCGGCGATCAGTTCTTCAAGACCTCGAACCCGCCCTATGGCACGGTGATCACTTACTACTTGCGGGAGGACCAGGGCGACGACGTGACGCTGACGATCCGCAAGGCGGCGGCAGGCGACGATGATTCTGGCGCCACCGTGCGCCGCCTGACCGGGTCGGGGCGACCGGGCATCCACCGGCTCACCTGGGACCTCAAAGCCGACCGGCCGCGCCCCCGCGAGCTGGGCGGCCCCACCTCCCGCGAGGAGCTGCGCGAGGTGCTGCCCGGCGAGTACATGGTGAGCCTCAAGGTCGGCGAGCTGAAGCTGGAGCAGCCGATCGTGGTGGCGAACGGCTGGATGGAGCGGATGCCGGGACGGGTTCGGTAGACCGGTTGGCGGTGGACGGTGAACGGTAGGCCGTAGGGGTTCGACCCCTATGGTGAAGCGATGATGCGGTTAACGTTTGGGTTTCATTTTCGCCGTGCTAGCCTTGGCGGTCGGCAGCGGTTGCTCGGCCGACAGGGAGGGCGACGGGGCGCCAACGCACGCCAGGCCATCGACGCCGCCGCGCTGCGCCAGGAGCTGCTGACGCTCGCTCAGGCGGGATCGGGGGCTGGCCCATCTTCGAGTACGCCCGCGCGAACTCCTTGTGCATCCACCTCGGGATTCCATCCGCCCGGCGCTTCACCGCGTGCAGCGGATCATCCTCTGCGATCCACGATTCGCTGTCGCTCGCGTAATAGATTTGAGAGATGGATTATAGGACCAGTGGCTAGGCGACCCGTGTCGACTTACGTTGGCGAACGCAATTATAGAGACGGTTTTCAGGAAACGACTCGCGAAGCAGATGCGCACTGTTGAAGGGATTCCATTGGGCGACAGTCTAGCCGCAAATCAGCAACAGCACATCGGGACCGTGCGGCGGGCGCAGGCTGCGCTTTTCCCGCAAGAAGTCGAACGGCACAACCGCAATCGTGACCCAAGGGGGAGAGGTCGATGCAAACCTTCGGTTTGTCTCTCAAGCTTCGATTCGAGACTGTCCCGATGAAGCTGGGTAAATCGGATACAGGACTACATATTGCGCAGGGAGTGTGTGGTACGAGACCCGCGCGTAACGCGAACGAGCGATATCCTTTTTGTCTGCCGCGATCGCGTGAGTCAAGCCTGGTGACCAATTCTTGCGGAGGTGTTAACAGTGGCGAACAAGAGAGTCACTTACGTCAAAGGCTCAGCATCGATTCTGAGACTGGCGGACGGAGAGAAGGTATTGCTGGAGGTTGTGCCGGGTCGATTGCGTCTTAGGACGCTCGGATTTCTTGGAAGGCCAGGCGCCACGCACTGGGAACACCGATTGCCTGCAGAGGTTCGGGAACAGACCGAACTGGCCATAAAGGCTCTCGACTTGGCCCTTGAGTCCATTGACAAGGCCTCCACACGCTCAGGTGCTTTACAGCAGCTGAACGAAGTAGCCGCACCGGAGCTTGACTTGCTAACAGGGCCGTACGAAACGAACGCGGAGGATACACTGGGGAAGGCACTGGAGGGAACTTCGCGGTCAGACGCAGCTCCCAACAGGCCGCTAGCGTTTGTGCTGTTGGCCGGGACGCTGGCAGGTCAGTGTGCTGGCGGAGCCTTACCGGACAAACCTTCCGTCCCGACGTTGGCTGTCCTCGGTCTCGGAATCACCGGAACTCTTCTGGCGTTCAAAGGAGGAGAGCAGCGGACCATCTTAACGCTGGCCGTGCTATGTTTTCTCCTAATCCTCGTTCAAACTGTAATTGATCCTCTCATTGGACAGCGGGCGGCGTATGGTTGTTCGATATCGGCGCACTCCTCCTCTTAGCGTCCGCGGTTTGGGCATCGCTCGCCCGAATCGAAGCAGGAAGGATCGCAGATAACGACCAGTCGGGCTAGTGTATGTGAAATCTGTACTGTTTCGGCCCCTCATATTTGAGGCCTAGCGCCTTCCAAAGGTCCGGCCAAGCACGCTTTTCAAGCCCCGTGTAGCTATGACGGCCCGTGCTCGAGCCTCGCACTGCGACACGGCTTTTTCCGCCAGCCCGGTTCTGGGCAGGCGAGCTCCTAGGAACAGTGAAAGCACCCGCCGGATCCTTTCCGGATTAGTCAACTCGTCGACGTTCTTGACTATGGTATCGCGAGATTGATCTTGATCGAGCTTGGGGAAATCACGAGTGAAGCTGTCGATAATTCGGTGGAGGTACCATTTGGTCATGTGCTGAACGGCCTCCGAGACCTTCATACTCCCCTCCAAAGAGACAGGTCATGAGGCAGGCCCAAATCCCGGGCTGGCTTTCTCATGTTCATCAAGTCTTGCAGAATCGTGGCGGGATAGCCTAATAGATCAATATGGATACGTCCCGGTTACGCTGCAAGAAGCGCCTCGTGCGAAACGTATTGACCGTATGTCCCAAGCACCGATACGCCTTATGCCCATAAAGCTAAAGCAAATCGTCGAGCAGACAGATACCAGACTGAGACGGGTCTTTGACCTGTTCATCTAATTCCTAATCGTGATATCGCTCGTGTCCTTTGCGGCCGAGACGCTCCCCACGCTTTCTCAAGAAGCGCGAGAGAGTCTGCGAATCACCGAAATCGTAATCGTAGCGGTATTCACTAGTGAGTACCTGCTGCGCCTAGCCGTGGCTGACAGCAGGCTAGCGTTTATGTTTAACTTCTATGGCCTGGTCGATCTCGCCGCCATCCTCCCGTTCTACATCGCTTCGGGGATAGACCTGCGATCGATCCGTGTCCTCAGGATGCTCCGTCTGTTTCGCATTTTGAAACTTGCACGTTACAGCCGCGCGATCAATCGCTTCCACTTGGCATTTCGAATAGCGAAGGAGGAAGTAGTTCTTTTCATATCGGCAAGTCTGACACTCCTATATATATATATATATATATCGGCTGTCGGGATCTACTATTTTGAGCGTCAAGCTCAGCCCGAAGCGTTCGCGTCAGTCTTCCATGCTTTGTGGTGGGCCATCGCAACGTTGACGACGGTAGGTTACGGGGATGTCTATCGTGTTACCGTAGGTGGACGCGTGTTCACAGCAATCGTGCTGGTCATTGGCCTCGGTGTGGTCGCGGTCCCCGCCGGTCTTGTCGCTTCTGCTCTGTCGGAAGCGCGCAAGTTGGAGGACACCTCGTAAGCGGCGGGGGATGATGGCACCGCACCCTAGAAAACCCGAATCTGCACCCTCAGCAGCCGCCCGGGCTGCGGAAGCCCGCACTGATCGAACACCGCAGTGTCGCTCACGTTGTCGGCGACGAGCACCAGTTCGGCGCGGCGGCCGGGCGCGACCGCATTGAGCCCGAAGCCGCGCGCGACCTCCAGGTCCAGCCAGCTGTCCGCGTCCAGCCGCACGTTCGCGTCGAGGTCGGGATTTACGCAGTAGCGCGGACCGATGTGACGGAGACGCGCCGCTCCGCGAAGCTCTAACGGCAGCAGCGCCGACAGCTGCACGCCGCCCGCGATCCACGGCTGGTACTCGGGCCTCGTCTGACCCGCCGGCGCGCTCGGATCGTCGAGGCTCACATCCTTGAGGGTCACGTCGCCGGCCAGCGAGAAGCGATCCCACTCGTAATTGGCGAGTAGCTCGACGCCGACGCTCGTGATCTCGTCGCGGTTCTGCCGCTGGAAGCGACCGTCGGCGAGGCTCACGCGCACGATCGCATCGGTCAAGCGCTGATAGAAGGTGACCGCCTGCGCCTCGAGGGCGCCGAAGTTAACGGTGAGTCCCAGCTCCGCCACACCCAGCACCTCGGGATCCAGGTTCTCGTTCACCACGAAGCGGCCCAGAGCGCCCGAATACAATTCACGCAGCGCCGGAAATCGCACGCGCCGGCTCAACCCGCCGTGCAGCAGCAGACCTCCACTCCCCAGCGCGATCGTGCCGCCGGCTCGCGCGCCCCAGTCGATGATTGCGTCGCGCGCCGGCCGGCCGCCGGTCTCGGGCGTGTCGGCGCCGTCGATGCTCAGCCCGGCGCTCACGCGCGCCCGCGGCGTTCCGCGAGCGCCGACGCGTAACGGCTGCTCGACCTCGAGACCGAAGCTCCAAAGCCGCTGCTTGTAGGTCGCCCGCTCGGCGGGCTCGATCAGCTCCTTGTGCCGCGCCTCGGCGAGGGTGAGCGCGCCCCGCAAGATGCCGCGACCGAGCGTGTGGTCGCCGAGCACTCGCAGCGTGACCGTGCGATCGTCGCCCTTCTCGCCGCCGGTGATCGAGTCGAAGGCCAGGCTCTCGTAGGTATCGATGTCGGTCTCGCCGAAATCGAGACCCACGCTCGCCTCGAGGTCACCCTCCCCCAACGGCGTACGGCCCCAGGCGGTGCCCGCCGACAGCGCCGTCACCCAGCGCGACGTTTTGGGATAACGCCATAGCCGCGGTTCCCGCACGTCAAGCTCGGGGGGCACGCCCCGCTCCGCCGCGAACCCGAACGACGAGAGCGAGAGCCAGCGTCCATCCTTGCGCTGATAGCGCGCCACCAGATAGCCGTTCCCCTCCTCGAAGTCGCTGTTCAGTCGATCGTCTGACGACAACGGCTGAGTGATGCCCGAGGCGAGCGGCAGCGATGAGCGATTGCGGTAGCCGCCGCCGGCGCGGAACGTCAGGTCACCGCCTTCGCCGGCGAACCGGGTGCCCAGACCCAAAGCGACACCGCCGTTCCCAAGGTGGTCCAAGCCCGAATTGAACTGCAGCCGGGGAGGCTCGCGCACAGGCGCGGATCCCTCGCCCAGGCTCACCAGCACGACGCCGCCGAGGGCGTTCGGACCGTGAAGCACCGACGACAGCCCGCGCACGACCGTCAGTTCGCGGGCCGCCGTCAACGGGATGACGGAGAGATCGGTGCGGTTGTCCCACCCCAGCGTCAGCGGCACGCCATCGACGAGCACCGCTACCTGCCGTGACTCCATCCCCCTCAGCTGGGGTTGGGCCTCGCCCCGCGAGTTCTCGCGTACTAGGATCAGCGGCATGCGCCGCAGCACCTCTTCCAGCGTGGGCGCGGGAGGTGACGGCAAAGAGTCGAGGCCCGCGGTGATGGCGCTGGCACCGCCCGCCGTGGCAACGGGCCGGGTAACCTGAACGGTGAGGCCGCGAACGGTGAAGACGGTGTCGGCAGGCGGAACGGTGTCCCGAGGCTCCTGGGCCGCGACCGCCGAGGGCAGGATGAGCTGCATTGCCCACAACGCGGCCGTAGCGAGCGGCACGGCCCGAGCGCGCGACGCACGCCACTCGGGCCGCCGCAACCTCAACGGCTTCCGCCGCATCAACCGATTCAGGAGGGGCGCCGCGCCCGGATGAAGGCGGAGACGACCCGGCCCTCGGCCAGCCAGCTCTCCTTCACCTCGATGCCGAAATCGCGTCCCAGGTCGCGCAGCTCCTGGTTGTCGAAGGTCCGCGTCACCTCGACGTCGATGTCGGTGAATCCCGCCGCCGCCAGCTTCTCGCGGTAAGCATCCTCGTGCAACGCCCCGGCGACGCAGCCAGCCCAGGCCTCGAGATTGCGAAGGAGCGCCACCGGCAGCTTACCCTGCACGACGAGGTCCGAGACCGCGAACCGACCGCCGGGTCGCAGCACGCGGAACGCCTCACGCAACACTCGATCTTTATCGGTGGAGAGGTTAATCACGCAGTTCGAGATGACCACATCGACGCTGGCGTCGGGCAAGGGGACTTTTTCGATCGTCCCTTTGAGAAACTCCGCGTTTGCGATTTCAGCTTCTCGCTGATTGCGACGCGCCAACTCCAGCATCTCATCGGTCATGTCCAGACCGTAGGCTTTCCCGCTCGGACCGACGCGTCGAGCCGACAGCAGAACGTCGATCCCTCCGCCGGAACCCAGGTCCAGCACTGTCTCTCCTGGGCGCAGTTCCGCCAGCGCCGTTGGGTTGCCGCAACCCAGCGAGGCGAGCGCCGCTCCCTCCGGGATCGAGGCGATCTCTTCGGCCTTGTACAGGTCTCGGGAGACCACATTCTTCTCCGCCGAGCCGCAACAATCCGTGCTCTCGCTCGCGACAGGGCCGCAGCAGCTCGCAGCATCCCCACTGGTGGCCTCGCGCGCCGCTCTCGCGTAGCGCTCACGGACGTAATCTCGAATTCCAGCTTCCTTGCTCACGTCAACCTCCATCTTTGTGAGAGGTGATCTATCGCGAAAGCTCTCTCAGAACAATGCTCCTATTCCGTCGGCTTGCCGACCTCGCTCAACGCCGCCGGCTCGACCCGACAGCACTTGCCGCCCTGGGTCACCATGAACGCCGACGCGGCCGCGGCCAGGCCGCCGATCAGACGGATCATCGCCGCCCGCACATCAGGTTCGAACTCCGCCAACAGGCGCTTTTCCTCTGCCACCATCTCGCGCTCGATGCGGGCGACGAGCCGAGCGCCGGCAGGGGTGATCTCGAGCGACACGGCACGACCATCGGCGGGATTTCGCCCCCGCCGCACATAAGCCTTCCGTTCTAGGGCGTTGACCACCCGGCTTGCGGTGCTCTTGTCGAGGTAGAGTTCCGCCGCCAGGGCGTTCAGGCTTAGGGGACCGGCACGGACGAGCGCGTCCAGCGCCCAGCACTGAGTGACCGAGATCTCGTGGCAGCAGATGCGATCGCGGTCGCGAAACTGGTAGACGCGCTTCAGGTCGCGGAGGACCGCGTGGAGCTGGGCGGCATGGGCCTCGAGGGACGGGTCGCCCGGTTCGGTGGGCGGTAGGCCGGTAGACGGTGCGTCGGTTCTGGTTATCGGGGACATAGTGTCATGTCCTATTTAGTTGGTAGTTACAACTATATCCTCCCAGCCCCTCTCTGTCAAGGGATCCCGGCACTAAGCCGCTCGGCTCGAATCCGAGCCCACCCCCAGCCCGGGCGCCACCCGCTCAGACGGGGTCCCTCCGGTCTCAGCGCTCCGGCATCGACAGCGGCGGCTTCGGCTTCAGGAACTCGATCCCCGCCGCTTCTACCCGTTCCCGGAAGGCGGTCACGTCGGCCTCGAACAGTTGACTGAACTCGGCGAGCACTGCGGCGAGCTGCGACTCGACGGCGCGCAGGTAGGCCTGCTGGGCAGGCGTCGGCGCGTCCCAGGACGAACCGAGCGAGCCGGAAACGTAACCGACACGCGGAAAGACGCTCAGGTCGGCCACGATCCCCTTGGTGTCCGGCGGCACCCACAGCTTCCGTTCCAGCTCACCCAGCTTCTTCTCGAGCTCACGCGCTTCGCGGATCAGCTCGTCGTTCGCTCCATCTCCGGCAGTGCCGCTCGACGATGCGGCCGTCTCATCCGAATCCTTCGCCTTCTCAACCACCCCATCGATGTCATCACGCGTCGCTCGGATCCGCTCGATCATCTCGGTGGCCGCTTCTTGTAGCGCGCCTGCGTGCATGACGGCGGCGAATTTCGCACGGCGGTCGCTGTCGGGAATGTCGAAGCGCGGGTCGGCCAGCACGCGCACCGAACCGGTGGCCTCGTGATCGCCGTACTTGACGCGCACGCCATAGATGCCCGGCAGCACCTCGGCGCCGCTGGGCTGGAAGAACGATGGCTCGTCACCGCGCGGCCGCTTGAAGGCGTCGCGCCTCAGGTCCCAGGCAGTCCGGTTCACCCCCAGCTTCGCCGGACTCTCGAAGCTGCGGATCACTTTTCCATCGGCATCGGTAATCTCGAGGGTGACCTTCGGTTCACCGTCGTCGCCGCTGCGCTCCTCGGCTCCCGCCTCCGCCTCCGGCTCTTCAGGCTGACTCAACCGCCGCTCCCGCTCCACCTCCGCGTTCGGGTGCGGCAGCCCCTCGACATTCAGCGAGTAGGTGATGAGCGCGCCGTACGGCCGGTTCTCACCGCGGAACTCGCCGTTTCCGGGAAAGCGCGAGGCGCCAGTCTGCTTCACGCGGTACTGCTGCGCATCGGGGACATCGAACAGGTGCAGC
>CAYGCC010000053.1:0-41715 GCA_964348165.1 uncultured Gemmatimonadota bacterium | reverse complement strand
GGTTCACCGCGCGTGATCGTGCCGGTCTTATCCAGCACGATCGTGTCGACTTCCCTAAGCGTCTGGATCGCCGCACCGCTCCGCACCAGCACGCCGTTCTCGGCGCCCAGTCCCGTGCCGACCATGAGCGCCGTGGGCGTGGCGAGACCGAGCGCGCAGGGACAGGCGATGACCAGAACCGCCACCGCGGCGAAGATCGCCAGCGACACCGTTCCCAGGCTCGGGTCGACCCAGGGGATGAAGCCGGCGGCCCACTCGGCGATGCCGCGGAAGAGTGACGGAAAGAGCAACCAGGCGAGGAACGTCGCCGAGGCCACCGCCAGCACCGTCGGCACGAAGACCGCCGTCACCCGGTCGGTGAACTCCTGGATCGGCACCTTAGAGCCCTGCGCCTCCTCGACCATACGGATGACGTGGGCGAGGAAGGTGTCCTCGCCGACGCCGGTGGCTCGGACGCGAAGCATCCCTTCCTTGTTGATCGTGGCACCGATCACCCGGTCGCCCCCGCCCTTCTCCACCGGCATCGACTCGCCCGTGGCCAGCGACTCGTCCACGGCGCTGTGGCCGCCAATCACCACGCCGTCGGTGGGAATCTTCTCGCCGGGTCGGACGATCAAGACGTCACCTACCACGACCTCGTCGATGGGGACCTCGACCTCGCGACCGTCCCGTTCGACCCGCGCTGTCTTCGCCTCCAGCGACAGAAGCTTCTGGATCGCGGCCGAGGTGCGGCCCCGAGCTTTGGTCTCCACGAAACGGCCGGTGAGGTGGATGGCCATGATCATCGCGCCCACGCCAGCGTAGTTGAGCAGCCGCGGCGCCAATCCGAGGTTGTGGGCCACGGTCACGAACCCCGTGGCAAACGCCACCGTCGAGCCGATGGCGATGAGAGTGTCCATCGTCGGTGTGCGGTTCAGCAGGCTGCGGAAGCCGCCGGACAGGGTCGGGCGACCCCAGATGAAGAGCACCGGAGCGGCCAACACGATCAGCCCAGCGTTGAAGACTAGATGTGACGGCCACATCACCCCGAAGGCCATCTCCGGGACCATCCAGGCGATGATCGGCGCGGTGAACGCCCAGGCCCAGGCCATCCGCCGCTTCGCCTCGTCGACCTTGCGCTGATCTTCAGCCAGTCGATCGCGCTCGCGTTCCAGGCGCCGCTCGGCTCCCGGTCGCTCCAAGGCGCGCACGCTGTAGCCGGCAGCCTCCACCGCAGCCCGAAGATCCTGCGCCTGCGCTCCGTTGGATCGAAGCTCGACCGCGGCCTTTTCGGTCGTCAGGTTCACGTTGGCCGAACTCACGCCCTCGACCCGGCTGAGCGCGCGCTCCACGGCCTGCGCACAGGAAGCGCAGTGCATCCCCTCGATGTCGAGTACGAGCTTCTGGGGCCGCGCCCCGACCGTGTAACCCGCCTGCTCCACCGCCCGGCGCAACTGGTCGTGGCTGGCGCGGCGCTCATCGTACCTGACCGTCGCCCGTTCTGTCGCCAGGTTCACCGAGGCGCTCTCCACGCCCGACACCGAACCCAGCGCCCGCTCCACGTGCTGCACGCACGAGGCGCAGTGCATTCCCTCGATCTCCAGGGTCTCGGTCACGGCTCCCGTCTGCGGACGCTCCGTGGCCGCCGACCGCTCATCTCTCCGTTTCAATTCTGCTACCGCCTTCTTTCATAAGAGCCGAGAGTCTTGACACATAGCCGCCGGGCGCAGAGACCCGCCTCTAGCGGAGCCCCGCGCCCGGAACTTGGGGAGCCGGAGCCCCCGAGCTCGATCGGAGGCATCCGGCCTGTGAGCGGCCTGAATCAGAACTGCTGGTTCGGGGGCGGTTGCCGGCTCTGCCGGCGCATCCCCCGGCCTCTCATCCCCTGGCCCCGCATCTCCCTTCGTCGCTCGATCCCCTGACGACGGAAGACGCGAACGCCCTCCTGCCAGGTCTCGAACTTACTTCGCTGCTCGTCGTTCAGCACCTGGAGCGACTGGCGCTCGACGTTGAGCAGACCCTTGGCGATCCCCACCTCGAGCTTGGCCCGCTCGTCGATGCCATTATCCAGCGCGGCGTAGTCGTTCCGGATGCGCGCCTCGCGCAGCGAGTCCTGTAGCGTCCTCAACTGCTGCATCTGCTCCTGCATCAGCGACTGGTGGCCCTCGTGGATTTTCTCCAGCTGGCTCACCTGGTCCTCCGACAGCCCCAGCTCTTCGCGCAGCCCCAGCAGCTGGTGCGGGCCGACGTGCATAGCCGCGAAAGCCGGCGCCCGGCCGAACCCGGGCCCGCCCCGCATCCAGCCACCCCGCATTCCCCGGCGCGGGCCAATCTGCCCGGCCCGGGTCGTGTCCTGCTGGGCCCGGACGGCGCGAGTGCGAGTCTGCGCCGAGGCCGTGTCGCCCAGCGACAGCGCCAACGGCAGGGCCAGCGCCAACCCGATCGCCGCGAGTCGTCGATTCATGATTCAACCTCCTGAACGGTTTGCCATCGTCAGCATCCTGCCATTAGGACAGGCGGCCTGGCAATACCGTTAGCCTCGCAGCCCGGCGGTGCATCGTCCGATATCCACGTGCCCAGCCACATCACCGCAGGTAGCGGTAGAGCAGATCGACGATCTCTTCCCGCACCTGATCTGCCGACCGGCCGCCCTCCTGAATCGCGTGGGTGGCGCAGCGCTCCAGGTGATTACGGAGCAGGCGTTTCTCGGCCGCGCGCAACGCCGAGTGGACGGCGGCGAACTGCTGAAGGATATCCGGGCAGTAGCGCTCGTCCTCGACCATGCGCTGGATCCCCTCGACCTGGCCGCGCACGCGGGCGAGGCGTTTGAGGAGGTCGCTCTTTGTGGGCGGTGCGATCCCCATGGCGTGGGGGAGCTGGCTGGCGCTGGTAGCGTGGGACATGGGGTCTCCTATGCTATACCCGGGTATAGTATACTGGGCGCCGCCCGCCCCGTCAACCCACCCCGCCCTTCCCCCGCTTCCCCGCCTTGATCCCGGTCGCCCCCGCCGTCATCTTCCGCCCGCTATGAACCTCCCGCACCAACCGCCCGACCCGGAGCGCCCGGCACCCGACCCACCGGCCTCGACCTCGTTCTGGGCTCGTCGCCTGGGTCTCGAGGCGCTCCGCTATCCGATCCCAGATGCGGCCACCACCATTCGCTACAGCCTGGGCGCGCTGACCTTCGCCAGCTTCATCGTCCTGGTGCTCACCGGTCTCTGGCTGGCCCAGTTCTACAATCCCAGCCCCGCCGGCGCCTACGACAGCGTGCTCTACGTCATCACGCGGGCGCCGTTCGGCGACATCGCTCGCAGCCTTCACTACTGGGCCGCGACCGCGATGGTCGTCTCAATCGTCGGCCACATCGCTTGGGTCTTCTACCGTCGCGCCTATCGCGCGCCCCGGGAGATCACCTGGTACGCCGGCCTGGGGCTGGCCGCCCTGGTATTCCTGATCGTCGTGACCGGGACGATCTTGCGATACGATCAGGAGGGGTACGAGGCCCTCGCGCACTTCCTGGCCGGGAGCGAGCTGGTGGGCGTGTTCGGGAAGCTCTTCGCCGCCGACTTCACCCTCAGCACGCCGGTCGCCGCGCGGCTGTTCTCGCTGCACACCAGCCTGTTGCCGCTGGCCATCGCGGCGTTGGTCGGCCTACACTTCTGGCTGATCCGTACGCTGGGCATCAGCGCCGCCGGACCGCAAGGCGTGTCGTTCAGCGATCACCTGAGGAAGATCGCCGGCGCCTCCCTGATTCTTCTGGCGATAATGGTGGCACTGGCGGCCCTGGCTCCGACGGGACTCGGTCACCGCGGGGTCCCCGGCTACGAGATCACGAAGCCGTTTTGGCCGGTCCTTTGGATCTACGCCCTGGAAAGCCTTTTCGGGATGTGGGCGCTAATCTGGGCCCCGCTCGCGGTCTTCGGGTTCTTGGCGCTGGTGCCGCTGGCCGACCGCCGCGATCGCGGACTGGGTACGTTCTTCGTACGGTGGGCGGGGCTGGCGCTGTTGCTCGTTCTGGTCGGCCTGGGCCTCTGGGCAGCGCTCAACCCGCCGCGGCAGCACCTCGGCATGTAACCGGACCCGTAATGAGGAAGCAATGAAGCGCTCGAGCCGTCACATCGCACTGACCCTGACCACACTGCTTGCCACGCAGCTCACGCTCAGCTCGGTTCGGGCACATGAGGAAGGGGTACTGACGCTTTCCTCTCCCACGGCGACGGCGGGCAGCACCCTGACGGTGAAGGGCGCCGACTTCAGCCGCTTGACCGCCTACGTGGTGGTGCTGAAGGGCGCCTTGCGCTCGTTCGAGCTGGGGCGCGTGACCAGCGACACGGCGGGAAGCTTTGAGATCGAGCTGAGTCTACCGGCTGCGGCCAGCCCCGGCAGCTACCGGGTGGCGGCCGTGGCGTCCGACGGCGACGAGGTGTCGGTGGTCGATCTGGAGATCCAGGCTGCGCCGGTGAGCCCGGTCACTTCGGAGCGGCCCGGCGTAAAAGCAGCCGACGCCCACGCCGGGCCAAGCGCCGAGCCGTTGCCCATCGAGCGCGATTGGTCGGGCGCTGAGTGGTTCGTGTTGGGCACGCTGTTTGGGGGGGCGTTGGCGGGCGGGTCGGCCTTGCTGCGTAGGGCCAGAGCCCAGACCTGATCCCCGGCGCCCGGCGCCTCACGCCCGCGCTCGCTCAGGCCGCTGAGCGACCCGACTCCGGCCCGGGCCGCGGTTTCTCGGTTAGCGCACAGCCCACGCCCTGAGGTAGCCGCCGATGCTGTCGAGCTCAACGGGACTGAGCGGCTGGACGTCGCTGATCGCCATGATCCCCTGCATCTGGCCGAGGATGCGATCCCAGGCCCGCGCCGTGTGGGCCCGAGGCGACGGTGTCTCGTGGCAGACGGCGCACTTGGCGAGAAAGAGGCTGCGGCCGGGCCCCGCGCTCAGCTCGCTCGGCTGAACCACGGGCAGCGCGTACTTCTGCAAATAGGCGATCAGCGTGTCGGTGTCCTGCTGCGACGGGATCTCCGGGTTCTGATACCCCGCCATCACCGCGTCGCCCACGATCCCGGTCGTGAGCGGACCGCCCAGGCGGTCCTTGAGCTGGCGCATGCGCAGCAGGTTTCGCCTAACCAGGATCGGCCACTCGATGGCACTGTGCATTCGTGGCGTGGGTAGCCAGTGACACTGGATGCAGTAGACCTGGAGCAGGCCCGCGCCCCGAGATCCGGGTTCGGGGAGGTCCTCGGGCTTGTAGTCGTTAGGAGGCAGCCCGGGTCCGATCGAGCTGATCATTCGCCAGCGCTGACCGCGCTCCAGGTTGGCGGTGAGCGTGCCGCCGAGCTCGGCCAAGAGGCTATCGACGACGGCTACGTCGATCGGCTGCTCCGAAGGCTGAGGCTGGCAGGCGCCGACGGCCGAGACGGCGAGTATCAGCGCGGGCAGCGCCCCCCGGCGGGCCCAGCGACGCTGGGTTTGAAAACGATACGACCGGAGACACTTCAACTTCGCTCTATCTTCGAGCCCTCGTCTCTCCATTATTTCTCCCCTTGCTTCGTTGCTGGACTATATAGGGCTTCGAGTGCCTGATCAGACGGATGCCGACTGATCCCGTAGACTGAGGATCCCGGCGCTGGTGTAGTCGATGATGGCGATGATCGAGGCGACGCCAACGGCCACAATAAACAGGATCGCCCGCTCCGGCGCGAGCAGCAGCACAAAGAGGGTCACCAGCTGAAGAAAGGTGACCAACTTGCCGCCAGCGCGGGGATCTATGACGATCCGGACCCTGAGCATTCGTGCGCAAGAGAACCCGATGCCCATATAGATATCACGGGACACCGCCACGGCGAACTCCCGCCAGCCTAGATAGGGTCCACTGAGGAAAGCCGCCAGAGCCACGGTGACGAACAGCTTGTCGAACAGTGGGTCGATGAGCGCGCCGGTCTTGGTTTCGAGCCCCATACGCCGGGCCAGCCATCCATCCAAAGCGTCGGAGAAAGCACCGATGAAGAGCAGAACGCCGCGCCAGGTCAACGCATCGACCGCGAAGAACGCGGCGGCGATGGGAAGGCGAAGCGCCGAGATGCAATTCGGCACATTGATGAGCGTCGCCCGCCGCGGCGCGTTCGTTTGAGCACCATTCACCTTCGACACGATCCCCTATCCGGACAACGCGAGCCCTGCACGACTCGCCGATTCGAAAACCGTAATCCACGCTCATGATCGGTATGGTTCGCCCCATTACTATACGGTTCGGATCCCGCTCTCGCGAGGGCACGCCGACCGTTGATCTCCGCTGGGCGCCTGCCGCGAATAGTGCTCCCTAGCCGTGACGCGAGCGCCGCTTCTGAGGTAACCGCTGAAGGGTTGTACGGAACGAGGTCGGCTCCAGTCCGAAGACATCCCTCAGGGCGTTGCGCTCCCCCGGCACGATGCTCTCATCGAGCAGCATGGTCAGCTCTTCCGAGCCGATCGGCGTCGGCAGCCGCCAATTGGACGCGAGATCGATGAACGGCTTCACCAGGCTCGTCGGGACGTGCACCTTAGGGCGGCGCAGCCCGAACTCCTCGCAGACGATCTCGATTAACCGGTTATAGGTGAGCTTGTGAGGTCCGCCGATCTCGAACCGCTGTCCCTCCAGGTCATCGCGCCCGACGGCTCTCACGAAGACCTCGGCCACGTCCTCGACATCAACAGGCTGGAGACGATATCGCCCGTCACCGATCACCGGCATCACAGGTGACAACCTCAGCACCCTCAGTAACAGCTCGATGAAGCCACCGCCCGGTCCCACGATCACCGAGGGCCGAAAGATCAGGAAGGGAATACCGGAGCGCTCCACCACTTCTTCGGCCTCGTATTTGGTGCGCTGGTAGGCGGTCCCCTCCGGTCTAGAGCCAAGGGCGCTCATATGAACGAATCTCTTCACCCCAGCACGACGAGCCTCATCGGCCACGCGCATAGTGCCGCGGGTGTGTACCTCCTCGAAGGTGAGGGTGGGTGGCCGTTCGCGGATGATCCCGACCAGGTGGATCACCGCCGAGCAATCTTCGCCCACACCTCGCAAATCGCCCTCGCGCGTCACGTCGCCGCGCACGGGCTCGGTGCCAAGCTCCTCGAGCGTCTTCGCCGAAGCCGGGTCCCGCACCAAAGCTCGGACTCGGTGGCCCCTCTGCAGCAGTCGCCTCGCCACCTGGGAGCCCACGAAACCGGTGCCCCCGGTCAACAGAACGGTGAGCGGGGCCTCGGCCGGCCGCTTCACGGCAGGCCTACTTCCCTCTCCGCTGAGGCGCCGAGGCGGCGTCGGCCTTGCTTTTCGATTCGGCCCCGCCGCGGTCCGATTCAGCCCCGGCGCCGCTGGCGCGCTCGACCGCCCGGCGTGCGATCTGGCGGGCGTTCTCGTAGGTAACCCGCCGCACAAACTCCGAGGGGCTCAGCCACTCGCAAGCCTGAATCCCCTCACGCTTCTGGGGCCGTGCCGTGTCTTCGCCCTCGACCTCTACCAGGAAGTAGTCGCAGAACTTGTGTACGAGCCCCTTGTTCTGGCGGAAATACCAATCCGTTGTGCCCAAGCGCTCCACCAACCTCAGACGACCCAGCCCCGTCTCTTCGCGGCACTCGCGTAGCGCAGCGGTGGCCGCGTCCTCACCGGCCTCGAGATGACCTTTCGGGAAGCCCCAGTTACCGTAGCTGTCTTTGATCAACAGCATCTCGAGGTCGCCGCCGGTCGCCCGGCGATAGATCACCCCGCCGGCGCTCAACTCTATTTGGGCGAACTCGACCGTCGCAGACATCTTGCCAAACAAGCACGTGGGTGGTCGACCGAGGCGCGTTTGAGTCCCCTGCGGGGACCGCGACGTGCCCAAGCCGGATGACGATAGTTAGGCGCCAGCTTATCTTGAACGAGAGGCATAGCGCCGGCGTCAACGGGCCGCACGCCGCCGAACTCGGCTGGCGCCTCCGTCAGTGACCGGAATGCTGAACCATACTACTACGCCGCAGGAGCGGATTGCCAGGGACCGGCGATGAACGTTCCACAGCGCATACTCTGGTCGCAGTTACGACTGGGGGTTCTCGTCACCCTGGTTATCACCCTCGGCTGTTTGGCTGTCTTCTTCATCGACGAGACCCGCGACGCGATCGAGGATCGCTACACTCTCTATTTCCACACCTTCACCACCCAGGACCTGAGGCCAAGGGCGCCGGTCTGGCTCGCAGGTCAGCCGGTGGGGTACGTCACCGCCATTCGCATCGAGCCGCCCGCCCGGGGCCGGGGCGAGCTTCTGCACGTAGAACTCAGCATCACCGCGGACGTCCGGCCCCTGATCACCGAAGGGGCCGCCGCCCAGGTCATCACGACCGCCCTCATTGGGGAGGCTGTGGTCAACATCATCCCCGCCAGCCAGCCGGGACCCCCACTCACAGACCTCGGTGATCTTCCCACTGCCGCCGCTGTCGATCCCCAGCAGATATTTGCTCGGTTGCAGCAGCTCTCCGACTCGATACGGCCCGTGGCCCAACACTGGCGTCGAGTCCTCGACCTGGCCGTCGCCGGACCCGGCGCCCTGCCGCGCTTTCTCAGCCGCCCATCCGAGACACTCAACCTGGTCGACCAGTTCAACCGAATGACCCAGTCGTTCGATCGGATGGCCGTCGTGGCTGCCGGCTTCTCAGGTCTATTCACCGATCCCGAAGTACAGGCGGCGCTCGAGCGGATCGGACCGCGCCTCGAGCAGCTTGCCGCGAACTGGGACGCCGGCGGCGGCTCCGCCGCGGCGTTCACTCGGGACAGCGTTCTGGCCACCCACCTCGAGCGGATAGCGCTGACCGTGTCTCGCATCGACGAGCGCCTGGCGAGCGGGCGAGGCACGCTCGGCCGGCTGATGAACGATCGCGCCTTGGCGACCGAATTGACGGAGACGCGGGAGCTGCTGCGCGGGCTGAGAGCCGACCTGCGGAGGGCGGCCGGCCGAGACCAGTCGCCGCGCTAGCGCCCGCGGCGTCGCCGTTTTCGGGCCTTGCCGAGGGCTCCGGGCTCGGGCAGTGAACCGTCGATGATGAAGGTGATGTCGCCTTTGCCGTCCGCGGCCCGCGAGGTCACCACGATCTGATCAACCTGCCGTTCTTTGTCCGCAACGGTCACCTCGAAGTCGATCTTTCCATCTTTCGACGTCACCCGTGTACGGATTCGCTCGCCCGGCGGCCGCTCGGCACACGTGGCCGGGTTGCGAAACAGCGTCTTGGTGGACTGCCGGTTACTCCGTGACAGCGTGCGTGAGATCTTCACCTGTCGCAGCCAATCAGGCTGGTAGCTGACGACGTAGCGATCGCCGTGCTGGTCGACTCCTTTTCCCTCGCGGTTGTGCCGGGCCATTTCGGGCTCACTTCCTCCAGCTGCAAGCGCGGACGACTTAGCCAATTTTTTCCGGAAAGGGGTAGACAATCTTTCGCGCCGACCTCCGCGCGTCAAGGTGCCACGATCGCCGCGACCGGAGACCTGAGCAGACTAGAGCCGGAAGGGTGCCGGGATGAAGCAGAGCGCGAAGATTACCACCGCCAGCAGGGCGAGCGCGCTTCGTCCGACTCGCAACCCTCTCTTGGAGTCGAACAGCGGCGGATGCTTCACTCGACCTCTGCCGATCACGAAGACCAGGGCCGCCCAGATCCACCACCCCGCCCACAGGAACCCGAGCGGCAACAGCGCCAGGAAGAACAACCAGGCCAGTGGAGTTTGCCGCGACCCGAGCGCGGCGTAGAGAATGTGACCGCCGTCCAGCTGGGCGATAGGCAGGAGATTGAGCGCCGTCACGAAAAGGCCGAGCCAGCCGGCGAAGGCGAGCGGGTGGAGGATCACGACGTGATCGGGCGCGGGCAGGCCCAGGGCAAAGTGTGAGATAGCCGACATGGCAAGCGACCCGCCCAGCCAGAACTGCTCGGTCCCAGCAAAGGCGATGGCGTAGGGCGTCGGCGCCGCCGACGGCTCGACGATCACGGCGCTGTGGCTCAACCCCCACCAGAGCATCGGAAGCGAGGCGGCGAAGCTCGCCAGCGGACCGGCCACGGCCACGTCGAGCAGGTCGCGACGGCTGAGAACCGGCGAGCGCAGACGGATGAAGGCTCCCAGCGTGCCGATGATCGAGACGTAAGGAGGGAATGGGATGAAAAAGGGCGGCGTTACACCGATGCGGCGACGGCGAGCCGCCACGTAATGACCGGCCTCGTGCAGTGCGAGAACGACGACGAGCGAGAGACCGAAGGGCACGCCCGCCCACAGGTCCGCGAGGTCGAGGCTTACCGGAAGCGGGAGCCACCAACCGTCGAGCGTCGGAACCATCTCGAACTGGATGGGCCAAAGGCCGGCCAGCAGACTCCCAGCCACGGTGGTGCTGAAAAGCGTGAAGAGGAACAGCAAGGCGTGGAGCCACCAGCGCTCAGGGCGCGGGGCCGCCTCGAACAGCAGCAACTCCCAACCGTGAGGCCCCTCTCGCGTACTGGCCGTGGTGCCGCGGCGTTCCGTCAGCTCGCGGACGGCGGGAGAGTCGGGCTCGAGGCCGGGCCGGAGCCTGCCGGTGGTCACCTGGCCTCCGGGAACCGTATCCACGCGGTAAATGGAGAAGACGGCCGCCCGGGGATCCGGGCCTTGACCGGGCGCGGGGGCGGTGTTAGACTCGGGTAACACCAGCCTCACGCCCGCGCCACGCGCCGCGAGTTCTC
Organism: uncultured Gemmatimonadota bacterium; assembly: GCA_964348165.1. GTDB lineage: Bacteria > Gemmatimonadota > Gemmatimonadetes > Palauibacterales > KS3-K002 > CAYGAJ01. The sequence continues at coordinate 31,034 of CAYGCC010000053.1, read as the reverse complement.
ACTGCACCTCAGATATAACAGCATCGGTAGCTGCAGAATCGGACGAAAGAGGAGCCTAGCAACATAGCGCCGCGTCGGGCCCGGCCTTGGGCAGGCCGGTGGGCCGGTCTTCTATCCAAGAGACTCTCCTGGAGTAGAACGTTTACTTTCACACCAAAAGCGAAGTAGAAAGCATGAGCACATCACCCACCTCACTCGACATAGCCGAGCTGAAGGCGAAGTCGGTCGCCGACCTCCACGAGATGGCGGAGGAGTTGAACATCCAGAACTACTCCTCCCTGCGCAAGCAAGATCTCATCTTCCGGATCGAGCAGAACCTGCTGGACTCCGACGTCATCTTGCGAGCCGAAGGCGTCCTTGAAATCCTGCCGGAAGGCTACGGGTTTCTGCGCAGCCAGGACTGGAACTACCTCTACGGACCTGATGACATATATGTGTCGCCGTCTCAGATCAAGAGATTCGATCTCCGTACGGGCGACACGGTCCTCGGTCAGGTACGACCACCCAAGGAAGGCGAGCGCTACCTGGCCCTGCTGAAAGTCGAGGAGGTCAACGGAGAGGACCCGGAGAAATCCAAGCACCGGATCAGCTTCGACAACCTGCGGCCGCGGTATCCGGAGGAGCGCCTCCGACTCGAGCGCGACAACGCCGACATATCGAATCGCGTGCTCGATTTGATCGCGCCGACCGGCAAAGGCCAGCGCGGCCTGATCGTCTCCCCGCCCAAGGCCGGGAAGACGATCCTCCTGCAGAAGATCGCCAACGCCATCACCGAGAACCACCCCGAAGTCCACCTCATCGTTCTGCTCATCGACGAGCGGCCCGAAGAGGTGACCGACATGGAGGAACATGTCAAAGCCGAGGTGATTTCCTCGACCTTCGACGAGCCGGCCGACCGTCACACCCAGGTCGCCGAGATGGTGATCGAAAAGGCGAAACGCCTCATCGAGCACAAGCGTGACGTCGTTATCTTGCTCGACTCCATCACTCGGCTCGCTCGCGCCTACAACGTCGTGGTCCCCCACTCCGGCAAGATCCTGTCCGGTGGCGTCGACGCGAACGCGCTCCACAAGCCGAAGCGCTTCTTCGGATCGGCTCGAAACCTCGAGGAAGGGGGCAGCCTGACGATTATCGCCACCGCCCTCATCGAGACCGGGTCACGCATGGACGAGGTGATCTTCGAGGAGTTCAAGGGCACCGGTAACATGGAGATCGTGCTCGATCGGCATATCGCCGACAAGCGCATCTTCCCGTCCATCGACATCAACCGCTCGGGCACCCGGCGCGAGGAACTCCTCCTCCCCGACAAGGAGCTGAATCGGATCTACCTCCTGAGAAACTTCCTCGCCGACATGCCGCCCGCCGAGTCGATCGAGTTCCTGATCCAGCGGATGAAGCGGACGAAGAACAACGAGGAGTTCCTCAACAGCATGCAGGAGGGCTAGTTTTCGGTAGACGGTAGACGGTCGTCGGTAGACGGTTGAATTCGACAGCCTAGTCTTCGATCAGGCCCTCGTAATCGGGGTTCACCACCAGCTCACCCGACTTCAAGACCTCTCGGTCCCAGGGAAAGACGACCACGTCCTCGGCTTCGAGCGCGTAATAGTCGGGCTCGTAGCCGCCTTTGCGCACCAACGACGTGGCCGTGCGTATCTCGGTAGGGCCGACATCGCGCACCGCCGCCAGAGCCATGCGCATCGTCTCGCCGCTGTCGCAAATCTCGTCCACCAACAGCACCCGGCGGCCCGCGACCTGCGGCGGCGCCGCCGATAGGATCTCCGGCCGCTGGCGCACACCCTCCTCCGACGCCCGCCGGGTGATCTTGATCGAGTAGAACTCCTTCTGCAGCATCGCCGCCACCACAGCGCCGGGGATGACGCCGGCCGCCGCGATGCCTACCACGACATCGGGGTCGTAGTCGCGGGCGACGCGCAGGGCAAGGGCACGGCACAGCTCGCCGAACAGCTCCCAGGAGAGTTCCAGGACCCCTTCTTCGCCCACTTCGGAAAGTTTCGGGTCGATCACAACACGGTTCCTCGTTCGGCCAGACGGTCCTTCACCCTCGCCAGCGACAGTGGCGCCCTGCACGTTACCCAGAGAAAGCCATGCCGACCTGGTCGTCCGGCGATTCCTCACCACCATTGTGCATGGGCGCTCGTGGAAGCTCAGCAACATACCGAGATGCGACCGGGCCGAGCAAGCGGCGGCCGGCGCTCGCTTGAGCCGGGCCGGTGGGACGTGTAAGTTGCCCTAGCTTCGGTTTATCTTCGCATCGGCCCACCACGGGGAAGAGGAGAGGGGTTGTGGTCACGCTGAAAAACCCACGCCGCGAGCGCATACTCATGCGCTTTCTGGAGGAAGAGCTACGCGAGTCGTTCATCGACTACTCGATGAGCGTGATTGTGCAGCGAGCCTTGCCCGACGCGCGTGACGGGCTCAAGCCCGCGCAGCGGCGAATTCTGCATGCGATGCACGAGCTGGGGCTGACCCCCGAGCGCGCTCACAAGAAGAGCGCCACCGTCGTGGGCGACGTGCTCGGCAAGTATCACCCTCACGGCGACGTCACCGTGTACGACACGCTGGTCCGGATGGCGCAGCCTTTCTCCATGCGCTACCCGCTGGTGGACGGCCAGGGTAACTTCGGATCGGTCGATGGCGATCCTGCGGCGGCGTATCGCTACACCGAAGCGCGCCTCGCCCCGATCGCGACCGATCTTCTGCGCGACATCGACAAAGACACGGTCGAGTTCCGCCCCAACTTCGACGGCCGGCTGCGCGAACCCGAGGTGCTGCCCGCGTCTTTCCCCCAGCTCCTGGTGAACGGCAGCGACGGCATCGCCGTGGGTATGGCGACCAAGATCCCGCCCCACAACCTCCGCGAGATCGCCGCGGCCGCGGAACAGCTGCTCGTCCGACCGAACACCTCGCTGGCCAAGCTGACAGAGATCGTGCAAGGGCCCGACTTTCCCACCGGCGCCTACATCTGGGGTGAGGACGGGATCGAGGAGGCCACACGCTCCGGCCGGGGCCGCGTCGTCATGCGCGCTCGCGCCCATGTCGAGCCCGGGGCTTACGGCAAGTCTTCGCTGGTGGTCACCGAGCTCCCTTATCAGGTGAGCAAGCTGCGTGTGATCGAGAGCATCGCCGACCTCGTGCGCAAAGGCCAGCTGAACGGAATCAGTGATTTGCGCGACGAGAGTGACCGCGACGGAGTGCGCATCGTGCTCGAGCTCAAGCGCGACGCGAACCCACGCAAGTTGCTCGAGCGGTTGTTCGTGAAGACACAGCTTCAGTACACGTTCGGCGTGATCATGCTCGCGCTGGTCGATGGGGTGCCACGACAGCTCAACCTCAAGGAAGCGCTAGAGGTCTGGATCAAGTACCGCCTCGATGTGATCGTTCGGCGCGCTAGCTTCAACCTTGCCCGGGCCGAGGAACGCGCGCACATCCTCGAGGGCCTTCTGGTCGCCCTCGATCGCATCGACGAGGTCGTACAGATCATCAAGTCCAGTCGCACGCCCGAGACTGCGGCCAAGAACTTGCGCTCTGCCCTGAAGATCAGCGCGAAACAGGCCGGCGCGATCCTGGCCATGCGCCTCAGTCGACTCACCAACCTGGAGACGCGCAGCCTCAAGGAAGAGCTCGACCAGGTCAATCGGCGCATCAAGACGCTGAGGGCTTTGCTGGCGGACGAAAAACGCCGGCGCGATCTCGTGCGCCGCGAGCTCAATACCATCGCCGAGCGTTACGGCGATTCCCGGCGTACCGAGATCCTGGCCGACGACGGTCGCTTCCCACTGCCTTCCGGCGACGCCGAGCAGGAGATGCACCTGTTCCTCACTCACCTGGGCTACCTGAAAGCGCTCCCCGCTCGTAACGCGGACAACGACGGGGGCCTGGCCGCCGCTGAGACTTTGGAGGCGGCGCGCGACGACTTCGTCACACGCCTCTGGCTCAGCAAATCCGAGGACCAGATCCTCGCCTTCACCAGCGACGGTCAGGTGCATGCCACCCGGATCGGTGACGTGCCACAGGGGACGCGCGCCTCACGCGGTCGGCGCGTTCGGGAGCTGATGGGCTTAGCCAAAGATCCAGTCGCCGTCCATACCGTCCGCGATTTCGCCGAGGATCGCTACGTCGTGGCGGCGACCCGGAAGGGTCGGGTCAAGCGCACCTCACTTTCAGAGTACCGGAACATCCGCAGCGGCGGTATCATCGCCGTCGGCCTCGAGAAGGGAGACGAAGTCGTCGATGTGCACATCACCAATGGGTCCGATCAGCTGGTGCTTGCCACGCAGCGAGGACAGCTCATCCGCTTCGACGAGAGCGATGTGCGCCCGATGGGCCGGGCCGCCTCCGGCGTCAAAGGGATACAGCTCGCCCGCGGCGACCGGGTCACCGCGTTTGTGGTTCCTCGTCGCGACGCTCAGCTTCTCGGCATCACCGCCGCCGGACTCGCCCGTACGCTGGGGATCGATGAGCTACGCATGCAGTCGCGGGGTGGTAAGGGGGTGCACTTCGTTCCGCCGAGGCTGCAGGCCGGCCCGCTTGTCGGATTCGTCGACCTGCTTCCCGGTGACAGGATCGTCGGCATCACTGAATCCGGGGAGGTGGTCGCCCTCGAGCCGGCGTACGCCGATAACGGCCGGCGCGCAGGCAAACCGCTGAAGCTTCCCATCGGCACGCGCAAGCTCGCGGGAATCGCCCGGGCCGCCATCGGGCGCGCGCCACGGACCGGTGAGCCGCAGATGCGCCTGCAGATTTGAACCGGATTCCGCTGGCCACCGAGCGCGAGTCGGCGAACGGCGACTTCAGGATCGAGTTCAAGGATGTCGAGGTCGCGCGCCAGGTTCCGCGCGGGGTATTCGCGCCGCCGACGGCCAACTGACCGCAGGTGATCGATGCAATACCGTAAACTTGGGAGTTCGGGCCTTCAGGTCAGCGCGATCTCACTGGGCAGCTGGCTGACATTCGGGCACAAGACCGAAGAGGATTCGGCGGTTCGGTGCGTGCGTCGGGCTTTCGAGCTCGGCATCAACCTGTTCGACACCGCGAACGTCTATGCCGGCGGACGCGCCGAGGAGATACTGGGCAAAGCGCTCGCCCCGTTGGCGCGCCCGGAGTATGTGATCGCCACCAAGGCGTATTTTCCGGTCGGCCCGGGCCCCAACGACCGCGGGCTTTCCCGCAAGCACATCTTCGAGCAGGTGCACCAGAGCCTCCGACGCTTAGGCACCGACTACGTCGACCTGTTTCAATGCCACCGCTTCGACACCGAAACGCCGCTCGACGAAACGCTGAGAGCAATCGACGATCTCATCGCGCAAGGAAAAGCGCTGTATGGCGGCGTGAGCATGTGGTCGGCTCAGAACATCGAGGACGCGGTCAGGTTGAGTCGCACGCTCGGAACCCGCCGTTTGATCTCCAATCAGCCGCAGTACCACATCTTCAGGCGAGAGATCGAGCGGGACGGTGTGATGGAAACCTGCGCCCGGGAAGGCCTGGGTCTGCTGGTCTACTCGCCGTTGGCACGGGGCGTGCTGACCGGCAAGTACACGAGGCTGGACGACGTACCCGCGGACTCACGGGCGGCCGACGACCGCGGTCGCCAGTTCATGGGGCCCTGGTTTTCGGAAGAGGGTCTGGAAACGGTCGGAAGGCTTCGGCGTCTCGCTCAAGACGCTGGGCTCACCCTCACTGAGCTGGCGCTGGCCTGGTGTCTGCGCCGGTCCGAGGTCTCTTCGGCGATCATCGGCGCCAGCAAAGTCGCCCACGTCGAGCAGAACGCCGCCGCCGCGGAAATCGGGTTGAGCGACGAGGTGGTGGCGGCGATCGATCGGATCGCGCCCGGCTGATCCGATCTGTCGCTCCACACTCGATCAACCTCGAACCCTGTTCAGGGCCGCCAGCATCTCCTCCATGCTCGTTAGCTTCACCCGTGGCCGGCCCTGCTCGGCGCCGCGAGAATCCTCCAGCTCTTGTATGGAGAGCCAATCCTCCCATGACACGAAGGCTGGTTGCCGGCGCCGTACCCCCTCCTCCGCCGCCGCACGGTCCGGACGCTCCGGCCGCAGGACGACGCCAGCCGCCACATCCTCCAACATCGCGTCCACAGTCTCGCCGGCGTCCGGCTTGTTGGTACCGATCACGCCGGTCGGGCCGCGCTTGATCCAGCCGGCGACGTAGAGCCCGGTAAGCGGCTCGTTGGTCTCGGGATCGCACACGCGACCCTTTTCGTTGGGAACGACTCCCCAACGCTCGTGAAAGGGGAGGCCGGCGAGCGGCACGCCTCGATAGCCGACCGAGCGAAAAATCATATCCACGTCCAGGTCCTCGAACTGATCGGTTGCCCGGGGCCGCAACGATCCATCATCGCTCGCGTACAGCTCGTTTCGCACCAGACGAACGCCTCTGACCCGGCCTCGCTCGTCCCCGAAGATCTCCACGGGCGAGACGAGGAAGCGGAGGGTGAGCGTTCTCGGCTTTCCCGCCGCTGGGCGGTCGACGAAGCTCTTGAGGATCTCGACTTTTTTCTCGGTCGGCTTGTCGGCGTTTTTCTCCAGGTCGGCCCGGCTGAGGGGGTCGAGCTCCACCTCTTCGGACACGACGGCGATATCCGCCCCCTCGAGCTCGCCCAGCTCCTTCGCTTCCGGGTTGGTGAAGGCGGCTTGCGCTGGACCGCGGCGCCCGAGGATGTAGACCTCTTTGACCCGGCTCTCGCGCAAGGCTGCCAGGGCGTAATCGGCGACGTCGGTCTTCTCGAGCTCTTCGACCGTGCGGCAGAGGATTCGCGCCACATCCACCGCGACGTTGCCGACACCCACGACCGCCACGCGCTCGACCGACAGGTCGAACTCGTAGTCGCGATACTCCGGGTGGCCGTTGTACCAGGCGACGAAATCCGTCGCCGGATAGCTACGCTCGAGATCCTCGCCCGGGATGCCCATTCGCCGGTCCGTCTGCGCGCCCGTCGCGTAGCAGATCTGATGGTAGTGACGGCGGAGGTCGTCCAGCTTGATGTGCGTCCCGACATCGACATTTCCATAGAACCGAAACTTGGAGTTCGCAGCCACTTTGGCGTAGACCCGCGTCACGTTCTTGATTTTCTCGTGATCCGGGGCGACCCCGTAGCGTACCAGGCCGAACGGCGCCGGCAAGCGGTCGTACATGTCGACCTCGGCGACCACAGCCTTCTGTTTCAGAAGTTTTTCGGCGGTATAGAACCCAGCGGGACCCGAACCGACGATCGCCACACGCAGCGGCTGCGCTTCCGAACCCAGTTGCGTCATCTCTTGCTCCTTGTAGCCTTACTGCGCCACCGTAGTCGGGGCCGTGATCACTCGAAGCGGAACATAATAATCATAAGATCTCGAGCGAGCCTTCGCGACGCTGAGCGGACCTCGCACCGCGGCCCCCCTGCCGCTTGGCCCAGGCGATCCCCAAACGTTAGTTTTTGTCTTTCCGTGTCTTAGAGCCTGCAGAAGCTGGTGGGGAGGATGCCGAACGCCGCCAAAGTCGTCTCGGATGTGCGCCGGGCACTCGCCGGCATCGACGGCGTGATCCGTCGCCACCCTTTCCTCGATGCGTTGGAACGAGGGGCCTTGCCCGAGGATTCGCTTCGCGCCTTCCCCGGTCACGAATACCACATGGTCACAAGCGATCTCGAATCGCTGGGAATCCTCCAGCGTCGATTCGAGACGGGAGCGGCCGCCGCTTTCTTTCTCGCGCTGATCCAGGGCGAAGAACAGGCGCTGACCAACGTCATCCGCCTCGGGGCGAAGCTCGGGATGAGCAAGGAGGACCTGCGCCGCTATGATGTCAGCGCTCGCGGTTTCGCCTACGCCGCCTACCTGAGCTGGCTGTCAGTGAACGGCTCCGCCGCCGAGTTCGCTGGCGCCATCTTGTTGAACTTTGATGCCTGGGGAACGAACTGCGGGCGAATGAGCCTTGCGCTTCAGCGGCGCTACGGCTTCGCACCCGCGGATACCGCGTTTCTGGATGCCTTCGCGAGCTTGCCCTCGTTCGAGTCAGAGGTGTTGACGATCATCCAGGAAGGACTCGACCAGGGAGTCGAGCCGGCGCTTATCACCCGCAGCGCTCGCCTCCTGCAGGGATACGAAAAGATGTTCTGGGACGCGATGGCGATCGCCGCCGGACTGGACTCGGGGCTGCTGCTCTAGACGCGATTGGCCGGGCAGGCGATCTTGCCGACCACGCTCTGACGCGTCCTTCAGCGCCGATCGACGCGCAGGTTCCCGAGTCCGGAGCGCGCAAAACGACCAAGACAAAGCCCGCACCAAAATGAAACGTCTGATCCTTCTGGCCATCCTCGTTGCCCTGGGGCCCAGCCCGTCGTTTGGGCAAGACCGTCCACTGGGCACGCTGCGCCGGCAGTCCGACATCCAGCAAGGCTGGCTGTCCTTGCGCCTGGAGCGCGTGTTGCCACGGCTGATGCGTGAGCACGGCGTGGATATGTGGATCGTGCCGATGCGGGAATACAACGAGGATCCCGTCTTCCGCGCCCTGGTCGCGCCGACCACCTTGGCGGCGCGCCGGCGTACGATCTACGCCTTCTGTGATCGCGGCCCCGACCAGGGCGTGGAGCGAATCGCCATCGGCGGCACCTCGCAGGGTGACCTCTATCGCGTCGTGCGCGATCCAGACGCAAAGCTGGGCGCGGCCGGCGGCCAGCAACGTCGTGCCGAGCCCTTCGGGCCCGATCAGTGGAATCTTCTGCCTCCGATCGTCGAGGAGTGCGAGCCCGATGTCATCGCCGTAAACATCTCTCACACGCACAACTTCGCCGACGGGCTTAGCGCCGGCGAATGGGAACAGCTGCAGGCCGTGCTCCCAGAGAAATACCGATCGCGAATCGTGCGCCGTGAGCGCCTGGCCTTGGACTATATCGCCGAGCGACTGCCCGAGATGCTCCCCGTCTACGTGGAAATGCAGAAGATCGCCCATGAGATCATCGAGACGGCTTTCTCCAACCGGGTCATCCGCCCCGGAATCACGCAAACCCAGGACGTCGTCTGGTGGATGCGCCAGCGGGTGAACGACCTGGGCCTCGGCACCTGGTTCCAACCTTCCGTGAGCGTGCAGCGCCAGGGCGTGCAGATGAGCGACTCGACCAACCCGGTGATCCTGCACGGAGATGTGCTTCACTGTGACTTCGGGATCACCGCGCTCGGGCTCAACACCGACACCCAGCACATGGGCTACGTGCTCCGGCCCGGCGAGGCGAAGGCGCCGGCGGGGCTCGAGGCGGCCCTGGGTGCCGGCAACCGGCTTCAAGACATCGTGATGGATGAGCTGCGACCGGGGCGTTCGGGCAACGAGGTGCTGGGCCAGGCGCTGGCCCGTATGCGCGCGGCCGGAATCAACGGCACTGTCTACACGCATCCGCTCGGCGATCACGGTCACGGCGCCGGTCCGCTCATCGGGCTCTGGGATCGCCAGGAGGGCGTGCCGGGGCGTGGCGACGTGCCGGTGCGGCCCAACACCTGGTTCTCGATCGAGTTGCAGGCGACGACGCCGGTGCCGGAGTGGGGCGGCCAAGAGGTACGGATGGCGCTGGAGGAGGACGCCTACCTGGATGAGCAAGGCGACCGCCATTGGGTGCTCGCCCGTCAAGAGCGGCTTCACCTCGTTCGCTGAACCCGTCGCGCTGGTCCCGGACCGGCGCGACCCGCATATTCACTCCGGTTCCTCGCCCCCGTCTACGTACGGGGCCCAACCACCTTTCGGCCGGAGGAGAATGATGGCAAAAGAGCTCCGCTGCGCTGACGTAGGCATGGACTGCGACTTCGTTGCCAAGGCCGAGACTCACGAAGAACTGATGCAGAAAGTCGCCACCCACGCCAGGGAGGTCCACGGCATCACCGAGATCACACCCGAGCTCAAAGAGAAAGTCGAACGGGTCATTCGCGACGGCTGATCTCCCTCACGAACATGTTCAACTTGCGCCGCGCTTCCAGCCCGCCGACCCTCTGAGCGCGCGAAGTGGAAGGCGACAGCCCGGGATCGGCCGAGCATAGAATGACTGCCTGGTACGAAGAAGACGGCTTCTGGCAGGATCTTCGGGAGTTTCTCTTTTCCCACGTCCTCACCCCCGAAGCTGCAGCCACAGAGATCGACCAGATCATCGCTCTGCTCGGGCTCGACGCCGGTGCGTCCGTGCTCGACCTATGCTGCGGGCCGGGCCGCCACTCGCTAGAGCTGGCGCGGCGCGGCTACGCGGTCACGGGCGTCGATCTGACCGAGAGGTATCTGGAAGAATTCCGTTCTCGGGCCGCCCAACTGGACCTGAACGTCGAAGCCGTTCTCTCTGACATGCGGCTATTCCGGCGCCCGGACGCCTTCGACGGCGCCCTCAACCTCTACAGCTCATTCGGCTACTTCGAAAATCCCGAGGACGACCTGCGGGTGCTGCGGAACCTCCACGACTCGCTCAGGCCGGGAGGGAAGCTCCTCATGGACATGCAAGGCAAGGAGCCTCTAGCCCGCAAGTTCCAGGAGCGCGATTGGCATACCCTGTCCAGCGACTCCTACGTCCTCGAAAAACGAAGACTGCGGGGCGGCTGGGATTGGATCGACGTGGACTGGACCCTGATTCGCGACGGCGTCCCCAAGACCTTCAGCTTCGGTCTACGACTCTACTCGGGTGCGGAGCTGAAGGCGATCCTGCTGCGGGCGGGGTTTTCCGAGGTGACGCTCTACGGCGGTCTGGACGCGACGCCGTACGACCTCGACGCCAAGCGACTGGTCGCCGTGGCGACGCGAAGCGCGTAAGTGTTACGGCATCCCCCTTCCCGCTTTCAAGAACAGCCGACCGATCACATAACCGGCCACGCTGGCCAGCGTGCCCGAGACGGCGGACGGCAGCAAGGCAAATCCGTACACCAACCCAGCAACGACGGCCCCGACGCCCTCCGGCGGCAGAGCCGTGGCCACGTACTCGGGGTACGAGAGCGCCGCGGTCGGACCCGTCCCCGGCTGAGCCAACACCAACCCTTCCATCAGCTCTCGGGCCAGCCACACCGCCGTGCCTGCGCACATCGCCAGCAACGCCGCCAGCTCCCCACGGGGCTTGCCGTAAAGCCCGACCACCAGCGGCACGAACAGCGAGACGAGGGCGATGGAGAGAGACAGCTCGAGCAGCTCGAGGATGGTCCGGCCGGAGAAGGCCGTCGCCACGCTGGCCAGGGTGATCAGCGCCACCGAGAGCCGGTCCACGAAAAGCTGCCGGCGCTGAAACGGGCGCAGCCGGCCCAGCAGGTTGTGTCCCAGGATGGTCGCGGGCGAGAGAACCGCGCTGGTGGCCGTTGACACGATGATCGAGATCAGCGACACGACTAACACCACGGTCAACGCTGGCCGCAGATACTGGCTCGCCAGGATGCCCAGGACGTCGCCCGCGTCATCTCCCGGCAGCAGAATACGCGAGGCGAGGCCGAGGCCGACGGGGATGAGACCGAAGGCGATGTAGATGACCCCGGCGAGGATGCAGGCGCGCGAAGCGGTGCGAGCATCCCGGGATGCGAACACCCGTTGCATCAAATCCTGCCCGGGGATGTTCCCGAGAAGCCCGCTGCCCCACGTCCCCAGCCAGACGATCGCCGCCGCTGCCCCCGCCTCCGGCCACAGGCTGAGGGCACCCGGCGGCGTCTCCGAGAATAGACGACCGATCCCCGTGGCCACGGCCCCATCACCCAGCTGGGCGAAGGTGGCCGCGGCCAGGATCAGCAACGTGACCAAGACCACGCCCATCTGCAGGGCATCGGTCAAGGTCACCGACCACATGCCGCCGATGAGCGTGTAGGCGACCATGACGCCGGCGGCGATCAGGATGCCGGCGAGGTAATCGATGCCGAAAAACGTCGCCTGTATTCCAGCCAGCGCCAGGTACTGGGCGGCGATCCAACCGAAGTAACCGGGAACCAGGATGATGCTCGCCACCAGCTCCGACCGCGGCCCGAAAGCGCGCCCGTAGAAGTCGGCGATGGTCAGCAGACGCATCTCCCACAGCGGTCGGGCGAAGAACAGCCCGGCCAGAATCAGCGCGCCGCCGGAGGCCCAGGGGTCGAGGATCGTCCCTCGCACACCCTCGAATCGCGCCGCCTCGGCCGCGCCGAGCACCGTCGCCGCGCCGAACCACGTCGCCAGCAGCGTGCCCCAAGCGAGGGCGAGCGGCAGCCGGCGGCCCGCGACGATATAGTCCTCCTCCGTCTTCACCCGCCGACCGGCGTAGATGCTTACGGCGAAGATGGCGACCAGATAGAGCACGATGACGGCGCCCAACAGAGTGCTCATCGGCTGAGGGAGCGGCCGCACCACCGCCAAGGCCTTACCGTCTCAGGTGCGACGGCCGATGCCGCGGGAGCCTCGGGACGCGGTTTCACCCTAGGATTCATCTCTCGAAGCTTGACGCCTCGCTCGGCCACGGGTTACGATCCAAGAGTTCTTTACGGCGGTTCTGACGGCTCAACCCAAGCAGCCGTCTCAACCGCCGTCGCCTCATGCAGCGCTTTCCCCGCGCGGGGTCAGGCGATCTGCAGCGCGCCGTAGTCACAGGAGCGTGAACGTCGGGCTGCCGGGTTGGTGAACGTCATCGAACATACCGCAATTGGCGACGAGTGCGAGGTTTGTGTTCCGAACCTCGCGTTCGCCAAGATAAACGCGCGGTCCACCGGGTAAGGTCCGCTCCCTCATGGTGGGAACCGATCCGCCCGACGCCAAACGCGAAGCTCAGAGAGGCTCGGACTGGCGGCTTCGTCTAAGCCGGCGGCGTATCGGGCTGGGGCTTCTCGCTGTGGTCGCCCTCGCCGGCTCGACTTGCACCGCCTATCAGGCCGCCACCTGGCCGGACGTGCGCGGCCTGCGAGAGCGCAGACCGGAGACGACCGCCTTCATCGAGCGCTTCCGGCAGCGGCAAGCGGCGGCGGAGCAGTCGACGGCCCCGGATTGGCGCTGGGTTCCGTACGACAGCATCGCGCCGGACCTCAAGCGTGCCGTTGTCGCGGCCGAAGATCTCGAGTTCTTCTCCCACCGCGGCTTTTCCTACTCCGAAATCAAGGAGGCGATCGGAGACGCGCTTTCCGGCGAACGCGAGCTGCGCGGTGCTTCCACCATCACCCAGCAGCTCGCCAAGAACCTCTGGCTATCGCCATCGCGCAACCCGCTGCGGAAAGTAAAGGAGGCGCTCTTGACGCGTCAGCTGGAGAAGCACCTGTCAAAGCGACGCATTCTCGACCTGTATCTGAACGTCGTGGAATTTGGGCCAGGGATCTATGGTGCCGAGGCGGCGGCCCGGCGCTATTTCGATAAGTCCGCGGCCCAGCTTAGCGAGCAGGAAGCCGCTCAGCTCGCCGCCGCACTCCCGAGGCCCTCACGCTGGCACCCCGGTAGCGAGAGTCCCAGCTACCAGAAGTACGTGGCCGAGATCCGCCGCCGCATGGACAAGGCGGAGTTTCTCTGGCGCCGGATTTGATCGGACTGCGGCCTAATCGTTCAGCCGCGACCGCGCGAAAAGCTCGACGGGCACGAGGACCGCATCCCAGGGGCTGAACTCCCAGACCAGCGTGTCACCGTCGCTATCGTGGGCGTTGGATTCAAGCACCCGTCCGGGCAGTTTGAGTCGCATGACGAGTTGCGTGTTGCCCGCCAGCACCGCGCCGGGGAGTCTGCTCTCCAGAAAGTCCTCGAAATCCTCGTCCTCCTCCAGTTCCACAAGCATCCTCCGAAACTCGGCGGCGAACAGCTCCCTGCCAGCCTGCGGATATCGATCTCGCACCAGCCGCAGAGCTCGATCGGTCAGGTGCTCCACCAGCGGCGCGTACGCCTCGGACCGCTGGCTATCACCCATATCCCAGCGGCCGTCTTCCGCCGTGGCCCAAAGGGCGCCCATGGCCAACCCGATCAACTCGCCGCGCGACTCCGGTCTCAGGCGCGGGTAGCGTTTCTCCACGAACTGTCTGAAACGCTGTACCTCATACTCGATCAGCACGCCCGCCAGGTTGCTCCAATAGAACCGCTCGCGGTATTCCACCGTTCGACTGTCGGCGCCTTGACGTCGATTCACTTGCAGAGAGTTCTCGAATCTCACGTCCGCGTAATCGGATACTCCCGCCCGATATCGGGCGCGGGTGTCGGCTGCAGCCGCGATCTGAATTCGCCCGCTGAGCGAGCGCCAAGCATCCCAGTTACGGATCGCTGTCTCCCGAGTGAACTGGTGCACCCGGGTCCCGCTGTCGCCGGGTCGCTCGCTGTGTCTGAAGCCGTCAACCTCCCTTACGTGCATGAGGCCCCTGAAGGCGTCGGGCGTTAGCGCGAGATCTTCGTCCTCGCTGTTCTCCAGCACCAGCTTCTCGCTTCGCATCCCGCTACCGTCAGGGTTGAGGTTGGTCATCACCTCGTATTCCATGCAGCCGACGGAGAGCAGCATGATTACGAGGGGAGCGAAACGGGCTCGTTGATATGCGCGCCGGTAACTCATGCCTATCTCTCCTTATCCAAGACAAGCCGGTCGCTGAATACAGGCGATCAAGACCGGCTCTCGCCTTTTGCCAAAGCGAGCAAGCGCGCCGTCGGTATGCTGCGCTGCGGATCGACGGCGAAATCCTCCAGCAGGCGCTGCAACTCCTCGCGCTGAATCCCATCTTCCGCTTCGATTTCAGCCAACCTCGCCCTCCAAGAATCGGTAAGCCAGATGGGAGCCTCCGCCATCAGCGCCTCGAACTCGGAACGGCTGTATACCGTCGTCCTCGAGGGGACGCGCGACAGGAGGTTGCCCAGCTCGGCCACGCTGATCCGCCGCTTCCGGGCAAGCATACGCTCCCAGCCGTTTCTGCCGGCGAGGCCAGCGGTTCTCGCGACCGCCGCGACCGAGGTTTGAACTTCGAGCTCGGCCAAACGACTCCGCTGCTCGGTGACCTGCTCGACCAGCGCGCGTTCTCGACCCTGAAGCTCTTGCACCTCCGCGTAGAGGAGCCCGACTGCGGCCAGCAGCACGACGGCCGCGGCAGCCGCTGCCGGCGTTCGCCAATCACGCGCACGTCGCCCCCACCTCTCGGGCGCGTTCACCGACTGGCGTGTGGCAAGGTCCGCCCCGAGACGCGACCGCAGCGAGCTCACCAACTCCGCCGGCACGGCGGCCTGGAGCTTTTCCTGGGGGAGCAGCGACAGATGGTCGTGCAACCTCAGCAGCATGGCGCAGTCGGGGCACTTCTCCGCGTGAGCCTCGAGCGGCCTTCGCGCGCCTTCCTCGAGCCCATCGGTCCGCAGAGCATCGAGCAATTCCTGGAAGACATCGCAGTCGATCTTCTGCTTCACAGCTCTTCCTCCCTATCACGCAGAATCTTGGCCAGGCGCTTGCGCGCGAAATGCAGCGTCGCTCTCAGCGTCGCGTACTTGATGCCCATCGCTTCGGCCACCTGCTGCGGTGCGCCTTGCTCGATATCGACGCGCACGAAGACTTGCCGCTGACTCTCGCTGAGTTCGCCCAGCGCCCGCAGCAACTGATCGTGGAATTCACGACGCTCGGTCTGCTCGTGTGGGTCGGCTCCCGCCGCAGGCCGCCTGAAGACCGCAGAGCCAGCGGGTGTCGGTGATTCGAGTCGCACCCAAGCCCGCCGCACGTGATCGAGACAGGCGTTGCGATGCACGGCGAACAGCCAGGCCTGGAACGACTTGCTCGGATCGTAGCTGTGGATTCGCTCGTACACCTTGATCCATGTCTCCTGGGTCAGATCGCGGGCCCACTCCCAGTCTCGGGCGTAGCGGTAAGCGGTGGCGATGAGTGAACGGCTCAGGGCTTCGACCAGCGCCTCGAAGCTGCGTTCGTCGCCTCGCTGAAAGGCCGCCGCTAAAGCCGAGATTCGCCGATCGTTCACATGAGACCCCTGCCGCCTGATTGGGACGGCGGACCCGTCCGCTGCGCCTCTCAAACCGATTACGCGCGAGGCAGGAGATCTGTTTACGGAGCAGGAATCGTCCGTGATTCACCCGCTCGCTCTTGATCGCCCGCCGCGAGGCTGTGCGACGATCAGCTCGATCTTAACGGCCCAGCGGCCAGGCCGCGATGATGTGCGCCGGCGCGAACGCAGGGGTCGTTTGGCCGACGCCGCCGGGAGCGCGGATTTCGAGCCAGAATGGAGGGCGGGTCGCCGGCGGCTAATCGGATGGTGGGCTCCAAGAAGATGGCGGCGCGCGTCACATCTTGGAGGTGATCACGCGCCGCCGTAGAGACAGGTCGGTGTCAGCGTTGTTTCGGCTCGACCCGAAAGACGCCGGCACCACCCAGCGACTCGGGAACTCGACCCGTCACGGTGCGCTCCTTTTTGTCACGCATAATGCGGAGCGATACCTGCTCGTCGGCCTCGTAAGACCGGAGGATGCGCATCGCGTGGCTCGGGTTTCGAATCGTGCGGCCATCGACTGCCAGGATCACGTCTCCCGACTTGAGATTCAGCTCGCTGGCCTCGGGGACGCTTACCACGAGCACGCCCTCGTCCGTCCCAAAATACCGTCCCAGGTCCGGGTTCAGCGACACCAGCTCCAGCCCGGGGAAGCGAGTCCCCATCGCCAGAGCAAAGGTCTCTGGACCACGGTATAAGACCCGCGGCAGCTCCTGGTATCTTTCCATCAAGCCACGCAGGCGCGTCGCGTCGCCCAGTTCTCCGTGTAGGTCGCTCCACTCCAAGGTCACGTCGCCAAAATCGCCCGCGACCACCTCGGCGGTCTTGCGTTCGCCGTCACGACGTAACTCGACGGTCACGGTATCGCCCCGCTCCAGTTTACGCGCACGCTCGATCAGCCGCATTCCAGGCGCGGACTCGTCTTCGTCGTACGCACCGCCCCCGGTCAGAAGGCTCTCTCCGTTCAGCCGCGTGATGATGTCGCCCTCGCGGATTCCGGCCTTTGCCGCCGGGCTTCCTGGAGTCACAACGTCGACCAACGCGCCGATACTGTCGGTCTCGGGGTTCGCTCGGCCGTTCACGTACACGCCGAGCCGTGCCGGACTCCCCAGCAAAGCCAGGTTGCCCCAGTCATCTACCCGCTGAATGCGCAGCTGGCCGAAAGGCAGGCGACACTCGCACTCCCGCTCCTCCTGCGCTTGGATGGGCCGTGCGAGCCCAGACGTGAGCAAAGCGGCCGCCACGAAAAACAGGATTCCTCTCACCTTTCTTCCTCCTAGTGTTTCACGCGCTGCTCGGGTTAAAAGACTCATCTTTAGTTCGCGTTCCGGCATGAGCCCATCATCGCCAGACCGCCTCCTGCCGTACCATCTGCACATTGACCAGCGTCTCGAGCGCCTCCACACGCTCGTCCCAGAGCTGCAACACGAGCTCGCGGTTGGCACCCACCGCCCGGCTCTCATCGAGCATACGGTCCAGCAAGACGATGCGATCCTCGAGCACAGAGACAGCCAGCGCCGTGGGTGCGTCGTAGACCCGGTAAGCCGGTCCGTACGACTCGAGGAGCGATTCGAGCTGGCGGGTGCGGTGGATCATCGGGCCCAGGTCCCGGCTCTCCGCCTCGGCCACCCAGACATCAGCGGCACCACTCGGCGCAACCTCTGCGGCCGGTCCTCGCAAAATCATCACGCCCGCCAGGGTGGCGGCCAGGGCCAGACCGAGCGTCGCGAAGCCCAGCCGCCTTCTGACTCGCCTCCGCGACACCGAGGCTGCCACCTGCGGCCAGCCGTCACGCGCTGGTCTCAGCTGCGGCAGCGCCCGCAACCGCGCGCGAACCTGATACAGGCGCTCGAGCTCGCGACGGCACCGATCGCACGACTCGGAATGGTTGCGAGCGAAGGCCGTGCCCTCCCCGTCGCGGAGACCCAGCAGCTCATCCATCGCCAGGTGTCGACTCGTGTCAATCAACTCAACCACTCCCGCAACCGGCGGTGTGCCCGTGACAGCTGGGACTTAGAGAAGCTGGCTGTCTTCCCCATCAGCTCGCCGATCTCTTCGTGCGTGTATCCTTCGACGTCGTGCAACCAGAGAACCGCCCGGCTCACCGGCGGCAGCCGATTCAGCGCGGTCTCCAGATCGATCGCCGCCGCTGGTTCCGGCGTCGCGGAACCGACCTCACCCCACACGACCCCGTCGCCGTCAAGCGATCGAGTCGGCCGGCTGCGTCGGCGGCGCAGCAGCATGAGTGCCTTGCTCACCGCGACCTGGCGTACCCAAGCCCAAAACGACCCGTCGCCTCGATACTTGCGGATCGAGTGGCAAACCTCGAGAAATGTCTCCTGAAGCACATCTTCTGCGTCTTCTTCGTTGCCGCAGATTCGGCGGCCCAGGTTGTACACCGGCGCCTCGTAGGCGCGGTACACGGTGCCGAGGGCCTCGAGGTCGCCGGCCCGGGCGCGTGCGACCTGGGCGTTCGCCAGTACCAGGGCATCGCCGTTCATCTCACCCTGTATAGATGCACAAGCCGCCCAGACCGTCGCCCACGGGGTGCCCGGCTTGCACGGGCTCGCCCAATCCACTAAGAATTTTCCTCCTTCGTGCGGAGCCCTCAGGGCTCGCATCGCCCCTTTTCCAAGCGCCGAACCCCGGCGCCGGGTGGGACAGCGCCCTCCGAGCGGTTGCGAAAGGACGGCTGTTCATGGGTCAGGACGCCAGGGCCAAACGCGAGCCCGAAGCGATGCGCTCGTTCTCGCGCTCGATGCTCAGGGATCTCCACGCCCTGGAGCAGCTGATCGCCAGCGGGAAAATCGAGTCGGGGGTCCGACGGATCGGGATGGAACAGGAGCTATTCCTGGTGGATAGCGCCTGGCGACCGGCGCTGGTGGCGACCGAGGTGCTGGAGCGGCTGGGTGGAAGCCCTTACACGACCGAGCTGGCGCGCTACAACCTCGAGATCAACCTAGAGCCGCTGGAACTCCGGGGGGACTGCTTCGGCGTGATGGAGCGGAGCTTGCTGAACCACATCCACGCCGTCCGGGAAGCGGCCCGCAAGGAGGGGGCCGAGGTTGTTATCACGGGGATCCTGCCCAGTCTGAAGAAGTCCGATGTCTCTCTGGACAGCATGACGCCGAAGGATCGCTACTTCGCCTTGAACGAGGCGGTCACACGAATGCGGGGCGGCCCGGCCCGCCTGCAGATCCAGGGCGTCGACGAGCTTAACCTGGAGGATGACACGGTGATGCTCGAGTCGTGCAACACCAGCTGTCAGGTGCACCTCCAGGTCAGCTCTGAGGAGTTCGCTCATCTCTATAACGTCGCCCAGGCGGTGATCGGGCCCGTGCTGGCCGCGGCCGTTAACTCGCCGCTGCTGTTCGGAAAGCGGCTCTGGGCCGAGACCCGCATCGCGCTGTTCCAGCAATCGGTGGACACGCGAGCGGCCATGAAGCATTTGCGAGAGCGCACATCGCGGGTGCGCTTCGGCGACAGTTGGGTGAAGGAGTCGGTGTTGGAGCTGTTCCAGGAGGACATCGCGCGATTCCGCGCCCTGTTGCCGACGCAACTAGCGGAGGATTCGCTTCAGGCGATCGACGACGGGCGCGTGCCGGAGCTGGCCGCTTTGCAGCTCCACAACAGCACCATCTACAGGTGGAATCGACCCTGCTATGGCACGTCCCAAGGCCGCGCGCACCTTCGGATCGAGTGTCGGGCGTTGCCGGCGGGGCCGAGTCCGGCCGACGAAGTAGCGAACGCGGCTTTCTGGGTGGGTTGCGTGCTCGGCCTCGCTCAAGAGGTTGACGACGTGACCGAGTACCTCGACTTCGACGCGGCGAAGGGGAACTTCGTCGCGACGGCGCGGCACGGGCTCGACGCGTCGATCACCTGGTTGAACGACGAGACGATCGGCGCGCAGGAGCTGATCTTGCAACGCCTGCTCCCGTTGGCGCGGCAGGGTCTCACTTCCGCGAGAGTCGACTCGAGCCATGTCGATCGCTATCTCGGCATTATTCAGGAGCGCGTGAGTCGCGGCGGTACCGGTGCTCAGTGGCAGCTGCGCTCGCTGGCCCAGATGCGTGGTCACGGCACACAGGCCGAGCAGCTCGCCGCGCTCACGGCCGCAACCGCGTCACGACAGCACGACCGACAGCTGGGTCACGAGTGGTCCCCCGCGCGCCTCGAAGAAGGCGGGGGCTGGAAACAAAACTACTTCCGTGTCGAGCAGTATATGACGACGGAGCTCTACACCGTCCACGAGGAAGAACTCGTGGACATGGTCGCCTTCCTGATGGACCGCAAGCAAATCCGTCATGTGCTGGTGGAAGACGACGCGCAACAGATCGTCGGCCTTGTTTCGTATCGCTCGCTCTTGCGCCTGTTGACGCGGGGTCAGATCGGTGAGCCCGGCCTGGCTTTGCCCGTAAAGCGAGTCATGGTGAGGGACCCGATCACCGTGACCCCGGAGACACCGACCACCGAAGCGATTCGCATCATGCACGAGAACCGCGTTTCCGTTCTGCCCGTGGTCAAGGGCGGGAAGCTGATCGGCACGGTGAGCGAGCGCGATTTCATGCACATCGCTCGCCAGCTCCTGGAAGAGAAGTTGACGGAGGAGTGACCGAGACACCCACTGATACCGACCGAGCAAGACTTCAGGCCAAACGCCCGCTGAGCCGCGTCATCGGACGCGCCGCCGGCCGCGAGGCCGGCCCCACACTTGTTTGTGTGGCCGGGGTCCACGGCAACGAGCCCGCCGGGGTTGAGGCTCTGAGGCGCGTGTTCCGGCGACTCGCAGGCGAGCGCGGCCTCCTTCGCGGCGAACTCGTCGGGCTCGCCGGTAACCTGGCGGCTCTGACGGTCGGGCGGCGCTACGTCGACAAGGACTTGAATCGCCAGTGGCTGCCCACGCGAGTCGAGACGGCGCCCGCCGCGATCGAGCCGCCCGGCCCCAGCCCCGAGGACCGCGAACGCCAGGAGCTATTGCAAGAGCTGGAGCAGGTGTTCGCTCGGGCCCGGGGCGAGGTGTTCGTGCTCGATATCCATACAACGTCGGGAGACAGTCCGCCTTTCGTCGTCGTGGGCGATACGCTCCGCAACCGCTCCCTGGCCCTCCACTTTCCCGTGCCGATCATCCTCGGCCTGGAGGAGCACCTAGACGGTACGCTCTCGGAGTTTCTGACGAACCGCGGCCACGTGACGATCACGATCGAAGCCGGCCAGCACGAATCGCCCAAGGCAGTCGACCATGCGGAGGCCGCGGTCTGGCTCGCTCTGTTAGCGATCGGCGCCCTGGACGGCGCGGCGGCGCCCTGGATAGACGAGGCCCGGGCGCAGCTGCAGCAGAGCGCCGGTTCGACGCCGCGAGTTCTTGAGGTTCTTTGCCGTCACCCCGTCTTAGCGGAAGACGAGTTCCGGATGGAGCCGGGTTTCGTTAACCTCCAGCGCATTCAGGTCGGTCAACTGCTGGCGCGTGATCGCAAGGGAGAGATCCACTCGAGCTGGAACGCGCGGCTACTCATGCCGCTGTACCAAGAACTCGGCAACGACGGCTTCTTCGTGGTCCGCGAGTTCACGCCGCTGTGGCTCAAGATATCGGCGCTGCTCCGTCAAATGCGGCTGGATGCCATTGTCCACTGGCTACCCGGCATCGCCAAGCATCCCAACCGCCCCGATACTCTCGTCGTAGATCGTCGTGTGGCGCGTTTCCGCTCACTCGAGCTGTTGCATCTCCTCGGCTTCCGCAAGCGGCGATCTCTGGGTGGCCTGCTGCTCGTGAGTCGGCGCCGCCACGACAACGACTGAAGCCACAGCTGACCACCGCCAAAATACAACGGCTCCCCGGCCTATCGACGCCGGGGAGCCGTTCGCTTCGAGACCCTACTGGCTCAATGAACTGGTGAAGACAAAGTCGTTGGCGCGCTGGGCGGCATGGCAGGCGATACAGCCCTGACCTCGACCCTCGACCTGAACACCCCCGGCTGGGCCCAGCTTCGCCCAGAACCAGTTGTTGTTGGCGGGGTCGTAGCCATCCACCTTGTACATCACGGTGAGCGCGGCCAGCGAGCTGTCCGGCATGAAGTTTTCCTTCACGATGATCGCCCCCGCCGGCATCGAGCCGGCCTTGCCCGTCAAGGCGCCGAGCGCCGCCGCGTTTGCATACGTCGTCAGAAGCGCGCCGTGCGGATCACGGCCCGTGTACAGCTTGCCCTTGCCCGGCCACATACCCCAGTTGGCGCGATAGTCTTCCTGCTGCAAGTAAGACCAAACCGCAGCCGCGGTGGTGTCGGGAAGCTGCATTTGCATCGCGGCCGGCGCCTCTTCCATGGCCTGCTCGGCAGCCTGTTCCTCGGCTGGCGCACACGCCACGGCCAACACCAAACCACAACACAGAGACATTCCCAGCAAACGCTTAAGCATATTATCTCCTCCGCTGGCATGAGTGATTGAGGCGCCGACTTGGGCGCAGTACCCGGCGCTCACATCAGTCCGACTTGTCTGGTGGACCTCGAAAACCCTATGCCTTGCAGCGGCCCGAGTCAACTCGGTCGCGCACAAAGCGCTCCCCGCCGGCGAGCAACGGGGAGCGCCCGTTCCGGGATCGCACTCCGACCAGAGAGCGCCCCGGCGCCTGGCTAGAAGCCGGGCGCGAACCCGAACTGCCAGATCCAGCCCTTCTCCGGCCGGTTGTTCGGGTGCACGTAGTCGATCTCGAGCAGAGCGATGCCGAACAGGTTGATCCGGGTCGCCACGCCGTAACTCGTCACCGGGTTCCACGGATCTCGGTTGCCGCCGATCTGCAACGCTGCACCCTCACTCCACCACGCGACACCGGCGTCGAAGAAGAGCGCCAGTGTGAGGGGCGGCAGGCCGGACGGCCGAGCCAGCCCGAACGCCTGCGGAATCGGCGTACGCAGCTCGAAATTGCCGACCATCATGCGGCTACCGAAGAGCTGATCGAACACCGGGCAGGAGCTGAATTGCTCACCCACAAACGAGTCGCCGCCCACCTCATCGATGCATTCCTCGAATTCGAACGATCCAGAGTCGTAACCTCGAATGATCTGCTGGTAACCGATGAAGAGCGGCGTGAGCGTCGGAGCCAGTCGACCGTTGAATAGCCGCCCCTCCTCACCGCCGTTGCCCCAACGCCCGAAATGCAGCAAGCGGCCGGCCAGCGTGTATTGGCCCACGGGCCGGATGTAGCGGCGGTAGTCCACCAGCGCGCCAAAATAGTTCAGCGACCCGAAGACCGGGGCCGCCTCTAGTCGGTAGCGCTGCCCGAGTATCGGTCCTGTAAACCCGAAGATCGTGTTGTCATAAACCAGCGCCGTTGACACCGAGCCCAGGTTCAACGCGTCGGGTTCGCAAAATGCTCGCAGCAGCGGATCATCCGGGTCTTCAGAGCACTTAGGAAAGTCGGTGTCCCGCTCATCGATAGGGGCGCCCGTGAACGGGTTGAGGGTTCGTTCCTCCAGCTCGTTGTCGAATGTGACATTCTGATAACGGCCACCGAATTCGACCCGCCGGACGCGGCTGATCGGGTAGGCCAGCAAACCGCTGACCTCGCGGTTGATCTGCCGGAGTCGCAACTCCCGCTGGACGAAGTTGCCGAATTCATCGACCCCGATGGAAAAGCCGCGAGTGACGATGGGGATCTGGCCCCCGACCGCGCCCCAATTCCAGCGCGATTGTCGGTTGGTGTAGCCGACGACAGCGGCGATGTCCTGGAAGCTGCCGTTGACTTGGAGCAGTGTGGCCAGCGTATGCTCGCCCAGGATGTCGCTCCAGAAAAGCGCCGTCCCACCGCCGACGAAGGTGCCGAACTGATCGGCCCCAGCCACGACCTGCGGTGGAGCGATGTAATCGAGCGAGAGCCCGGCCCTGTACTTGCTAGACTCGAACGCATCGCTGCTTTCTGGCAAACCCAGGTCAGCGTTCTGCACCAGAGCCATCACATCACCCACCGGACGGTCCGCGGGCGGCAGCACGGCCGGGCTCACGTCCGAAAGTGGCGGCGCCACCGGTCCACCGGCCAACGTCGACTCGGATTCGATGGCGTAGATCGTGTAGCGGTCGCCCTCGTAAGCGCTGAACATGAGCGGCTTCCCGCTCGCCGCCAGCGACATGGCAGGGCTCAACTCCGTGATACCGCTCACACCCGAAGTGAGATTGGTGACCTGATAGAACTCGCCCTCCGGCATCGTCACCCGGTAGATGTTGCTGATCCCGTTGGCGTCCGACAGGAAATAGAGGCTCGACCCGTCAGCGGACCACTGAGGGTTGATGTTCTTCGCCTCGGGGAAGCCGGGAACCGGCTCGATGCTTCGGGTCTCGACGTCGATGGTCGCCAGCCGATAGCCGCCCCAAGCCAGCGTGCGCAGGTTGGTGGAAAAACGGTCGGTCACAAAGGCGATCCGTGTCCCGTCCGGGGACCAGGCCGGCTGCAGGTCGGCGTACGCGTCGTTCGTCAGCCGCCTCCGCTCGCCGGTCTCCACATCGAGCACGAAGAGATCCATCAGGCCGCCGATCGCCGCCACATAAGCGATATGACGGCCGTCGGGGGACCAGTCCGGGTTGAAGATTTCCCCGGCCTCCGGAACCTTGAACTCCTTGAGCCGCTTCGAGCGCTGTGCGTCGATGATCGTGATGATCGGTCTTCCCTTGCTGATGCCAGCGAAGACAAATTGTTCACCGCTCGGGTGCCAGTCACCTGCGGAGTTTATGAATTGCAAGCTCTCGTAGTGCGGGTCGAGCGCCGTCTTGAGTATCTTCTTCTCGATCTTCCCCGTCTCCACATCCGCCTTGTACATCTCGATCGCGTAGCGACTCTTCTCCGAGAGGAAGACGACTTTCTTACCGTCGGGGCTGACGGCGGGTGCGATGTTGAGGTTGCCGCTTCCCGTCTCCGGACTGACGGCGACCCGCCCGTAGGCGTCGGGCTCCTGGGTTTTCGCCACGACTTCGCCGTAGGCCGAGCGAATCGACTCTTGCCAGTCCGCGATCAGCTGGTCCGGCGAGATTTCCAGCACGCTGGCCAGCGCCTGGCCGACGTTTGCCTGCGTCGCCGCCGTCTTGAGGACCTCGCCGACCGCCGGATCGCCCCAGCGACCTCCGATATACGCCCAGAGGGCATGGCCGTATCGATACGGGTTGTACTTGGGGTTCGCGATCTGGCGCATGCTGGGCAACTCGTCGCGGCGCGCGGCATCGTGCATCCACATCGCCGTCAGCGGGTACACCGGACCCAGCGATAGGTATTCGGCCATACCCTCGATGAACCAGAGCGGCATGGCCAGCGCCGTCGGGAAGCCGCCGCCCACAGCGCTCCGGGTTCGCGACGTGATGTCGAACTGGAAGGCGTGCACCAACTCGTGGCCCAGAACGTGATCGGTCTCGGCCAGTGAGCCCGCCATCGGCAGCACGATCCGCCGCTTGAACGCCTCGGTCACGCCGCCCGTCGCCTCATCGATCTCCCCGGCCAGCGCGGTGGTCTGCTCGAAGTCGGGGTGATCGGCGTAGAGTATGATCGTCTGCCGACCGCTCAGCTCATGGTTGAAAACCCGGGAAAGCCGGGCGAACCAGCGCTCCGCCATGCGTGCTGCCTGCTCGACAGCCTCGCGGGCCTCCGGATAGTAATGGATGTCGAAGTGCTCGGTCTTGAGCACCTGAAAGTCGAAATTCTCGTACTGTACCTTGTTCCGACCGAAATACTGGGCTTCGGCCGTCTCGGCCCAAAGGCTGACACCCAGCCCCACCGAAAGAACAAGGGATACCGCGTGGCGCCGAACGCTTTCCAGTCGCATCTCTGCCTCCAATACCGCGAGCTACCTTACCGCCCAGCTTCTCCAGACCACGGGAATTACCTGTCGGGGCCGGCTCCTCATGAGTCCGCCGGCCCGCCCGCGTCTCAGGGCGATGAAAGCATAACATTCCAAGATAGATCCCCCGCAGCCCTCGCGCGAGGCACGGGCCCTCCGTGGGCCCGCCCAAGGACTCAAAATGTCACACCCGCCAACTCTCTAGCCGTATCCACCCCTTTAGAACGCCGACAGCCTGCAGTTGTTCCGCCGGCCTCACAATTGCCGCGGCAATCGGCTACACGTAGGTTGCTTTGTTCTGCCACTTTATCGGTAATAGGCCGCCCATCAAGAAAGACAGGGATGCTTCCAACACCGTTAGCCGGCGGAGGAGAACGCCGGGGATGACTTCCCGCGGCGATGGTTCCCAGCCAAGGCGCAACAGCTCCACCTCGCAAATCTCCGCCATGAGCCTCAGAGCGGCGCTGACGCCGTTTGGGAAGCGTTTCACCCTGGCGGGCGTCTATTTTCTGGGCGTTTTCATCGTCGGCACCGTAGGATACAAGTTGGTAGAGGATTGGGGGTGGCTCGAGGCCTTCTACATGTCCGTTACCACGGTAACGTCTGTGGGCTTCATGGAGGTGCGCCCCTTATCCCCCGTCGGACGAACCCTCACCATGGGGCTGATCGCACTCGGTATCACCGGGCTCGGCATCTGGTGGGCCCTGACCACCGCGCTGATCGTCGAGCTGGACCTGGGAGGCGTGCTGCGGAGGCGTAAGATCATGCGAACGATCGAGGCACTCAACAACCACTTCATCGTCTGCGGTGTAGGGCGTATGGGCCGCGTCGTCGTGACCGAGATGATGCAAGCGGGACACGACTTTGTGGTTGTCGAGAACAACCCGGACCGAGTCGCCACACTCGTAGACTCATTCCCGGATATACTGGTGATCGAGGGCGACGCCACGCGCGAGCAGACACTTCACAACGCTCGAGTTGACAAAGCCCTCGGCCTCGCCGCCTGCCTGGCAGAGGACGCGGACAACTTGCTCGTCTGCATAACGGCCCGCAGCCTGAACCCGCGGCTCACCACGGTGGCGCGCGCTTACAACGAGGAGTCGGTCGAGAAGCTGCGGCGTGTCGGCGCGGATCATGTCGTGTCGCCCAACTTCACGGGCGGCATCCGCATGGCCTTCACTCTGCTGCGGCCGCACGTGGTTAACTTTCTGGATTGCGTCATCACCGAGGCCGGAATCGAGCTTCGTCTCGGCAGGCGACCATACCGCCCGAATCTCACCTGGTCGGCCAGTCACTCGCCGAAGCCAAGATCCCACAGCGCACCGGCCTCGTCGTGCTCGCGCTACGTCGCCAGGGCCAGACTGGGCCGCCCCTCTACAATCCCGGTCCCGAAACACGCCTCGGGGCAGGCGATGTAATGATCGTTCTCGGCCGCTCAGAACAAGTTCGGCAACTGCGAGACTACGCCGGCGTCGAAGTCGAGGTCTGATGAACTGTGCGGGCGGTGTCGCGATGCGCGGTCGACTACCGGGAAGCTCCCCTCGATGCCGCGGTCGCCGGGGCCACGCGCAGTGGGTTGGAAAAGACCCAGGGGCGCAAGTTCCAGTAGAGCGGGCCGATCCGGAGGGTGTACTTATAGACTTCCACCCGGTAGCTGCCGGAGGCGGGCAACGGCCAGGCGAGTTCGGCCCCGCGGAACCAGGCGGCCTCCGAGCCATCTCGGATGACGCGGAAGGTTGTGCGCGACGGGGATTCGTCATCTAGACCGGCCCTCAAGAGGAGTCCCGGCTCCCAGTCCAGGCGTCCGATCCTCTCTCCCCCAGCCGACTCTGGTGCTTCAAGTCGCAGCGAGAAACTCCGCGCCCGGCTTGCGTCCCCGAACGACACGTGGACGCGTCCGCGACGCAGGGCGGCGGCGAGCACGGCGGTCGCCTCTTCGGGCAGGAGCGGGAGCGGCTCATCGAGAGTGACATGGTTTACCAAGCTCTTGAAGAGGGGCTCGTAGCTCGGGACCAGGCGGCCCGCGACGCGTGTCTTCGGGTGGGCGTCGAGCCCCGCGACCGCCGTCAGATCTTGACGTGCGTAGAAGGAGTCGAAGGCCGCCACCGCCGGCTGCTGGAATCCCTCACGGTGGAGACGCACAAGGCTCTCATGGCTTCGACCCAGCGGAGCGCTCGCCGCGAGGGCGAGCAGATGATAGAGCACCCAGGGGTCGCCGAGGCGCGCCCGACCCACATCGGCCAGATCGAACACCTCCCAACCCACGATCCCGGGGGCCGCCTCCGGCCGCCAGCTGTCGCGCTCCCGCGGACTACGTGAGTGAGCCACGATGGCGGTCGCTCCGCTCTCCTCCAGCCTGCGCCCGAGCGACCCCAACCCGCCGTCCCAGCGGGTCACGACGGTGTCCAGTCCGAAGATGAGCACGCGACCCACATCGGGCCCCAGCGAGATCTCCTGCCCGCGGACGAGTAGCACGCCCACCTCGTAGCGGGCCTGCAGCTGCCAGAGGCTGTCGGGCGCGCTACTCGAGCGGTGGTCGGTGAGGATGACGAAGTCGAGGCCGGCGGCACGAGCAGCCTCGGCCACCTCACGTTCCGTCCCAATCGCATCATGCGAGCGCCGGGTATGTACGGCGAGGGCGCCGGAGACCACCACGGGGGGCGGCTCGAGCGGTGTGACCGCACCGGCGACGACGCGAGGAGCGGCCCGGGCGCGCACCCAACTCAGGCGGGGCGTCGCGTAAGCGACGATCAGGTAAATAGCGAGGAGCGCCGCGGCGGTGCGGAAGATCCGCTGGTGGAGCGGTCGGCTGGACACCCGTCCTCGAGGCTTGGCCGGGTCAGGCGACGCGGGGCGTCACACGTCGAGATTCTTGACGTAGCGGGCGTTTTCCTCGATGAAGGCGCGACGCGGCTCGACCTCATCCCCCATGAGAAGGGTGAACAGACGGTCGGCCTCGACGGCGTCATCCATCGTCACGCGGAGGATGGTGCGCCGTTCGGGGTCCATCGTCGTATTCCATAGCTGGTCGGGGTTCATTTCGCCGAGGCCCTTGTACCGCTGCACGTCGGCCCGTCCGCTCTTTCCATCGCCACCCATACGATTCAAGATCTGGTCGCGCTCGTCATCGCTGTAGGCGTAGTGCTCCTCCTTGCCGCGCTTGATCCGATACAGCGGCGGCTGAGCGATGTAGATGTGCCCGGCCTCAATTAGCTGCCGCATGTGACGGAAGAAGAAGGTGAGCAGCAGCGTCCGGATATGGGCGCCGTCCACGTCCGCATCGGTCATGATGATAATGCGGTGGTAGCGGGCGTTGCCGAGGTTGAACTCGTCATCGCCGATCCCGGTGCCCACCGCCGTGATAATCGTCCGGATCTCCTCGTTGGAGAGCACGCGATCCAGTCGGGCCTTCTCGACGTTCAGTATCTTGCCCCGCAAGGGCAGGATCGCCTGAAAGTTGCGGTCGCGGCCTTGCTTGGCCGAGCCGCCGGCCGAGTCGCCCTCCACCAGGTAGAGCTCGCTCACGCTCGGGTCATCGAGCGAGCAGTCGGCCAATTTCCCCGGGAGAATCGAGCCCTCCAGCGCTGACTTGCGACGCGTCAGATCCCGGGCCTGGCGTGCCGCCTCACGGGCGCGGGCCGCCTGCATGACCTTATCGATGATCTTTCGCGCGATAGACGGGTTTTCGGCCAGGAAGTTGGAGAGCCCTTCATTGACTACAGACTCGACGGCGCCGCGCACCTCGCTGTTGCCGAGCTTCGTCTTGGTTTGACCCTCGAACTGGGGATCCATCACGCGGACGGAGAGGATCGCGATCAACCCCTCGCGAACGTCCTCACCCGTGAGCGCGAAGTTCGTCTTTTTGAACAGGCCGTTACGCCGTGCGTAATCGTTTAGCGTGCGAGTCAGGGCGGCCTTGAACCCGGTGAGATGAGTGCCGCCCTCATGAGTGTTGATGTTGTTGACGAAAGTAAACGTGTCTTCTTTGTAACCGTCGTTGTACTGAAGGGCAAGCTCGATTTCGCATTCCGGGCGTTTCGCCTCCACGTAGACGACGTCGGAATGCAGCGCCTTACGGCTGCCCCGCAGATACTTGACGAATTCCTTGATGCCACCCTCGTATCGGTACTTACCCTTCTTCTCCTGGCCGGGCCGCTCGTCGCCGAGAGTGATCGTGACACCGCGATTCAGGAAGGCGAGCTCGCGCAGGCGCGTCGCGAGCACATCGAAGTTGTAATCGAGCTCGCTGAATATCTGTGGATCCGGCCGAAAGGAGACTTTCGTGCCCGTGAGATCGGTCTTTCCCGTCACTTTCAGCTCGGATTTCTTCTGTCCGCGAGCGTAGCTCTGATGCCAGATCTGACCGTCGCGATGGATTTCAACATCGAGCCACTCCGAAAGCGCGTTAACCACAGACACGCCCACTCCGTGGAGGCCACCCGAGACCTTGTACGACTCTTTGTCGAACTTCCCGCCGGCGTGGAGAGTGAGCATGGCCAACTCCACGCCCGGCACCTTTTCGGTCGGGTGCGTGTCGACGGGGATCCCGCGGCCGTTGTCGCTGACCGTCACCGAGTTTTCCGGATGAACGACGACGTCGATCTGGTCGCAATAGCCCGACATCGCCTCGTCGATCGAGTTGTCCACCACCTCAAACACCAGGTGGTGAAGGCCGCGCGCGGAGGTGGAGCCGACATACATGCTCGGCCGGCGCCGAACACCTTCCAGGCCCTTGAGTACCTGGATCTTGCCCGCCGTGTAGCCCGCGCCGGACGACGAGGTCCGGGCGACAGCGGATTTCGAACGCGGACGCGCCGCACCCTTCTTTGTTGCAGGCGCCGCGAGCTTCTTCGCTTTGCCCGATCCCTTCTCTGCTGGCACCTTCTTCCTAGCTTTGTGTCCCATTAGCTCTCCTCTTCCTTCGGGACAGCCCCGTCAATCGTCGTGCCGCGCTCGGTTTGTGGCCCCGCGGACAGCCTGAACACAATCTTGTCGAACTTACCATGCCGACGCCCGGCGTTGAGCCGGGCCAAAATCCGGCGTTCCAAGATTTCCAGCTCCATCAGCCAGGCCGAGGAGCGCACCTCTACGAACAGCGTCCCGCGCTCGAAGCCGGTCGGTGTCGCCACCCGTGCCATCTCCGCGCCCACCAGCGCCGGCCATTCGGGCACCACCGAGGCCCGCTCCACGTTCTCGGCCAGCCCGCGCGCGCGAAGCACCGAGTCGACCACGGTGCCGACGTGCTGCGGCGCGCCGCCGCGCTCGCTCATACGCGTTGCACCCCACCCTGGGCGATGCGGAAGCCGGT
>CAYGCC010000052.1:0-2831 GCA_964348165.1 uncultured Gemmatimonadota bacterium | reverse complement strand
ACGCGGGGCGGCCCGCTGATGATCGACCCGGCGTCGAACTCGTACGAGATCAGCCTGCGCACCGATCGGCGCGCCCCGATCTTCCTCGAGCCCAGGCTGGAGTACTGGGACCGGCGCCGCGGAGGCTATCGCTGGGAGTCGCAGATGGAGATCACGCTGCGCCCGACGCCCAGCCTGGAGGTCCAGTTCACGCCTCAGTACAGCACCGAGCTGGAACCGGCGCAGTACGTGGACCAGACCGACGACCTGGGGTTCGCACCGACCTTTGGCCGCCACTACCTGTTTTCTGATCTTAAACGCCGGCAGTTCTCCTTCGAGACCCGGTTGAACGCCGTGTTCAACCCGCGGCTCTCGCTGCAGCTCTACGCGCAACCGCTCGTCTCCTCCGGTGATTACCTCACCTACAAGCAGCTGGCTCGGTCGGAGAGCTTCGATTTCGACGTCTTCGAGGAAGGCATCGCCCTGGTGAACGGCGGCACGGTCATGTGTATGGGCGGTCGGACCTGCGTGGAGGACGACGAGCGCCACGTGGACTTCGATGGGGACGGGATCGCCGACTTCGATTTCGAGGATCGGGACTTCAACATCCACTCCCTGCGCATGAATGCCGTGCTGCGCTGGGAGTTCCGGCCCGGCTCGACTTTCTTCCTGGTCTGGCAGCAGAGTCGGCGCGACCGCCGCGACATCGGGTCGTTCAAGCTGGGTCGCGACGTCGGGGCCCTCTGGGACCTCGATGCCGAGAACGTCTTCATCCTCAAGGTCGACTACTGGCTGGGGCTGTGACGCGCCCGCCCCTGCGCCACGCCGGGCACGGTCTCAGACGCGCGGCGCCTCCCGGCTTTTCGTCCCAGACCAACGCCGACGCAGCAGCCACCCGTAGATCGCCAGATTGAGAAGCAGAACCAGGAGGCCGAGGATGATCTGGGTGTCGCGGGTCAAACCCTCGGGATAGAGGATCGGGAGCAGGTAGTGGTCGACGAAGCCGCCGCGATAGCCCGCCCCCCCGCTCCGCATGCGCAGCCACTTCTCCAGCGGCGTGAGCGGACAGATCCAGCCCGCGAACTCGATAAACGCCGCCCACACCGCCGCCGGCACGTGCACCCACACGACCCGCGGCCACCTGAGCGCCAGTAACGCGCCCAGCACCGCGAACAGCACGAAGCCGAAGTGGACGATCACGACCAGGTCGGCGAGCGTTCGATACATCTGAGCGATCCTCTGTTAGAGCGTTAACGGAGACCGGCGCTTGCCCCGATCCAACGGGTCTTGGGCCGGCTACTGAGGGAGCCGCGTCCACGGCGTTGCCCCTCTCCGCGCCGCGCCCGATCTTGTCGAACAACACCCACAATACCCGAGGTCCGTGATGCCCAGGCGCCTCTCTCCTCTCATCCTCACTCTCGCCCTCCTCATCAGCCCAGCGGCCGTCGCCGCCAAGGTCGTGCGCGTCGAGATCGAGCGCCGCGAGGACGTGCTCGACGGTCGGCCCTTCGGCGCCGCCGGCCCGTATGAGAAGATCGTCGGCAAAGTCTATTTCGTCTTCGATCCGGGCAACCCCTACAACGCCCGCATCATCGATCTCGACCGAGCGCCGCTCAACGCCGACGGGCTCGTCGAAGCCTGGGCAAACTTCGTGGTGCTGCGACCGAAGCGCCCGGCCCCTGGCGGCGGCATGGCGCTGCTCGAGGTGAGCAACCGCGGTGGTAAGGCTTCGCTCGCCTACTTTAACGGCGGTGGGCGATCGCTGGACCCGGCCGAAGCCGCGCACTTTGGCGACGGGCTGCTCATGCGCCTGGGGCTCACGGTCATCTGGGTGGGCTGGCAACACGACGTGCCTCTACGTGAGGGACTGCTGCGCCTGCACGTGCCAACCGCCGCCGGCCCCGACGGGGCGCCGCTGGAGGGGCTGGTTCGCGCCGATTGGGTGGTCGATGAAGCGGTCCACACTCTGTATATCGGACACCGGAGCCACATCGCCTACCCGGTCCTCGACCCTCGGAGCCCGGACAACGTGCTCACCGTGCGCGACGGCCGGCTGTCGCCGCGCCGAATCGTGCCACGAGACGCGTGGCGCTTCGCGCGCGAGGCAAGCGATGGGGTCGTGCCCGACCGGACACATATCTATATGGAGTCGGGATTCGAGGCCGGTAAGATCTACGAGCTGGTCTACCGCGCCAGCGACCCGAAAGTCGTGGGGCTGGGTCTGGCGGCGATCCGCGACATGATCGCCTACGCCAAGTACGATCCGGCGAGCCCGTTCTCCGTGCGCCGCGGAATCGCCATCGGCATCTCGCAGACCGGCCGCTTTCTGCGCCACTTCGTCTACCAGGGGTTCAACACCGACGAGGAAGGCCGCAAGGCGTTCGACGGGCTGATGATCCATACGGCCGGCGCCGGTCGCGGCAGCTTCAACCACCGCTTCGCCCAACCTTCGCGCGACGCGCACCGCTACTCGGCTTTCTTCTATCCCACCGACATCTTCCCCTTCAGCAGCCGCACGCAGACCGACCCCGAGACCGGCGCAAGCGACGGGCTGTTCGCCCACCAGCACGACGACGCGAACCTGCCGTACATATTCTATACGAACACCGGCTACGAGTACTGGGGGCGGGCAGCGTCTCTGCTCCACACCACCCTCGATGGCACGCGCGACCTACATCTCTTCCCCAACGAGCGGATCTACCACCTGGCCAGCGGCCAGCACTTCGTCGGCCGCTTTCCGCCGCCCGATCCGAGCCGTCTGGCCGGGGCGTCGGCCTATCGCGGCAACCCGCTCGACTTCCTGGTGACGATGCGGGCGCTGCTGGTGCGGATGGTCGAGTGGGTCCGCGACG
>CAYGCC010000051.1:0-3600 GCA_964348165.1 uncultured Gemmatimonadota bacterium | reverse complement strand
TCGGTGCTGGGCGCGCACGTCATCGTTCAGGGTTACGGGAACGCCGGCGCTATGGCGGCGGAGCTCTTCGCCGCGGAGGGCGCGAAGATCATCGCGGTCAGCGACTCGCGCGGCGGCATTCACAACGCCAACGGCCTCGACCCCCGGGCCGTCCTCGCCTTCAAGAAGGAGACCGGCTCGGTGGTGGGCTACCCCGGCGCCAAGGAGGTGAGCAACGCCGAGCTGCTGACGCTGCCGTGCGACATCCTCATCCCGGCGGCGTTGGAGAACGAGATCCGGGCCGACAACGCGGCGCAGATCCAGGCGCGGGTGATCGCCGAGGCGGCCAACGGGCCGACCACGCCGGCGGCGGACAAGGTTCTGTTCGAGCGCGGGATCGTGGTGCTCCCCGACATCCTGGCCAACGCCGGTGGCGTGACGGTGAGTTACTACGAGTGGGTGCAGAACAACGACTACGAGCAGTGGGATGAGGATACCGTCAACCTGAAGCTCCACGTGAAGATGGAGCGGGCGACGGACGCCGTGATGGACAAACAGGACGAGATCAACGAGTCGCTGGACGCGCTCAACGACCAACACCGCAAGCGCGGCCTGGGCGGCGACCCGCTGCAGCCGGTGGACCTGCGCACCGCCGCCTACGTGCTGGCGATCTCGCGCGTGGCCAGGGTCACGCTGGAGCGCGGTATCTGGCCCTGATCCCGACCCGCGCGGCGCCCGTCGCGCTCAGCCCGCTCGCCACCGACCCCGCGACCGCAGCGGCTAAGGAACGCTGGCGGAAACGCGGTGCAGCGAAGCCGCCGTGCCATAGGCCAGCGCCGCCGCGATGAACAGCGCCCGCGAGCCGACTTCCAGCGCCAGCAGCGCCGCCAGCGGCGTGGCCACGACCGAAGCGAAGCCGTTGGCGGCCCACGCCCAGGCGATCCGCGACTGCCTTCCCTGCGTCAGCGCCCGCAGCCCCAGAGGAAACGGCGCTCCCATCAAATAAGCGAGTGGCGCGAGCCAAAGGATCGCGGCGGCAGCCCGAACCGCGAGCGGCGCCGCGTGCAACAGGTGGACGAGCGCCAGCAGCAGCACCGCGTAGACGACCAGCGCGCCGGCCAACGTCAGCGCGACCCACCGACCTTGCGTCGCCGCCCAGCGGTCCGAGCGGGCGCTGCCCGCGCCGGAGCAGATGAGAAACGCGGCCAACACCGCCGCCACGGCATACACGGGGTGGCCCAATAACAGGGTCAGTTGCTGAATGGCGGCGATCTCCGCAAACAGGTAGGCGAAACCGATGGCGCCGAAATAGGCGACCAGCCGCGAACCGCCCTGGCGCAAGCCGCCAGCGGCTCCGAAGGCAACCGGCACGATCATCAACAGCGCGGCCAGAACGACGCTCTGAGCCAGGGTAGCGACGAGGGCGACGTAGCCCCATTCGGCAAAGGGGAGCCAGGCCCCACGATCGCGCCTCACGAACGCCCCCAGCGAAGCCCAGCGCAAGAAGTGGTGCGAGTAGGGCCGGGCGTCGCGGGCCGGCGCCACATCGAAGGCGTAGCCGGCCGCAAAGCCCACGGCACTTTCTCGATCCGCTGTCGCCTGCTTCGCGGCCTCAAACGGCGTGGGCTCTTCCAACAGGTTGAAGCGCGCCTGCGGAGCATCAATGCCGGGATACCAGTCGAGATCGAACCCGCGTGCCTCCGCCCAGGCTGCCAGCTTCTCGACGTCGGCCGCGCCAAAACCGGAGGGCTTGGCCAGGACGGTGCTCGTCGCCCAACTGCGGACGACCACCAGACCGTCGGCCACCGCCGCCGGGCTCAGACGCCGCAGCGCTTCGACCGCCGTCAGGATGAGCCGAACGCTGGGTCGCGGCGGAACCGTCAACCAGACTGTGACGGCGAGCACCCCGTCGTCGCTGAGCCGCCGCAGGTAGGTCTCGTACGCCTCGACCGTGTTGAGGAAGTCTTCGTTCAACGCGTGAACGCCCGCCGCCGCTGTGCCGAATCCACGCCCGGGGCCGAGGACGACGAGGTCATAGCGCTCGCGCGTCCGGGCGGTGTAGCTGCGGGCATCGCCGATCACCCATTCCACTCTTCCATCGGCGAACGCGGGTCGGCGCGTCGCCGCTCGGATCTCCGCGCTATCCCAGCCCGCGGCAACCGAGCCGCGCCAACCGGCAAGCTCCACCAGGTCGCCGTTCAGCTCCGAGGCCGTCACCGCCTTCGCACCGTGAGCCAGCGCGTTCCACACCTCCAGCCCATCCCCGCCGCCGACGACGAGCACCCGCGACGGCGCTCCCAGGGCGTAGGGGAGCGCCGAGGGCAGCCAATCGAGCAGCGTTTCGCTCCCGGCCTCCCACGACGTCTTAGCCCCGGCAAGATCGCCGTCGACCAGCAGCGCGGTCTGGCGGGGAAAGGCGCCGCGATAGGCCAGCGATAGCCCTGGAGCATGACGGAAGGCGTCCGCCTCGACGGCCACCACCCAACCCAGGGGACTGCTGCGCTCGGCCACCCGTCGAGCGCCGGGATACGCCTCGACCTGTGGGAGCGCCTTGTAGGGGCTCACCTCCAGCTGCCAAGGCGGCCGCACCATCGAGGCAGCGGCGACGACGAGCACTGCCGCCGCCAGCCCGACGCTCACCCGGCCCCAGCGTCCGACGCCGACGGCCACCAGCACGCCTAGCGACGCCAGCAGCGCCGGCACCGCCAGGGCCCGGTCTGGAAAGAGCGGCCAGAGGATCGCCACGGCGAGCACGGCGCCCGCGCCCGCGCCGACGAAGCTGGCGCCGTAGATACGGCCGGCCCGCTGCGGCTCAAGGGAGAGTGCCAGAAGGATGGCCAGGGCACCGACGGCGAACGGCAGGGCGAGCACCAGGTAGACGGCCGCGAGCCAGGGCCAACTGCGAGCGTCCCAGGGCAGCTGCGTCGCGTCTAACGGAATCGTCGGCGCCAAGATGGCGCTGACGAGCAGGGCCAGCGGTGTCGCCAGAGCGGCGCCCACGAACCAGCGTGGGGCGCGCTGGGGGCCCGGCGTGACCAACGCCACCAGGGTACCGCTGGCACCGAATCCCAGCATGGCGACGCCGATCGCCATGAAGGCCAGATGATGGAAGTGCTCGATCGCGAACGCCCTGACGAGCAGGATCTCGTACGCCAGAGTGCTGGCCGAGATGAAAGCGACGGCCAGCCAGCGAGCCTGTGGGTTGGAACCGTTCAGCGCAGGCCTTTCAGCATGGGCACGAAGCGAACGGGCAGCAGGTTGCGGGTCCGCACCTCTCCGCCGGCGCCCTTCTCCACAAGGATCAGGTTCTGAACCCCGTAGACGCTCCCCACCGGGATGACCAGCCGCCCGCCGGGCTTCAGTTGCTCGACCAGAGCCGGGGGGATGTAGCCGGCGGCGGCGGTCACGATGATCGCGTCGAAGGGTGCCGCCTCCGGCCAGCCATCGTGTCCATCCGCGTGTCGGCCGCTGACGTTGTCGTAGCCGAGCCGACGCAGGCGCCGGCCGGCGCTGTTCGCCAGCGCCTCGAAGATCTCCACCGTGTAGACCTCGCAGCCGATCTCGGCCAGCACCGCCGCCTGATATCCAGAGCCGGTTCCCACCTCGAACACTCTCATGCCC
>CAYGCC010000050.1:0-8823 GCA_964348165.1 uncultured Gemmatimonadota bacterium | reverse complement strand
ATCGCGAGCTTTACGAGAGTGAGCAGCCCGTTCCCGTTGACGAGGCCGTGACCTACGCGATTCGCAGCCGCAGCGACCCGGCGTTGTCTCTTCCTTGCCATATCTTCGCCAAGCTCGAGCCCCTCTCGATCGAGGGCGACCCTGCCCGCGTGCGCATCCGCGTTCTCTGGAATCCCAACTGCGACGATCACCGCGTGACTCCCGAGAGCCCGGGATAGCACGGCTCGAGCCCCGCCCATGCTCGACCTGAAACGCCTCCGATTCGAGACCCTGACGGTCAAGGAGCAGCTCGCCCGCCGTGCCGACCCGCGTCTGGCCGCTTCGGTTGACGAGGTCGTGGCGCTGGACGAGGAGCGCCGCCGGGTCATCCAGATCGTCCAGGAGCTCAAGGCACGGAGGAACACGGCGTCCAAGCAGATCGGCGAGCTGAAGAAGGCCGGCGAAGACCCCTCGGAGCTGATGAGCGAGATGAAGGAGGTCGCGCGTCAGATCTCCGAGCACGACGCACGGCTGAACGCGAGCGAGGAGCAGATCGAGAAGCTCCTGCTCGAGATTCCCAATACGCCACTGCCTCGGGTGCCGGCCGGCGGGGAAGCGGACGGGGAGCAGGTGAGGTCGTGGGGGCAGCCGCTGGAGTCGGCGGACTGGCACAAGCCTCACTGGGAGTTGGGCGCCGACCTCGGCATCCTCGATTTGGAACGGGGGGCCAAGGTTTCGGGCTCGGGCTTTCCTGTCTACGTCGGCGCCGGCGCCAGCCTCGGGCGCGCCCTGATCAATTTCATGCTCGATGTGCACCGGCGCGAGCACGGCTACTTGGAGGTTCAGCCGCCGTACCTGGTGCGCAGGCAAACGATGATCGGGACGGGACAGCTGCCCAAACTGGCCGACGACGCCTACCATATCGAGAGCGACGATCTCTGGTTGATCCCCACCGCCGAGGTTCCCTTGACGAACCTGCACAGCGGCGAGGTGCTGGACGCCGATCAGATGCCGCGCCGCTATGCGGCGTACACCGCCTGCTTTCGCCGTGAAGCCGGGGCGGCCGGCCGTGACACCCGGGGCGTGATCCGCATCCACCAGTTCGATAAGGTGGAGCTAGTGCGGCTGGAACATCCGGAGGAATCGCAGGCGGCGTTGGAAGAGTTGATCGGTCAGGCGGAGAAGATCCTCCAGCGTCTTGGCCTCGCCTATCGCGTGGTGCTGTTGGCCGCCGGAGACATGGCGGGCTCGAGCGCCATGACCTATGATCTGGAGGTGTGGTCGCCGGGCATTCGGCGCTGGCTCGAGGTGTCGTCCTGCTCCAATTGCACCGACTACCAGGCCCGGCGCATGAACATCAGGTTCCGGTCCGAGCGCGGCGGTAAGCCGGAGTTCGTCCACACCCTGAACGGCTCGGGGCTGGCGCTGCCGCGTACGATCATCGCCTTGCTCGAGAACTGTCAGCGCGAGGACGGCAGCGTCGAGCTCCCCGAAGCGCTACACGCCTACATGGACCGCACACGAATCGAGCCGGAGTGAAAGCTCGTCTTTGGGCCGCGGGCCTCTCCTTGCTATTCGGCGTTGTCCTGGCCTGGTATCTGTTCTATACGCAGCAGCTGGTGAGCGCCGTGAACGCCGACGCGGCGGCGCTGTCGCGAATCTATGCTCGGATCTTCGAGGGGATCAGCGATCCGGAGGAGACCAGCGTGGCGGTCATCTTCGACATGCTGGAGGAGATTGAGCGGCTCGGCATCCCGGCCGTGGTGATGGACGCCGAGGGCGAGCCTAGGTATGCGGTGAACCTGCCGTTCGACGCCGACCTAACGAAGCCGCAGGATCGCGAGCGCGTGCTCGCTTTCGCCGAGCGTCTGGACCTGCGGAACGATCCGATCACCGAATCGGGCGTCGGCGAGATTCATTTCGGGCCCCCGGCGGCGGTGGAGCGGCTGCGCTGGGTTCCCTGGATCCAGGCGGCCACGCTGGTCGTCATCGTGCTCACCGCGCTGTGGATCTTTCGCTCCACGCTGCACGCCGAGCAAGAACGCGTCTGGTCGACCATGGCCCGCGAGTCGGCCCACCAGCTCAGTACCCCGCTCAGCTCGCTGGCCGGCTGGGTCGAGATCCTGCGGATGCCGCAGCGCGAGCGCAGCCAGGTCGCGGACGAGAGTCGGATCGCCCGCGAGGTCGAGGTCGATGTCGAGCGGCTCAACAAGGTCGCGCAGCGCTTCGAGCTCATCGGGCGTCGGCCCAGGCTGCAGCAGGTCGACGTGGGAGAGGTTCTGCGCCGACTGGAGGAGTACTTCTGCGTTCGCTTGCCGCGCATGGACCGCTCGATCCGCCTGGAGATGCGTGCGCCTGCCGACCTGCCGCCCGTGGCCGGGAACCCCGTGCTGCTGGAATGGGCGTTCGAAAACATCATCAAGAATTCGATCGACGTGCTCGCCGGCCGTGGCGGCAGCATCGTGGTCACCGCCGAGGTCGCGCCGGCCGCCGACTGCGTCCGGGTGCGATTCTGTGACGACGGACCGGGGGTGCCACACGAGCTGAGAAAGCGGATCTTCGAGCCGGGCGTCTCCGGCAAGCAGGGCGGCTGGGGCGTCGGGCTCTCGCTCACACGTCGAATCGTCCAGGAGACCCACGGCGGCTCGATCGAGCTGGGCCGACCCCGTCAGGGCGCCGAGTTCGTCGTGGCGCTGCCCGTGAGGGAGCAGGTCCATGGGGGTTGAGACGTGTCGTCGCGTGAACTGAAGCTGGGACGCTACCTGGACGCGCTGAACGAACCGCAGCGCGAGGCCGTGGAGCACTTCGAGGGCCCGCTGCTCGTGCTGGCCGGCGCCGGCTCGGGCAAAACGCGCGTGCTCACCTGTCGCATCGCCCACCTCATCGAGCAACACGGCGTCGACCCCAATCTGATCATGGCGGTCACCTTCACGAACAAGGCCGCCGAGGAGATGCGGAACCGCGTGTTTGCGCTCCTGGGAGCCGAGCCGGGAGGGATGTGGATCGGCACCTTCCATTCGATCGGGGCGCGGATCCTGCGCCGCCACGCGACGCGCCTGGGATTTGGGCCCGGCTTCACGATCCTCGATGCCGACGACAGCCAGCGCGCCATCAAACGCGTGATGGAAGAGCGCGGTGTCCCGAAGCGCTGGAAACCGCAGGCGGTTCAGGAAGCCATCTCCACGGCGAAGGATTATCTCGTGTCACCCCGGGCCTACGCCGAGGCGGCCGTCGATCCTTTCGGCAAGATCGTGGCCGAGATCTATCCGGTCTACCAGGCCCGGCTGAAAGAGGCGAATTCGTTCGACTTCGACGACTTGCTGGTGAAGCCGGTCGAGCTGTTCGAGGGCTCTCCCCAAGTGCTCGAGCGCTTCCGCCGGCGATTCCAGTTCATCCTGGTCGACGAGTATCAAGACACCAACCACGCGCAGTATCGCTTCATCGAGTCGCTGGCCCGGGAGCACGGGAACCTCTGCGTCGTCGGGGACGACGATCAGTCCATCTATGGTTGGCGTGGCGCGGACATCCGCAACATCCTCGAGTTCGAACGGGACTTCGCCAACGCTCGGACTATTCGCCTGCAGCGCAATTACCGCTCGACCAAGCTCATCCTCAAGGTGGCGAACGCAGTGATCGCCGAGAACGTGAGGCGGAAAGGGAAGATCCTCTTCACCGAGAACCATCCCGGCGAGAGGGTGACCTTATTGACCGCCGCGGATGAGGTCGATGAGGCCGCCTGGATCGCTGCTGAGGTCGAGGGCCGCATGGCCGCCGAGCCGGAGCTACAGCACCGCAGCTTCGTGGTCCTCTATCGGACCAACGCTCAGAGCCGCGCGCTGGAAGAGGCGTTCCGGGATGCCGATCTACCGTACCGTATCATCGGCGGCGTGCGCTTTTACGAGCGGCGCGAGATCAAGGATGTCATCGCCTACCTGAAGCTGATATCGAACCCGAAGGATACGAGCTCGTTTCTACGTGTCGTCAATTATCCACGCCGCGGGATCGGCGACAGCACACTCACCGCCTTATTGGAAGGGGCGAGCGGCGCGGGCCTGAACCCGCTCGAGGCCGCCCGGCAGGCGCGCGGCTTTGGCGGGATCCGGCCGGCTGGCGTCGCGGCGCTGGAAGCGTTCGCCAAGCTGATCGATCGGTATCGTGCCCTGTCGGCGCACATGCCCGTCGGCCAGTTGCTGAGCGACCTGATTGTGGAGCTCAAGCTGCTGGAGATCCTGCGCGAGGAGGGGCACGAGGGCGTCGACCGAGCTCAGAACGTCGAAGAGCTGATCGCGGCCGCGTCAGAGTTCGACCCAAGAACGGCGCTGGAGGCGGAGGACATCGAAGCGCTCGGCGGCGAGGTGAGCGAGCTCGACCTGTTCTTGCAGAAGATCTCGCTGGTGGCCGAGGTGGACAATCTCGATCCCGAGGCCGATGCCATCACGCTGATGACGCTTCACAACGCCAAGGGGCTGGAGTTCCCGGTGGTCGTCATCGGCGGCCTGGAAGAGGGGTTGCTGCCGCTCTCGCGGTCGTACGACACGCTGGAGGAGTTGGAGGAAGAGCGGCGTCTCTTCTACGTGGGCATTACCCGGGCCCAGAGGAAGCTTTATCTGACGCACGCCGTCACGCGCCGGCGGGCGGGGGATCGACTGATCTCGAGCCCGTCGTCGTTCCTGCGCCCGCTACCGGAAGAGCTGGTCATCATGCTGGAGACCGAGCGTTATGCCGAACGGGCCTCGAGCCGGCGGCGTGCCATGGAGGCGGAGGGTTGGTTGGGCCGCGGCGATCGCGTGCGGTTGCCGGGCGAGCTGACTTATGACTACTCGGACTCGCAGGAGACGCCGGCGCTCCCGGCGCTGACGGAAGGGAGCCGGGTTCGTCATCCGCGCTTCGGTTCGGGCACGGTGACCCAGCTGGATGGTCAGGGAAGCGAGCTCAAGGCGGTGATCGATTTCGAGGGCGTGGGGAAGAAGAAGGTGATGGTGCGCTACGCCAACCTGGAACTCGACTAGGCGGCGGCCGAGTGGTGAAGCTTTGTGACGAAGAGGTGTCATGGCGATCGAGCGTTCCGATCTGTTGAGAGTGGCCGAGCTGGCGCGTTTGAACTTGAGCGAGCAAGAGCTGGAGCAGCTGACCCGCGACTGTCGCGCGATCCTGGAATACTTCGGTGCGCTACGCGAGCTCGACCTGCGGGAGGTGGAGCCTTGGGGCTCGGTCGGGGAAGAGGCGCCCTTGCGCGAAGACCGAGTGGATCCCGATACCCTGCACCGAGCGCCGGAAGAGCTGGCCCCCGCCTGGCGTGATGGCTTCTTCTTTCTGCCGCGGCTGCCCGCGATGGAGGCCGAGTCGTGGGACGGCGATGAAGCGGACGAAGGTCCGAGCGGCGCATGACCGACGTCTCGACGCCGACGCTTGCCGAGCTGCGCGACGGCCTGCGTTCGCGTCATCTCCGCGCGGCCGAACTGGTCCGCGGAACGCTGGCCGAGATCGAGCGTGCCGACGCCGAAACGCCGTCGCTCAACGCGTTCATCTCGGTAGCCGGCGCGGAGCTGGGCGAGCAGGCAGCGGCCGTGGACCGGGCCCTCGATGCCGGGGACGCGCCTGGGCCACTGGCGGGCATCCCTGTGGCGGTCAAGGACAACATCTGCACCCTGCAGCTGCCAACGACGTGCGGGTCGCGCATCCTCGAAAACTTCGCCGCGCCTTTCGAGGCGACGGCCGTCCGCAAGCTACGAGAGGCCGGCGCGCTGATCGTGGGCAAGACGAACCTGGACGAGTTCGCCATGGGCTCGTCCACCGAAAACAGCGCCTTCGGTCCGACTCGCAATCCCTGGGATCGCGAGCGGGTGCCGGGCGGCAGCTCAGGTGGCTCGGCCGC
This sequence comes from uncultured Gemmatimonadota bacterium, assembly GCA_964348165.1. Taxonomy (GTDB): domain Bacteria; phylum Gemmatimonadota; class Gemmatimonadetes; order Palauibacterales; family KS3-K002; genus CAYGAJ01. Next base: position 2,969 of record CAYGCC010000050.1, on the reverse strand, counting down.
GGCCGTGGCCGCGGGTCTGGTGCCGCTGGCCCTGGGCTCGGACACGGGCGGCTCGGTCCGGCAGCCCGCCGCCTTTTGCGGGGCCGTGGGAATCAAGCCGACGTATGGCCGCGTCAGCCGCTATGGCCTGGTTGCCTTCGCCTCGAGCCTCGACCAGATCGGGCCGCTGGCCCGGAACGTGGCGGACGCGGCGGCGCTGCTCGGCGTTATCGCCGGCGCCGATCGTTTCGACTCAACGTCGGCCGACCGTCCCGGCCTCGACCTCGATAGCGCCCTGGCGATGGGAGCGGCCGGGCTGGTCGTGGGCGTTCCCGGCGAATACCTGAGCGCGGATCTGGATGAAGGGATCGCCTCGCTCTGTCGCGCGGCGGTCGAGCGGCTGGGGCGGTTGGGGGCGGACGTGCGGGAGGTCTCGCTGCCCCACACGCGCCTCGCCATCCCCGCCTACTACCTGGTGGCGAACGCCGAGGCCTCGAGCAACCTGGCGCGCTACGACGGGGTGCGTTACGGGCTGCGGGCGCCGGCGGTCGACCGCGCGTCGGCCGTGTACAGCCAGAGTCGCGGTGACGGCTTTGGCGCTGAGGTCAAGCGGCGCATCATCCTGGGCACCTACGGTCTCTCCGCCGGCTACTACGAGGAGTACTACGGGCGCGGCCAGCGGGCGCGCCGCCTGATCAGCGGCGATTTCGAGCGCGCCTTCGACGCGGGGGTCGACATCCTCTTCACGCCGACGTCGCCCGGGGTCGCGTTTCGGCTGGGTGAGCGCCTGGCCGATCCGCTGCAGATGTACCTGTCCGACGTGTTCACCGTCACCGCCAACCTCGCCGGCGTTCCCGCGCTCTCGCTCCCGATCGGTCGGCTGCAAGGCTTGCCGGTAGGCGGCCAGTTCATCGCCCGACACTTCGACGAGGCGTCGATGGTGCGGGCCGCGGCCGCGCTCGAGCGATCGATCGGGGAGAATCCTCTGGACGGCGGGACTTAGGAATTCGAGGCGCCATGGACTACGAGCGCGTCATCGGCCTCGAGATTCACGTGCAGCTCAGAACGAGCAGCAAGATGTTCTGCGGCTGCCGCGTGGAGTTTGGCGCGACGCCCAATACCCTCGTCTGTCCGGTGTGCCTCGGTCTGCCCGGCGCGCTCCCGGTCGTGAACCGGCGGGCGATCGCTCTCGCTGCCCGGGCGGCGCTGGCGTTGGGCAGCCGTGTGAGTTCGCTCTCTGTCTTCGCGCGCAAGCATTACTTCTATCCCGACCTACCGAAGGGATATCAGATCACTCAGTACGACCGACCACTGGCCAGCGGCGGCTCACTGGACCTGCCGGCGGCGGGCGGTCGGGTGCGGGTCCGCCGGCTCCACGTGGAGGAAGACGCGGGCAAGTCGCTGCACGATCGCTTTCCAGAGCAGACGGCTGTGGATCTCAACCGCGCCGGCGTACCGCTGATCGAGATCGTCACCGAGCCGGATCTGCGCTCGGCGGCGCAGGCGCGGGCCTTTCTGGGTCGGCTTAAGCAGACGCTTGAGTATTTGGAGGTGAGTGACTGCAACATGGAGGAGGGTAGCCTGCGGGTTGATGCGAACGTCTCGGTGCGTTCCGCCGGCCACGACGAGTTCGCGGCGAAAACCGAAGTCAAGAACTTGAACTCCTTCAGCCAGCTCGAAAAGGCGTTGGAGTACGAGGCGGAGCGGCACATCGCGATCCTCGAGTCGGGCGGTGCGGTGGAGCACCAGACGATGCTGTGGGATCCTGCGCGTGGCGAAGCGCGCCCCATGCGCGGCAAGGAAGAGGTGCACGACTATCGCTACTTTTCCGAGCCAGATCTGCCGCCGCTGGCCGTCAGCGAAGAGGAGGTGGCGCGGATCGCCGCAGAGTTGCCGGAGTTTCCCTGGCAGAAGACGCGGCGGTTCGTCGCGGATTACGGGCTTCCCGAGTACGACGCCGAGTTGCTCAGCGCGACCCGCGAGCTCGCCGACTACTTCGAGGCCGTGGTCGAGAGCGGGGGTGCCGCCAAGGTGGCCTCCAACTGGCTGATGGGTGAGGTGTTGGCCGCCTGCAACGAGCGGGGGGTGAGCGTCGGCGGGTTGGGCGTCGAGCCGGCGCGTCTCGCCGAACTGATCGGGCTGGTGGAGGACGGATCGTTGTCGCTAGGGGTGGGGAAGCAGGTATTCCGCCGCATGATCGAAACCGGCAAGCGGGCGGAAGCCGTCGTCCGCGACGAGGGGCTGAGCACGATCAGCGACGCCGGTCAGCTCGAGACCTGGGTGGCGGAGGCCCTGGCGGAGAGTCCGCGGGAGGTCGAGCGCTACCGCGCCGGCGAGCAGAAGTTGCTCGCGCACTTCATCGGTCAGGTCATGCGCAAGTCCGGCGGCCGGGCCGAGCCCGGTCGGCTGCGGGAGATGCTCATCGAGGCGCTTCGCGAATAAGAAGGGGGAGCGCGTCCGTTAGCCCTGCGCTCGCGATTTCTTTTTGTCGCGCCGCCGTCTCAGGCGGCCTTTCTTCGGGCGGATGAGCTTGGCCTTCAGGTGGACGAGATCGACCCACATACCGCGGGCCCTGAGACGTTTCCCCCACCATTCGGGAGTCTGATCCGGCAACTGGAAGTGGTCGTAGGCGAGTTGAGCGATCTCGTCCTGGTGCTGGGTCTTCCGCAGGCTCAGCTCCCGGTTCAGCATCTTGGCTTCGCTCAGCGCGCGCTCGCCGGTCGGGTCGAGGAACGCCGTGATCGACTTCTTGCGCTCGATCAGGTAGTCGGCGCTGAAGTCGAACGTATGGCGCACCCAGTCCCCGACCTCGTGGTCGTTGACGTCCCAGCGTGAGTAGTCGAGAACGCGATCGAACATCGCCTGCCAGGAGTCGTGGTCGGCCAGGCGGATCATACCGCGAAAGATCCGGCGATTGGTTTGGAAGCTGAACACCGTGCGGTCCAGCACCCGGTCGAGCAGCTCATCGTTATGTCGATGATCCATGTCCG
>CAYGCC010000049.1:0-5115 GCA_964348165.1 uncultured Gemmatimonadota bacterium | reverse complement strand
GATCATCGCCCGTAGATACGGTGGCTAGCGGCGTCCGAGACCGAGCGGACCGGGCCGGGCCGTCCAAGCTCGATCGTCTGCTTCACCAGCGCGTTCGACTGGGGCTTATGAGCGCGCTTGCCTTCAATGAGTCGCTGACGTTCAACGACCTAAAGAACCTGCTCGACATCACCGACGGCAACCTGAGCGTGCACGCGCGGAAGCTCGAAGAAGCGGGCTACGTCGCCTGCACGAAGTCGTTCCGGGACAGAATCCCGCTGACAGAATACCGACTGACACCGCAGGGTCGCCGAGCGCTCGAGCGATACCTCGACCGTATGGAAGAGCTGATCCGCGTGACGCGGGGCAGCTAGAAAGAACTCGAAGATGGACGATCGATCGAAGCTCGTGCTTCACATCTTGGCAGCGGGGATCTTGTTTGGCGTCCTGGGCGATGCGCTGCTGCGTGCCGGGTCCTGGGGCGTGAACCTGACGCTGTGGGTTCTGCTCGTCGTGACCGGCATACTGACGCTCGCGGCCTTGCACCGGATCGAGTGGCGGCGTGCTACGTACTGGGTGGGACCGCTGCTCTTGGTCTTCGCGGCCGGGTTCGCCTGGCGCGACTCTCCGGTCCTCAAGTTTCTGGATCTGGTCGCGATGGTCGTCGGGGTCGCGGTTTGGAGCTTGACGGTGGAGGCTCGAGGGGTCCGCGCCTGGGGAGTGCTGGACCAGCTACGCGGCCTGGTGAACTCGGGGGTCGCGGCCCTGGCCGGAGCCTTCGCTCTCGCGGGGCGCGACATCCGTTGGAACACGGCTCCTCATCCCGCCGCCTGGAGGCAGGCGCGTGCCGTCGCCCTCGGCCTGTTGATCGCGTTGCCCCTCGTGTTCCTCTTCGGCGGCCTGCTGATGGCGGCGGACGCCGTCTTCGATCGGATGGTGACCGAAGCTCTGGACATCGACTTCGCCACCCTGTTTTCTCACGCCGCGCTCACGGCGTTCTTCGCCTGGATCGTCTGCGGCTTCTCGCTGCTGATGCTGAAGATCAGCAGGCCCGTCTTGACCGATGCCGCGCGAGTCGAGCGGCCCGGGCTCGGCATCGTCGAGGTCGCCGTCCCGTTGGCGCTGATCGATCTCCTGTTCCTTCTCTTCGTCGCCGTCCAGATCCGCTACCTGTTCGGTGACGCGTCGTTGGTTCAGCAGACGGTCGGCCTGACCTACGCGGAGTACGCGCGGCGCGGGTTCTTCGAGCTGGTGGCGGTCGCCGCGCTGGTGCTGCCGCTTCTATTGCTGGCCGATTGGGTTCTGGCGGAAGCCGATCGAAAGACGCAACGCATCTTCCGGGCACTGGCCGGCACCCAACTCATCCTGCTGTTCATCATCCTCGCGTCCGCGGTCAAGCGAATGCTCCTCTATCAGAGCGCCTATGGACTGACCGATGCTCGTCTGTACACGACGGCGTTCATGGTCTGGCTCGGCGTCGTGCTGGTCTGGTTCGTCGTCACCGTTCTGCGCGGCCGGCGGCAGCCGTTCGTTTCGGGCGCTCTGCTGGCCGGTCTACTCACGATCCTGGTCCTGAACGTCCTCAACCCCGACGCGCTGATCGCCCGCGTCAACACAGAACGCGTCTCGGCCGGCAAGGCGTTCGACGCGGCCTATCATCTGTCGCTGAGCGGCGACGCGGCGCCCGTTCTGGTCTCGGCGCTTCCGAACCTGAGCCCGGACGATCGCTGCACCTTGGCGAAGCGGCTCCTCGACCGCTGGTCGTCACCGGACGAATCCGATTGGCGAACCTGGAGTCTGGGTAGATCGCGGGCCCGGACGGTCGTGGCGGCGGCGCGGACGGATCTGAGCGAGATGGCGTGCGAGCCACCGGCCGAAAAGCCGCCGGCCGATCCAGCAACCGGTCCACACACGCTGGAACCGCCGGTGCTGCGCTGAACCGATCGAGAGCTTGCCGCCCTGGTCCCGCGTGCTTAGGCTGCATTTAGCGCCTGTGCACTCGAATCCGGAACGGTCCGCTGATGCCCTCCCCCAGGCATTACCCGCGTGCGTTCGCCTTTCTGGCGCTTTTGCTTCGCGCCTGCGCCGAGAGCGTCCTCGAGCCCGTCAACACCCGACCCTTAGAGCCACCCGCCATCTACCGGACCTGGTGGTCCGAGGTCGAAGCGTGCACCGGTGTGACCGGCCGCTTCGAGCGCGTACGCTGGTTGGAGGCCGACGTCATCCGCAACCGCGACGAAGGCACCGAGCACGTCGGCGCCTGGGAACCGCCGCACACCATCTACATCAAGGCGGACCGCCTGATGTACATGCGCGGGGTCAAGCACGAGATGACGCACGATCTCCTTCAGACGCGAGACCACGGATCCCCTACCTTCCGCAGGTGCGGCGGCTGACCAAGGGTGGCCCGGAGACTTGCGCCGGGCACGCCCGCATTTAGCTTCGACGCCTACCCGCTGACACTAACGCAATCAACTTGGATGGTGCTCTATTAGCGCCGCAGTTCTGGAGGCATCCATATGGATTTGGGAATAGAGGGTCGCGTCGCCGCCGTCGGAGGCGCCAGCACCGGTTTGGGCAAGGCCATCGCCTGGTCGCTGGCCCGTGAGGGCGTACGCGTCGCCATCTGCGCGCGCACCGAGGAACGGCTCGAGCGGACGGGCCTGGCCCTGCACCGCGCCTCCGGTCGCGACATCTTCGCCTTCCCCTGCGACCTGGCGACGGCCGACGGGCCCGGCGAGTTCATCGAGGCCACCGTCAAGCAGTTCGGCACCGTCGACATCCTGGTCTGCAACGCCGGCGGCCCGCCGGCCACATCCAGCGCCAACACGCCGGCCGAGGCCTGGGGCCAGGCCTTGGAGCTCAACTTGCTCAGCACGATCCGTCTCGCCCAGGCCGCCATCCCCTACATGCGGCGCGACGGCTGGGGCCGGATCATCTGCATCACCTCGGTCTCGGCGAAATCGCCCCTCCCCAGCATGATCCTCTCGAACACTGCGCGGCCCGGTGTCATCGGGTTCGCCAAGACGATTGCCGGCGAGTTCGCTCAGAACGGGATCACGGTCAACGTCGTCTGCCCGGGCTACATGGCCACCGACCGCGTGCAGCAGCTCTTTCAAGAGCGGGCCGCCCGGGCCGGACAGACCGTAGAAGAGACCATGGCCGAGCAGGTGGCGCAGATACCCGCCGCCCGCATGGGCGACCCCAAGGAGCTGGGTGACCTGGTCGCCTTCCTCGCTTCCGAGCGCGCCGGCTACATCACCGGCACGACGATCCAAATTGACGGAGGCTTCATCCGCTCCCTCCTCTGATCGCCCCCTGCGGTCACACCGCCCCTCGGCTACCTCCCCTGAAAGCCGGTACTCGTGCCAGGCCGCCAGTAGTCGCCGGCTGCAAGGACGTTCACAACATGTGAAAGCATTGCACGGCCCGGGTGGATCCGAGCCGAATCCAACATCTTCGCGCCACACCCACCAAGCCGGCCGTATCACACGGTCGATAAGCCAGATAACCACCCGAGGGGTTCGAAGCGGCCGTCAGCGGCCCGCTACTTGATCAAGTGAAAAGGGTGCGCCGTGGACAAATTGACCGAATCGAAAGTTCGGCCCCGGCGACCCCAACCATCCCTCGGTTAACATGCCACGACGATCGGAAAAGGGTGAGCTGAGTCTGAAGCCGGTTCACCGTCCGCGATCCGACGTCGGCGGGTGGTCTATGAGAACGGGAACGGCGACGCCGAGACTACGAAGATACGAAACGACTACGTCTTCGTCTTTATCGGCGGCGAGCTACCGACAAAGTTCCTCGAGGCCTGCGGCGTTGAGATCGACACCAAGTTCGGAGAACCGTAAGATCAGATAGCGACCTCCTTCCGCCCGTGAGCCGCAGCGCCGGCTGTGGGTACCCGGCGCCGTTGCGCGCGGCGGTTCCGAAAAAACGGCTGCGCCGGTCCTGGCCAGGTGTGAAACCTGCCTTTCAGTCCTCCGTAGTATGAGCTAGACTCCCTGAGCCCCAGTCCCGATCACGTCTCGTGACTTGAGGGAGCGGCGTTCCTTGACGCCCGACCTGGAATCGCCCACGCATGTAAGGTGGAAGCGAGGACTAGCCACCAGGGGCTCTGCAAGAACGGAGCATCGACCCGATGAAGCGACGTTCGAAAGTGGCGATCGGCCTGGTCGCCCTGGTTGTCGTCGGCGGCGGCGCCCTGGCCGCGGTGCGGAACGGCGGCTCGAGCGACGACGACACCAAGACCGTGACGGTCGAGCGCGGCACGATCGTCGATAAGGCGCTGGCCGTCGGCAGGATCGAGCCCGAGGTCGAGATCAGCGTCAAGTCGAAGATCTCAGGCGTGGTAGGCCGTGAGTTCGCCGATGTGGGCGACTTCGTGCGAGCCGGCGCGCCCCTGCTGGAAATCAAACCCACGCCAACGCCGCTGGAGCTGGTGGAGACCCGCCGCCAGCTGGAGATCCGCCAGCTCGAACTGACGAACCAAGCAAAGGAGCTGGAACGGCAACGCCGACTGATGGACCAGGGCCTCATCTCCCAGGATCAGTACGAGACTTCGGAGCGAGCCTACGGTGAGGCTGAGCTCAACCTGAAGCTGGCGCAGGAGCGCCTCGCCTTGCTGGAGAAGGGTCGGGTGAAGATCGCCGACGACGACATCGACGCGATCGTCAAATCACCGATCGACGGGTTCATCCTCGAGAAAAACGTCGAGATCGGCGACCCTGTCGTCCCGCTCAATCCTTACCAAGAAGGCACCGTGCTGATCACGATGGCGGAGATGAGCGCGCTGATCTTCCGCGGGACGGTGGACGAGATCGATGTGGGCCGGTTGCAAGAGGGGATGCCGGTCGAGATCAAGGTCGGCGCCCTGCCGAAAGCCAAGGTCACGGGCACGCTCGCCAAGATCTCACTCAAGGCACGGACCGAAGACAACTCGACCGTCTTCCCCATCGAGATCGCGCTGGACGCGACGGACGGCGTCGTGCTGCGCGCCGGCTACTCCGCCAATGCCGACGTGATCATCGACCGGCGCGACAGTGTGCTGGTGATCCCGGAGCGGCTGCTGCGGACGGAGAACGACACGACCCGCGTCACCGTCCTACGACCGGACGGCACGACCGAGGAGCGCAT
>CAYGCC010000048.1:0-4988 GCA_964348165.1 uncultured Gemmatimonadota bacterium | reverse complement strand
GGCGCCGAGTACCGCCACAGCGCACTGGGGATTGCTTATGCCGGGCTTGGACGGGCGACTGATGCGGTTCGGGAAGCGGAGATGGCGGTCGAGCTGCTTCCGGTCGCCAAGGACGCGCTGGAGGGTCCTTGGTTCGTCGCCGCTCTGGCCGAGGTCTACGTCATGGTCGGCGAGTTGGACGCCGCGATCGATCAACTCGAGTATCTGTTGTCAATCGATTGCCCAATATCACCGCCATTGCTCGAGGCGGATCCCTTGTGGGGTCCCATCCGAGCTCACCCGCGCTTCCAGGCGCTGCTGAAGAAGTACGAGCGGGCCGAGCTGCAGTCCGCCCGTTAATCCCTGCCCGCGCAGGCCCGGATCGGTCTGGTGCACATCCTTCCCGCGCATTAAGCTCTCGGACTCCAACGGCAAGACTTACGGCACTTTTCACGACACGGACTTATGAGCCTGACCGACGGCATCCGACAGCTTGAGGCCATCAGCCGCCAACTCGAACCCAGCCCGCAGGCGCGGGAGCAGGTTCGCGAGGTCGTGGTGGCCTACGCCGAGGAGTTTCTCGAGCGCCTCCACGCCGTGAAGGCGTACGAGGTCGAGAAGGACGTGGCGCGCGAGCTGCGCCGCTCACCGATCAGCGACGAGCCGGCGTCGATCGAAGAGCTGCTCGAGCTGGTGAGGCGGTGCGTCGATGGGCCGGGCCTCAACCCGGCCTCGCCCGGGCACCTCGCCTATGTCCCCGGCGGCGGCATCTACTACTCCTCGCTGGGCGACTACCTGGCCGCCGTCACCAACCGCTACGCCGGCGTGCGCTTCGCGGGGCCGGGCGCCGTCGAGATGGAGAACCTGTTGCTCGACTGGATGGCCGAGCTGGTCGGCTACCCTCAGGGCAGCGGCGGCAACCTCGCCTCGGGCGGCAGCATCGCCAACCTGATCGGCATCGTCGCCGCCCGCGACGCCCACGACCTGAAAGCCCGCGACTTCGAGCGCGCGGTCGTCTATCTGACCGAGCAGGCCCACCACTGCGTGCACAAGGCGCTGCGCGTGGCGGGGATGGGCGAGTGCGAGTTGCGCTACGTAGCGATGGATGAGGGTTACCGGATGATCCCGGCCGCGTTGGAGTCGGCTATCGCGGACGACCGGGCGGCGGGGCGCATTCCCTGGCTGGTCATCGCCTCGGCCGGCAGCACCGACGTGGGCGCCATCGACCCGCTGGACGACATCGGCCGCATCGCGAAAGACGCAGGGCTCTGGTATCACATCGACGCCGCCTACGGCGGCTTCTTCGCCCTGCTCGAAGAGTACCGACCCCGGCTGCGGGGCATGGAATTGTCCGACTCGATCGTGCTCGACCCGCACAAGGGGCTGTTTCTTCCCTACGGCAGCGGCGCGGTGCTGGTGAAGGACAAGCTGGCGCTGCACCGTCCTCATCGCTATCAGGCTGCCTACATGCAGGACATACTCGCCGCGGAGGCTGAGGAGATCGGCTCGCCGGCCGAGTTGTCGCCGGAGCTGACCAAGCACTTTCGCGGGCTGAGGCTGTGGCTGCCCCTCAAGCTTCATGGCCTGGCGCCGTTCCGCGCCTGTTTGGAGGAGAAGCTTCTGCTCGCCCGCTACTTCTATGAGGAGGTTGGGCGGCGGGGTTTCGAGGTGGGGCCGGAGCCCGAGCTTTCGGTCGCCACCTACCGCTGGGTCCCGGGATCGGGCGACGCCAACGCCTTCAATCAGGCGCTGGTGGATGAGATCCACCGGGACGGCCGGGTCTTCATCTCATCCACGATGCTGGACGGCAGGTTCACACTGCGGATGGCCGCCCTCACCTTCCGCACTCATAAAGACACGGTCGACCTTCTTCTCGACGTCCTGGAGGAGAAGGTGGCGGTCCTCTCCGCCCGCTAGGCCAGCCCCCTCCGCACAGCCGCTCGCGGCGTGGCGCGACGCCCCGGGGGCGGACCTCGCTTTCCGTTGGGCGCCGGCGCGGCGGATCTTGTTCCGGGCTCGCCGTTGCCTTATTCATCCGGCGCGATCCTGCCCCGGTAAGATCATCCCACAACGAGACTGATTCCCAGAAGGAAGGGCCAGATGCGCTTTAGAGAAGTCAAGATCCCTGAGGGCAACCTGATCGAGTCCCGGGACGGAAAACTAGTCATCGGCGACCGCCCGATCATCGGCGTGCTGCGCGGCGATGGAATCGGGCTAGACATCACGCCGGTGATGCGTGACGTGGTCGACGCAGCCGTGAACAAAGCTTACACGCGCGAGCGCGCTATCGCCTGGTGCCCGCTGTACGCCGGCCTCGAGGGTTTGCATAAGTACGGAACCGAGTTTCCTGAAGAGACGGTGGAGGCGATCCGCCACCTGAAGGTCGCGATCAAGGGGCCGTTTACGACGCCGGTGGGCGAGGAGACGCACGTCTGCCTGCATTGCGCTCACCAGCAGTACAAGGCGGGAAAGTGCGACAAATGCGGCAAAGACGACGGCGTCACCGAGCGGTTCCGCTCGATCAACGTGCGATTTCGCCAGCATCTCGAACTGTATGCCTGCGTGCGTCCGGTCCGCTATTTCGAAGGTGTGCCGGCCCCCAACAAGTACGCCGACAAGGTGGACTTCATCCTCTTCCGCGAGAACACGGAGGACGTGTACGCCGGCCATGATTTCGAGAGCGGCAGCGACACCGCCCGGGCGATCATCGACTTGATCAAGGAGAAGACGGGCCGGCAGATTCGTCTCGACTCCGGCATCGGGGTCAAGCCGATCTCGGTGTACGCGACCGAGCGGCTGGTCCGCAAAGCGATCGAGTGGGCTGTCGCGCACAAGCTGCCATCGGTGACGCTGGTGCACAAAGGCAACATCATGAAGTTCACCGAAGGCTCGTTCGCCAAGTGGGGCTATGCGCTGGCGGCGCGCGAGTTCGGTGCCATCACGATCACGGAGAAGCGGCTGTGGGACGAGCTGGACGGCGTGATGCCGGAAGGGAAGATCCTGATCAAAGACCGGATCGCCGACTCGATCTTCCAGCAGATTCAGACACGTCCCGACGAGTACAGCGTGTTCGCGCTGCCCAACCTGAACGGCGACTACCTGTCGGACGCGGCGATCGCGCTGGTGGGCGGTTTGGGTCTAGGACCCGGCGCTAACCTGTCGGATGAGGTGGCGTTGTTCGAGGCGACCCACGGCACGGCGCCCAAGTACACGGGCCAGGACAAGGTGAACCCGGGCTCGCTCATCCTTTCGGCGGTGCTGATGCTCAACCACCTGGGGTGGAAAGAGGCCGCCGGTCTGGTCATCGGCGGGATGGAGCGAGCGATCAAGGACGCCCACGTCACTTACGACCTAGCGCGGCTGATGCGGCGCGAAGGCCGTACGGATGTGAACGAGCTGTCGTGCTCGGGCTTCGGGAAGGCGATCATCGAGCGCATGTGAGGAAGGGGCGCTACGCGCGAGCAGGCGGGGCCGAGGCCACCGAGGCCGGCCCCGGCGGACACCCGAGTAAATCAGTACGTCGCGGGCAACTCGGGTATCGGCCCGCGCACAGCGAGCCGCGAGCCTTTCTTACCGGAGCAACGCAGGCGGCCCTCTTCTGGGGTGAACACCCATATGAGGCGCCCGTCCCGGGCCTGGATCTCAGCGACCGGCTCGCAGTGGGCGCGGCCGCGGCCGTCCTCGACTTCCCAGATGGCGGTACCGCCAACGCGGAGCTTGAACAACTGGATGTCCGCGGGAAGCTCCAACGTGACCTCGACTCCATCCGAGCGTGGCGCGACCACGCCCCAGCGGATTTCCTCGGCGTAGCCGAACCGCACCGATCGGTTGCCTGCCACCCTGAAGCTTCTGCCGCCGACTATGATCTTCAACGCCCGCACGCGCTCCAAATCTTGTACGTCGGCGCTGTCGACGATGAGGTGACCGGTGAACGCGTTAACGGTAAGACCGTGGCGAGGACGCCAGGCCCGTCCCGCAGGCGCCGGGGGCAAGGCCGGCGGCCGACTCGCTGCGGCCTCCCCCTCCCCCCAGCGCCAGGTGAGCTGCCGCCCACCGCCAGCGGGCGCGACGGCCATGACGGTTCGGCCGTCGATGGACAGAGAGACACTCGCCCCTGGTGGCACGACGACGAAGTAATCGGCCCACACGCCCGAGAGGTTGTCGAGAGAGAGAACTCCATCCGCCAGGCGCACGTACGCGCCAGCGCCGCCGCCTCGATCCGTGACGGCGACGGCCGCCGCTTCGCCGTCCAAGACCTCGACGCTCCCGGCGGCGCCATGGGTATTCACCTCAACTCGGATTGATGATCCTTGGAAATTGAAGCGGACCGTACCTTCCTGAGCGTGTGCAGGCAGCACGGTCAAGCCACTCCAGAGGATCGCCATGAAGAACGCGGTTCGCGCCGGCATCGCTCGCAAAGCCTCCACTCTGTCGTAGTAGTAACCAATCTACCCGCTTCGCTCCCGGGGTGAAAGCGACGGTGACGGCGGCGCTGCGCCGGGGGGCTCCTCGGGCTGCCCCTCGATCGAGCGAGACTACCTGCGGATTGGCAACGCCACCGACCCCACGGCGTGGATGGTATCCGTGGCCAGCGATCCCACCGCCACCAACGGGAACAAGACCCTAGCCTTCACCACTGGAACCTGGACTCGGATCGCGGCTACGGCTACAAGACCTGGGCGGGGCAGATACCGGTAGACTCCCAGCGACGCGGTCGACCCGGAGGGGGTACGTTTGCGCTGTTTCTAGACTATCCCGGGCTCAGGACCCGCGCATCGAGTCCCCCGGCCGGCCAGGCCTGGTTCGAACGACAGGCTTTATCGCCGCTGGTCAACTTCTTGCAATGTCACGACGACACATCCCGCTGCAACCCGCCTTATAGCCTATCACGAAGAAACCGGTTCGCCCCAGCGCGTCCGGTCGTGGTCGAAGTGTAGCACGTCTTACCGGGTAGCATGCATGGTTGCAAGAGTCCTCTGTCAAGAATGCCAGGAGTTCTTTCTCTACGA
>CAYGCC010000047.1:0-4499 GCA_964348165.1 uncultured Gemmatimonadota bacterium | reverse complement strand
GCTTCAAGCGCAAGGTCAGCGCCGACGTGGACGAGACGATCGAGAAGATGCTGGCCGCGGCCCAGCGGTTCGATGCGGGCAAGGTGCGGCCCGATCAGCTGGCCAGCGCTTCGGGGCCGCCGGAGGATTAGCCGCCCCTGAAGGGGCAGCAGTCACAGTCGGCGCGGCCTGTCGCCACCTTTCCCCTTGCCAATACAGCTCGCGTGCCCGGGCCGGATTGCTTCCTCAGCGACGTGCCGCGCGGATCTGATCGAGGATGTTCGGGTCCTTGATCTCTTTGTCCCGGGCCAACAGCAACACCTTCGACAACACTTCCGCGGTCCGCGGGTCGTCGTCGGCGAAGGGAAGGAACAGCCGGCCGCGGTGCTGGGAGTGCACCGCCACGATGACCAGGGCGCTGCCGGGCAGCACACGGGTGACGGCGCTTCCCAAGTGCACGCTGTACCTGCCCAGCTCGCCGTCGATGAAGGCGTGGCTCTCCTTGACGTCGACGTTCTTCAGCTCCAGCAGCGCCGAGGTCTCGCGCAGCAGCGCCGCGCGCATCTCGATGGTCGATGCGCTGGCCTCCGGGTCGACGCCGCCCTGATGGGCGACGCTGACGACCAGATCCAGGTCGCGCATCGCCTCGCTGAAGACCTGGGGCGGTATCTCGCTCAGCGGCAGCGGTTTCCATTCGTTCTTCTGGGTGAAGCAGGCCTCCTCCAGCGTGAGCCCCTCGATCTCGGCTGGTGTGAACCAGGTCTCTTGGAAGTCGAGCCGCGCCGTCAGCCCTTCCTGATGAAAGGTCTTCTGCACTCCCTCCTCCGGGTGTGATACCCAGCCTCGCGAGCCGAGCAGGGCCAGCGCCTGCCGGGGCGCGACCTGGTGGCCGGCGTAGCGCCGGGTGCTGGTGCGTCCTCGTTCGTCCTCGGTCAACAGATACAGCTCCCGGAACAACTGCTTGAAGGGCTGCACGCGCTCGGCCTGGAAGCACTCGCGTTGCCAGCCCGACCAATCCCCCATCTCCAGCAGATCGTGCGGGTGAGCCAACCGCAGCGACTCACGGACGCCCACCGCGTGGAAGGCGCCCGCAGCGTCGCGCAGAGCCTTGCCGGCCTTCGCCGGATAACCGGCGAAGTCATCGGCCACGAAGACCAGTCGCGACAGCCCCGGTGCCAGGACGGGGTGCTCCAGCAGCTCTCGCAGCTCGCGACCGCTGAAGGTGTCGCCCCGGCACATGCAGCCCTCCAGCGAGTCGCGGACCCGCGAGGCCTGGCGCCGAAGCGCGGTCACACGCTCCTTCAGCTCGACCACCGCCGGATCCTTGCGAATTGCCTGCGGGATCGACTTGAGCGTCTTCCCTTTCTTCTCCACCGTCAGGTCCGGCTTGCCGTCCGCGTCGATGCTGAGGACGAGGCGGGTCTCTCCTGTGACGAGCGTTACCGGTCCGTCGATCAGGTCCTTCACCGCCTCACGCTCCATCGCCCACTGCAGGCGCAGCGGATCGGCGTAGCCCGCGGTGCGCGCCAGGTTGGCCTGGCCGATGTCTGTCGCCCGCCCTTCGCTGGCCTTGCGCTGCGAGCCGAACTTGCGGCTGCCGCGCCGGAACTCCTGCAACACGTGGTAGCGCTCGAGCAGCTCGGCCCGGCCGGCCGCGCCGTCGGCGAGGGGAAGCAGGCCCAGCGCCCGTACCGAGTCCTGGTGCCGCTTCGTCTCGATGGCGGCCACCAGCTCCTCCTGGCGGGTCTCGCCGAGCATGGCGGCGGCGAAGAGCTGCGCGCGCCGGTGTCCGGCGCTGCTCGAGGCGTACTTGGCGGCCGCGTGGACCATTGCCCAGCGCTCGGCGCCGAGCTGTGCGTGGGCTTCGCGGAACCAGCGGACGTCGACGGCGCCTTCTTTGAGGTCGGCGGCGGAGAGCGGCGTCCGCTCGCTCACCTGTGCCGTCCAGAGCTCCTGCAACTCGGGCAGCCCCCAGGAGCGGTCGTCTTTGGTGTGGGCCTGTATCCACCAGACGGCGCTCTCCAGGCCGGGCCACTCGAGTACGTGGTTGACGAACCCGGCCCATTGCGGGGCGTAGACGGCCAGCTCGACCAGCCGCTTCTCGTTGATGCGAGCGCGTTTTACCCAGGCGGCGAAGTCCTCCGGCTGGTCTTCCTCGCGGGGCGTGCTTCTCAGCACCAGGCGGCTGAGGGTGTGTTGGCGGGATCGCGGATCCGACCAGTAGACCCCGGTCCGGGCGAAGCTGGTTTTGCCGAGCTTCTCCACGGCCCGGGTTACGGTCTCGAGGCCGCCGCTCCAGCGCAGCTCCAGCGCCAGATGGGTGGCAGCGCTCTCTCGATCGCCGCGTTGCGACTCCACCTCGACGATGCGACGCCGGCAACGGTCCACCAGTTCGACCAGCCGCGGGTGCTTGGCCAGCTCGCCCTTGGTGCGGCGACCGGAGATGCCCGCGAGGAGGTCGAGCCGCGGCTGATGACTCCACCGGCCCACGAGTGTATCGATGATCTCGACCTCGTCGACTCGGCCGGTCCGCCAGACGTCGAGCAAGTCATGCGGCCGTATCTGCAGCGCGTTGCCGCCCCGTGAGCGGTTCTGAAACCAGCGCAGCAGACCAAAGAGCCGCTCCGCATCTTCCTCGCTCCAGTCAGTAGGCGTGACGTCGCGCCACCAGCGTACGCGGCGAAGCCACGCGTCAGCATTCCAAGCCCGCAGGGCCGATTCGTAGTCGGGCCTCTTCGCCATGTACTTGATGCTGTACCAGGACCAGTCGGGCTCGGTGGCGAGTTTCTCGAAGTCCTCCTTTCGGATCGCCGCGAGGCGGGACTCGAGACCGTCGAGGAGAAAAGCGGCTGCCCCGGGTGGGTGCTGCCAGTAGACGGCCCATTCGAGTAACGTCTGCAGGGTGTGAGACGGTTGACTGTACTCGTCCTGTCCGGTCAACTGGCGCGTGTGGGGGCCGCTCCATGGCGGGCTACCTTCTTCGGCCAGCAGGGCTCGCAGCAGCTCCATTCCGTCCGGGTCTCGCAGCGATTCGGCCCGCTCGAGCAGCCAGCTCTTCCAGGTGTCCGCCAGCGGGAGCTTGCTCTCCAGCTCCTCGATCTCCGCGGCCAGGCGCGGCCCTGGCAGCCAAAAGCCGAGGGCCGCAAACGTCGTATCGTCGCGCCCCTCGCGCCGGACCTCGTACTTCTGATGTTCCAGGACCAGTTGGGCCAGCGAGTCGAGGCTTCCCCTCGCGGCCGGCGTATGCAGCCGAAAACCCTCCGCCTTCGGTTCGGGCCAGGTCCGAAGTCGCGCCGGATCGATCAGGCCGAGGGCGTCATCGGTGCTCGCCGGCCCGACGTCGGGCTCCAGCACGGCCTCCAGATGCGCGTGCTCCGCCTCGCTCAGCTTGTCGCGTTCGTCGCGGTAGCGAGCGGCCACGCCGTGCAGGCGTTCGCTTGCCCGCCCATCGTCAACCGCGTGGCGCAGCAACTCCAATCCAGCCGTACGGCGACCGGCGGAGCGGTCGGCCAACAGCTTCTCGATCAGGTTCACGAGCCGCCCGTCGTCCAGGGAGCCGAGCCGCTTGATGCAACCGTTGCGCAGGTCGCCGGCTTTCCGGTGCAGCAGCTCGACCAGCCGCTCCACTTCGTCCGTCTCGAGCGGCTGTCCTTCGAGCGCCTGGAAGGCGACCCAGCGGACGTCGGGCGAGGGATCGCCGAGGAAGTCGAGGGCCACTTGTCGGGACTCGGCCGACAACGGTTTTCTCGATCGTTTGACTCTCGGGTACCACCGGGATGGCACGCCGCAGAGCTCGGCCAGGATCGAGGCGCGGAGGGACGGATCGAGATCAGGCAGGTAGGGCACCAGCCGGGTCATCGAGCGAAAGCCGACGTGCTCGACCATAGCCAACGCGACCTGACCGCGCTCCAGCTTCTGCTCCCACCAGGGCCAGACGAGTGCCTCCAGCTGCACCACGCGTGAGTCAAGACGCTTCAGCAGCTCCTCCAGCCGCGCCGTCAATAGCTCGCCGTCCACCCAGCGGGTGGCCTTCCAGGCTGAGACAACATCCCGTCCGTAGCCGAAGTAGTTGCCGAACGCATCCAGCGCGCGCCCGGCGACGCGCAGATCGCTGTCGGCCAGACCCTTGTCGGTGAGGTGGGGGAGCGCGCCCGTCCACCGCGCTTGCACGAGGAAGTGAGTCGCGACGAAACGGATCTCCGCCGACCCGGAGTCGAGGAGGGTGACCGCCGCCGGGATCGCCGACTCGACGTCATCGAAAGCCAGCGTCCAGAGCGCCAGATAAGCCGTCTGCGCATCCTTCTCGTCCAGCGCCGCGTGTCGCTCGTCGGGGTGGTCGAAGAAACGCAACACCGTGTCCACAACGTCATCCAACTTCATCTTGGCCGAGCCGTCCCACTTGAAACCGAACCACCAGTCGATGGCGCGGACGACTGAGGAGAAGCGGGCGAGCCGCTCCTCGCGGATCAAGCGAAGCAGCCGCCGGAAGGCTTCGGGGTGGGATTGGTGGGCGCTCTGCA
>CAYGCC010000046.1:0-41825 GCA_964348165.1 uncultured Gemmatimonadota bacterium | reverse complement strand
CTGCTGGCCGACATCCGCCGCGACGATCCCGATCGCATGTTCGAGCTCAGCTTCGATCTCAGCGGCCACGTCCTCGGCTTCAGCCTCGGCCGCTTCGCCGTGGCGCTGGGCGTGATCGGAGCCGCAAGCCTCGAGGTGTCGCCCGACGCGATGGAGCTTCTCTTGTTCGGGAACGTCGGCGAGGACGGGTTAGGCCGGGACTTCAGGTTGAGCGGCTCGCAGGGACAGGCCTGGTCGCTGAGCGGCGCCTCGATCTCTTATGCTCAGCCGTTCACCGTGCCGGCGCTTGAGTGGGTTGGGATAAGGTTTTCCGTGGGGGCGACAGTGAAGTACGGCCTCGCCCACGGTCTGGCACGTCTGGCCGACCAGGGGAGCTTGCTGGCCTCCGACCCTTTGGCGCTTGACGTCGAGGCCGAAGCCCTCAACAGCACGGACGTGGATGCGGGCCGGATCTGGGCGGTGGACGTCGGTGCCGCGATGGATTGGAAGTCGCTGGTCGTCGGCCTGTCGCTTCAAAACGCGTTGGCCGACATCGTCTGGAGTGAGGAGGACTTCGAGCTGACCCAGTACTCGCTGACCGCCGATTTCGACAGCACGACCCTGACCGACACCACCGTCGCCTTCGCGCAGCTCAGCCCTGCGGACCAGGAACGGGTTCTGGGCTTCCTCGACCGGACGGATGTGCCCAAGCAGCTCCGCCTCGCCGCCTTCTATCGGTTGGGCCCGATGTTCTCGATCTCCGCCGATGTCACGGAGCGAATCGGCGGCCGCCTCCGCGCCGGTTGGGAGCGCAGCGCCGCCGTGGGAGCGGAGCTCAGGCCCGTACAGTTCCTGCCGCTTCGCGCCGGTGTCGCGACCAACCTCGAGGGCGTGGCCTATACCGGTGGGTTGGGCATCTACTCCGGCCCCGTCCACCTGGACATGTCCGTCGGCCGCTGGGGCGTCTTGGGCGGCGACGGGCTCGCGGTCGCCCTCTCGCTCAGCATCTGGCCGGGAATGAACTACTGAGCGCTCGCCAGGTTGCGAGCGGGATCAGAACAGCCGGCCCTGGGGGCTGCCGTTGGGCTCGGCCAGCTTAGCCAGGGCCTCTGGAAACGCCGCCACCAGTGATTCCGGCGCCTTCTGCGGTTGGCCGCGATACATCGCTGCCAGCATGATCGCGTTGGTGACGGCCTGCCCGCGGTAGTGGTTGTTGGTGACTACATAGACCTCGCCGACCCGGCCGCCCGCCGCCAGCTCCCGGATACGTTCCACCCAGGGCTCCAGCTCAACGCGATCGTACAGGTAGTCGTAGCGAGCGTTGCGACCGGCGCCCTCCCGAAACCAGTCATCGTAGTTGCGGCCGTGCAGCCGCACGTAGCCCACCCGCCCGCTCGCTTGCGCCGAAGGGCCGATGGAGCGGTTGAAGAGCGGCTGATCGATGTTGACGAACCCGATCCCGCGCTCGGCCAGCCAGCGGTGAAACTCGGGGCTGTTCCACGAGGCGTGGCGCACCTCCACGACCAGCGGGTAGTCGGCGAAGGCCGAGCTCACATCTTCGAGCCATTCCAGCGATGACTCGTGCGCCTTGAACGACCAGGGAAACTGGACGAGAACCGCGCCCAGTCGACCCCGCTCGGCCAGCGGGTCGAGCCCCGCTTTCACCACCCCGACCTCGTCGGGTCCGAAGGGCTCATCGCGCTCGTGGGTGAAGCGCTTCCACAGCTTGGCGGTGAACTTGAAGCTCGGGTTTTCGGAAACGCGGCTGGCCCAGCGTGCCGGCACGTTGGGCCGGGGTGGGCGATAGAAAGTGGAATTGACTTCGATCGTGTCGAAATAACGAGCCAGGAAGACGAGAGCGTCGAACCCTCGTGGTGGCGACTCGGGGTAAACCACCCCCTGCCAGTCGGCGTAGCTCCAGCCGGCGGGGCCGAAGCGTATCAGCGCCCGTTCTCGACGATCACGTCCCGCGCTCGCTGATCCCATCGCGGCGCTTCCGCAGCGTTGGCCAAGGCCCACGTCACCTCGAACACCAAGCGACTGATCCGGGCGGCCTTTTCGAATTTGATCTTGTCGACCTCGTCGGACGGCTGGTGGTAATCCGCGTGCACTCCGTTGAAGAAGAATACCGCCGGGATCCCTTTGCGGGCGAAGTTGAAGTGGTCCGAGCGGAAAAAGAAGCCTTCGCGCGGCCACAAATCTCCCACCGCGTTCAGGCCGAGCTCCGGGTGTGCGGCGGCCACGCTGTCCACCAGGGCGCCGAGCGACGAGTAGGGTTTTCCGACCACCGCGATCGTGTCCTCCCAGTTCCTGCCAACCATATCGATGTTCAGGTTCGCGATGATCTGCTTTAGCGAGATGGGTGGGTGGTCGACGAACCAGGCCGACCCGAGCAGACCCTTCTCCTCGCCGCTGACCGTCAGGAAGGCTACTGACCGTTTGGGTGGTCGCGGCAACGCGGCCATCGCTTCGGCGACTTCCAGCACCGCCGCGGTCCCCGAGGCGTTGTCGTCGGCGCCGTTGTAGATCGAGTCGCCATCGACCGGGGGCCCGATGCCGAGCCCGTCCATGTGGGCGCTGACCAGCACATACTCGCCCTCGAGACGCCGATCGCTGCCGCGCAGGATTCCTAAAACGTTTGGAGCGGCGAGCGTCTCGACGTCCAGGTCGGCGGAGAGCTGAATGCGGGCATCGCTCTCGCCCATCCCCACCGCCGGCTCCGTCGCTACGCCCACCCGCGCCAGTGCGTCGGTCAGCGCTTGCTCAGCGACTAGCGCGCCGGGGAGACTGGGCTCCAGATCTCCCAGGTCGAGGACGGCCGGTCCGGCCGCGCCCCACCCGGCAAGGTGGGGCTCGAGATCGCGGGGAACGACCAGCACCAGGCCCGACGCGCCGGCCCGCATCGCGGCACGCATCCAATCTCGCGTCGAGACCGTCGCCGTGAGCCGAGCGACCCAGACGCTCGCGGTCGCGTCGGTGGGGCCGTCGGGCGGCAGTTCACCGACGAAGCGTAACGAACCGTCGACTTTTCCGGCGGCCCAGGGCAAACCCCAATAGTCGTTACGGTAACGAAGAACGGTGCGCCGGCTCCCTCGACTGATGGCCAGAGTCCAGCCAGTCCCCATCTCCGTTCTTGCCAGGCGGTAGCGCTGCACATAGCCGCCCGGCGGCGATTCCAGCCCGAAGCGACGGAACTCCGCGGCCACGTAGCCGGCGGCGGTCTCGAGTCCCACGCTTGGCGTCTCGCGACCCCGAAGCATGTCCGACGCGAGGAAGCTTATCCGCGCCCGCATGTCGCCGGGTACGATGTCGTGATCGGCGTCCGCAGCCCCGGGCGCCGAACGACAACCCAGCCAGAGTGCCGCGACGACTATCGCCCAGGGCGCCGATCCGCATCTCATTCGTTCACCGTTCGTCTTCCCTGTTATCACCGTGTCGACCCTCGCTCACCCCGCCCGCCACCCGCGATTCTCCTGTGGCGCCGCGACCCGGCCCGCCCCGCAAGGGCGGACGGTCGAGCTTGCCCCGTCGGTCCCTCGCACCCGGCGCGACCCGAACGACCTCAGGTGGCGCCTTGCGCACCGTTTCCTGCCGCCGAGTGTATAGAACCAAGATCAGGGCCACCAACGCCAGAACGGGACGCGTGCTCGTCCGGGATCTTACGGAGAAGCCCGGTCAGCCGGCAACGCACCGCCCCCAGAGCGCTCCTGCGAGGCTCGCCCACGTGTCTTAGCTTGTAGCCGCGCGGCCGTCCTGCCCGACGCCCGAGGCCGCTGGAGGTAATACGATGTCGACGAAACCAACAAAGCCCAAGGGGCGCCTGCTTGAGCGACCGTCGGTCCGATAGACCCGATCTGCTCGATCCCGCCGAGCTCGACGCCCTCGGTGGCCTCGAGCTTGTCGCCCGGGCCGTCGTCAAAGGCTTTATCTCCGGCCTGCACAGCTCGCCCAGCCGGGGGTTCTCGGTCGAGTTCGCCGAGCACCGCGCCTACCGGCCGGGAGACGACCTGCGCTTCGTGGACTGGAAGATCTATGGCCGCTCGGACCGCCATTTCCTCAAGCAGTACGAGCAGGAGACGAATCTGGCCGCCCACGTCTGTCTCGATGTCAGCCGCTCGATGGACTGGCGTAGCCGGAGAAACGGCTTGCTGACCAAGCTGGACTACGCGAAGCGTCTCGTCGCCAGCCTCACGCTCTTACTGATTCGGCAGGGCGACCTGGCCGGCCTGCTCTGTTTCGCCGAGCGCGTCATCGGCCGTCTGCCGCCCCGCGGCACTCTGGCCCACTGGACGGAGATGGTGCGGCAGCTTTCGGCCCAGCCGGCCGGACAGCTGAGCGCGGCGGCCGCGGCTTTGGATGAGGTCGCCTCGTCCAAACCGCGGCGGGGATTGGTCATCCTCGTCTCCGATCTGCTGGTGGACGAGCCGGCGACGGCGCGCGCCCTCAAGCGACTTCGTCACCAAGGTCACGAGCTGCTGGTGTTTCACATCCTCGACCCGGGCGAGCTGGAGCTGCCCGCGGCCGGTGACGCCATCTACCGCGATCCCGAGAGCGGCGACGAGATCACCGTGCGATCGGCGGAGATCCGGGCTGAGTACCGCGAGGCGGTCGCCGCGGCCGTCGACGGCTGGCGGCGTGCTTGTGGCGCCCAGGCAATCGATTATTACCCGATAACGACCGACCGGCCACTGGCGCTCTGCCTCGCTGAGTTTCTTTACACACGCTCACGGCTCGGGTGATCAGCTTCCTCTATCCGGTACTGGGGCTGGCGGCGTTGGCGGCGCTGATCCCGATCATTATCCACCTGATCCGCCGCCGTGACGTTCGCCAGATCGAGTTCCCGGCGATTCGCTACCTGCGCCAGGCCGAGCAGCGACATGCGCGACGTTTGCGTTTGCGGCACCTGCTTCTGCTCGCCACGCGCGTGCTGATCGTCTTGCTGGCTGCCTTCGCCGCCGCCGGACCGTTGATTGGGCGTGGCAGCCCCTCCGATCATCGTCCCACCGCCCTCGCCATCGTCATCGACGACTCGCAGAGCGGGTCGCGGCTGGTGGGCGGTCGGCGAATCATTGACGTACTGGCCGAAAGAGCCGGGCTCGCACTCGATCTCGCCGGAAGCGATGATCGCGTCGCCCTGTTCAGCGCCGTGGCTCCCGCGGAGGGGGCCATCAGCGGCAGGGCGGCGGGCGCCCGAGAGTACCTGCTCGATCTGCAGCCTGCCGCCGCCCGCGCCGAGCTGGGCCACGCGATTCGGCAGGCCGCCGCGTGGCTCAAGTCGATCGACGACCGCGCTCGCGAACTCCACCTGCTCACCGACATGCAGGCCGCCTCACTGCCGGGCGTGCCAGCGCTGGAGGCACCCGCCGACGGGGGTCGAGGCATCACCGTGGTCGTCTACGCGCCGGCGCTGCCGCCGACACCCAACGGCGCCGTCGCCGACCCGATCCCGGAGGTCAACCCACTCAGCGCCGGCCGCCACGCCACCGTCGCCGCGCCGCTCCGCTGGTTCGGCGGGCAACCGCCGGACGAGCCGTTTGTCGTGCGACTGCTGCGGGGCGACGATGTCCTCGCCGTCGCCGAGGGACGTTTTGAAACGTCCGCGGTCTTGACCTTGCCGCCTCAGGACAGCGGCTGGGTTCAGGGTTATGTCGAGGTCGCGCGTCAGGGTCTTGCCGTCGACGATCGACGCTACTTCACCTGGTTCGCCCGACCCCGAGTCCGCGTCGCCTCGCTCGCAGACCCTGGGATGTTCGTCACCAACGCCCTCCAGGCCCTCGAGCGCGGCGGTCGCCTGAGTCGAGTCGGGCCGGAACAGGCGGACGTCTGGATCAGCCCGGGCGGCGTCGGGTTGGCGGAAGGCCTGGCGCAGGGGAGATCCGTGCTGGTGATTCCGCCGGTCAGCCCCCTCGACTTGCCACGCCTCAACTTTCGCCTCGCCCGCGCCGGCCTCCCTTGGCGCTACGAGGCGCGACCGGGTGACAGCGGCGCGACACAAATCGCCAGCGGCGCGCCGATTGACGGAGTCGCCGGGCTCGAGGTGCGCACAGCGTACCACCTCGCGTCCACCGGCCTGACCGCCGGCGACACGGCCCTGATTCGCCACGGCGCGGGGCTCCCGTGGCTGGTGCGGGGCTCTGTCAGCGACGGCGCCCCCTACCTGCTGCTGGTCACGCCCCTGACCGGGGAAGCCTCCGATTTACCGCTGAGCGCCGCTATGGTCCCCTTCTTCGACGCGCTGCTCGGCGACTGGGCGCGAACCGGAAGCTTTGGCCGGGCAGCGGTCGAGGGAGCCTCGAGGGTCCAGCTGCCCGCTCGGGCCCGCGAGATACGTGGCCCCGACGGTTCCCGGGCCGACGTGGAGGGGGGCGGCTGGTTCCGAACCTGGGAGGCCGGCAATTACGCCGTGCTCGACGAGACGTCGGTGGCAACGGCTTTCTCGGTCAACGCACCGATCGAAGAAGCGGATCTCGGCGTGGCGCTCCCCGGCGACCTGGAGGCCGTCCTGCCAGCGGCGGAGTGGGTCTGGGCCGGGGACGGAGAGCCGGCGGACTGGTCAGACGCGATCTTCCGTGCCCGCCGGGGCCGGCACGCCTGGCGGCCCCTTGTTGTGCTTCTGGTGCTCGTTTCTATTGTCGAGGTGAGCTTGGCCGCTGCCGGGCGGCGCCGGCGCGCTGAGGCCGCTGGCGCCGGTTTTGGAGATTAGCTGGGTCTCGGCGGCGGAGCTTTGAGAATACGACTTAGCCAGCGGCTGACGTGTCCGTGATCATAGACAGCCTCCGCAGCACGCCGCAGTTCAACCGGTTGATCGGAGAGTTGCCCGCGCCCGGCGAAGCGCTCGCTCTCACCGGTCTGGGCGGCTCGTCGCTGGTCGTCCTGTGCGCCGCTCTCGCGGAGCGCGCCGGCGCGCGCTGCCTGCTGCTGGTGGTGCCGAGCGCGGCGCTGGCCGCGGAGGTCGAGCCCGATCTGGAGGCGCTGGCCGCCGGGCAGGCGCGGGTCTTTCCGCAGCGCGAGTCGGTGCACCCAGAGCTTGAAGACCCGCACGTGGAGGTCTCGGCACGCCGGGTCGAGGCCGTCCAGTCGCTCCTCTCCGGCCGAACCCGCCTGCTCGTCACCACCGCCCGGGCTCTGGCCGAACGCTTCCCCGTGCCAGGTGAGTTGGCGGATCTCGAGCTGCGTCTCGCTCCGGGGCAGGAGCTCGACCGCGGAGATCTCATCGCGACGCTCGAGCGAGCCGGCTATCGCAGAACCTCCATGGTCGAGGCGGTGGGCGAGTACTCGGTGCGCGGCGGCATTCTGGACGTTTACCCGATCACCACCCTCGATCCGGTCCGGCTGGAGTTCTGGGGCGATCGAATCGAGTCGCTGCGTGCATTCGATGCTCTCGACCAGCGCTCTATCGTCCACCTCGACTCGGTTCGGCTGCTTCCGGTGAGCTTCCCCGGCGGGCCGTCAACGGAGAGCGGAACTCGCCGGGAAGACCGCGAGGGCCTGGGCAGCCTTTTGGACCTGTTGCCCGAGTCGGCCTTGGTCGTTCGCACCAACGCCGAGTCCGAGCAGGCCGAGCGGCAGCGCAGCTGGGACGAGCTGAAGCGGAGGACGGAGACGCCCGAGCTCTACCAAGTCGCACCGGATGAGGTGGAGGCGCGGCTGAGCCGATTCGCCACCCTGGTGAACAGCTCCTCGGAGTCGGCGGGTGATATCGATTTCCAGATCCAGCCGGCGCCTCTCATCGACCGACGCATCGATCGACTGGTGGCCGCCCTACGCACGGCGGTGAGCGGCGGCGGTCGGGCCTTGATTCTTTGCGACAACCAAGGTCAGCTGGAGCGGCTAGAGGAGATCCTCGAGGAGGCGGCCGGACGCTCGCTGCTCAAGCAGGTCACGCTGGGCCTCAACCCACTCGCGGCGGGGTTCGTGGCCCCCCACGCCGATCCTCCGCTCTGGCTTCTCACCGATCACGAGATATTCCGTCGCGCGCGCCGCCCGCAGCGACGGCCACGCACGGCGAGTCGGTCGGCGTTGGAGGCGCTCTCGGCGCTGATGCCCAGCGACTATGTCGTTCACCTCGACCACGGCATCGGGCGCTACCGCGGGCTGGAGCGCGTCAGCGTCGCGGGCGAAGAGCTGGAGACGTTGGTGATCGAGTACGCGGAGGGCAACCTCCTCCGGGTGCCCCACTACCGCGCCGATCTGGTGGAACGCTGGATCTCTGATGTCGAGGACGGCTCGGATCACCCGGCGCCGCGCCTCCACCGCCTGGGGAGCCGTAACTGGCAGAAGCTGAAGAAGCGGACGCAGGACGCGATTCAGACCATGGCGGCTGAGCTCCTCGAGCTCTACGCCGCCCGCCGGGTCAGCGACGCGCACGCCTTCAGCCCCGACACGCGCTGGCAGCGCGAGATGGAGGCGGCGTTCATCTACGACGAGACGCCCGACCAGGAGCGCGTAGCGGAGGAGGTGAAGCGGGCTATGGAGCTGCCGCGGCCCATGGACCTGCTGATCTGCGGGGACGTTGGATACGGAAAGACCGAGGTCGCCATCCGCGCGGCGTTCAAGGCCGTCCAGGACGGAAAGCAGGTGGCCGTCCTCGCTCCGACCACGGTCCTCGTCGAGCAGCACCTTCAGACATTCCGCGCGCGGCTCGCGGATTACCCGGTACTGATCGAGTCTCTATCACGCTTCCGAACCCAACGCGAACTGAGCGCGGTCTTGCGCCGCCTGGCCGCGGGCTCGGTGGACATCGCGGTGGGCACTCACCGGCTGCTGTCAGCGGACGTGCGCTTCAAAGACCTGGGGCTGTTGGTCATCGACGAGGAGCAGCAGTTCGGCGTCGTGCAGAAGGAGCGGCTCAAGGCCCTCAAGCGCAGCGTCGATGTGCTCACGATGACGGCGACCCCCATCCCTCGCACCCTGCATTTCTCGCTCAGCGGGCTGCGCGATCTCTCGCTAATTCGCACGCCACCCCGCAACCGTCAGCCGATCATCACCCACGTGATGACCTGGGACGATGAGACGATCGAGGACGCCATCCGGCTGGAGGTCGATCGCGGCGGCCAGGTCTTCTTCGTGCACAACCGGGTGGAGTCGATCGAGGAGGTCGCCGTCAAGGTGAGGCGGCTGGTCCCAGACCAACGTGTTGCCGTCGCTCACGGCCAGATGCCCGAGCGTCAGCTGGAAAGGGCGATGATCGAATTCCTGCGGGGCGACACGCAGGTTCTGGTCGCCACCGCCATCATCGAGAACGGTCTCGATGTCCCCAACGCCAACACGATGATCATCCACCGAGCCGATTACTTCGGGCTCGCCCAGCTTTATCAACTTCGCGGCCGCGTCGGGCGCTCGCATCAACGCGCCTTCTGCTACCTCGTCGTGCCGCCCAATTTGCCCCCTGACACCGAGCGCCGTCTGCAGCTGCTCGAGAAGCACACCGAGCTGGGGGCCGGGTACCGCCTTGCCCTCAAGGACCTCGAGCTGCGCGGCGCCGGCAACCTGCTGGGGCCCGAGCAATCGGGTTTCGCCCAGGCCGTGGGCTTCGATACTTACTTGCGGCTGCTGGAGGACAGCGTCGCGGCGCTGCGGGCCGGCGATGAGGCCAAGCGAGCCCGACCGCAAGCGCCCGAGGTCTCCCTCTCCGGCGCCAGCTACATACCCGACAGCTACATTCCAGACGAGGCTCAGAAGCTCGATCTCTACCGGCGGCTGTCGAAGGCGACTCGCCTGGACGAGCTCGACGAGCTGGCGGATGAGCTGCGTGACCGCTTCGGCCGGTTACCGCCCGAGGCGAAGCGTCTGACCGCCGCGTCCCGCATCAGGATCCTCGGCGGCCAGCTGGGCGTCGAGCGGGTGCTGGCGACAGCGGACTCGGCGCGAGTTAACTTCCGTCGCGGCTCGATCCCGCGTTTGACGGCCTTGCGAGAGTCGCTGGCGGGGCGCGAGGTAGAGGTGGAGGTCCGTCGGCTTCAGCCGCTGTCACTGGTTTTTCGGGTTGCCGGCGCGTCGGATATCACACACATCGTGGTCGAGGCTCTGGAGCGAATACTCGAAGCGCAACGTGAATTGGTGAAGACGGGATAGAAACGAGATGAGACGAAACGGAACCGCTTTCCTGGCTCTCGCGTTCGTCGCGGCCGCCAGCGCCTGCAGCGCCGCGCGCGAGGGTCTTGAGGGGCACCAGGAGGCCGTGGCGCGCGTCGACGGCCACACCTTCACCATCGATCAAGCCGCGGCACTCATGGCCGCCGCGCCGGAGCGAGTTGTTCCGGCCAGCCCATTCGCCGTGGACGTGCTGACTGGGTACTGGATCAGCTACACCTTGCTGGTCAGCGAGCTGTTGAGCCCCGATTCACTTGATGACGTCGACACAGACCCGCTCATCGAGTTCAGCCGCGATCAGGAGCTCGTCTGGAACCTTCGCGAAGA
Source organism: uncultured Gemmatimonadota bacterium (assembly GCA_964348165.1). Lineage (GTDB taxonomy): Bacteria > Gemmatimonadota > Gemmatimonadetes > Palauibacterales > KS3-K002 > CAYGAJ01. The sequence continues at coordinate 31,427 of CAYGCC010000046.1, read as the reverse complement.
AGTGATCCTCTCGCGCACCGAGCTCAGCGACTCGGATTTGCGCCAGGCGTACGAGCGCGAGCAGCCCTTCACGCGCGTGGAGGCGCAGCACATCCTCATCCGCGTGCCCGATACCGCCACACCGGCCGAGCGAGACAGCCTGCGCCGGCTGGCTACCGAGGTGCGGGCCCGGGCGCAGGAGGGCGAGGATTTCGGCGAGCTGGCCCGGCACTATTCCGACGACCCGACCACGGCGCCGCGGGGCGGACGAATGGGCTGGCTGCAGCGTGGTCAGCACCTGCCAGAGATCGAGGCGGCGGCTTTTGCATTGCAGCCAGGCGAGGTCAGTGAAACCGTTCGCTCGGCCATCGGGTATCACATCCTGAAAGCGACAGACCGTCAGGCGCCTGACCTCGACTCGGTGCGCGAGGAGTACCGAAGCGCCCTGGTCGAGCGCCGGGCGGGCGAACTGGAGGCCGCGTATATCGACTCGCTCCGCCAGGCGGCAGGGCTACGACTGGCGCCGGGCGCGATCTCGCGAGCCAAGCAGCTGATCATCGACCCTCGAGTCTCGAGACTCACCCCGGCCGAGCGCCGGGCGATCCTGGTTCATTATCGGGGTGGGGCGTTGACCGTCGGAGAGTACTTGGATTTCGTCATTAAGGGGTCGCAGAACACCCGACGCTTCATCAGCGGCGCCGACTCCGCTGGAGTCGCCGCTGTTTTGAGGGAGCTGGTTCGCAACGAGTTGCTCGTCGCGGCGGCGCGGAAGCGGGGTCATTCCCTTACCCAACCGCAACTCGACAGCCTGCGGGCCGACGCTCAGCGGCAGATGTACGCTTCAGCTGTGACTTCCGGCCTTCGACGTTCACTCCTTGTGAGCGACGGCACAGCGGTGGGCGACGCGGTAGAATACATGCTAGGCGAGGTGTTGAACCGCCAGCGCAGCCCGATCCCCGTCCTCCAGATTACGCCCGCACTTCGGCGCGGCCATGTCATTCAGGTCTATCCCGATCGGTTCACCCGCGTGGTCGAGCGCCTGGTAGCGCTCCGACAGGCGGCAGCGGACGCCGCCGGACGGCCCGGCGCCCAGCCGCCGGCTAAAGGCGAGTGAAAAAATGAGTCGATCGTCTGTCTCGTCGCGCCTGAGCCCAGCGATAATGAGCGCGGCGCTCGCGCTCGTGTCGCCTTGCCATGCGGACGCGGCGGCTCAGGACCCCTCGGAGATGGTCGACCGCATCGTCGCCGTCGTTGGCGACACGGCGATCCTGCAGAGCGAGCTCCAGGAGTATCTGTTTAGGCTGCAAGCTCAGGGCGTCCGACCACCTCAGGACGCGGCTCAGCTTGCCGAGTTCATGAGCCAGGCGTTGCAGCAACAGGTGAACGAGGTACTCCTGGTCATCCATGCCCGCCGCGAGGGCATCACGGTTTCCGAGTCGGAGGTCAATGACATGGTGGATGACCGACTCGCGCAAGTGCGGCGCCAGTTCGGAACCGAGGCCGATTTCCAACAAGCGTTAATACGCGAGGGCATTTCGTCGGCCGAGTTCCGCATCCGTCTGGGTGAGCAGGTCCGCGCCGAGATTCTGACACAGCGTTACCTGCAACAGCGCGTGTCCGAACTCCAGCCGGTTCCGGTGAGCGAGGACGAGATACGCGCCCGTTTCGAAGCTCAGATGGAGATGCTCGGGCCCAAGCCCGCCACCGTCAGCCTCAAGCAGGTGATCGTGACCCCCCGCCCCTCCGACGACGCGCGCCTGGTGGCGCAAGAGAAGGCGGAGCAAGCGCTTGCCCGCGCCCGCTCGGGCGAGGATTTCGAGCGGCTGGCTCGCGAGTACTCCGACGACACGGCGACCCGTCCCAAGGGGGGCGAGCTGGGCTGGGTGCGACGTGCCGAGCTGCTGCCGGAATTTGCCGAAGCCCTCTACCGAATGCGGGCCGGACAGCTGAGCGACCTCGTCGAAACGTCGGTAGGGTTTCACATCATCAAGTTGGAACGGATTCGCGGCAACGAACGCTTTGCGCGGCACATCCTGATTCGCCCCGACATGACGGACGCGGACGCCGACCGGACCCGGCAGTTGGTGGACGAGATTGCCAGCGCCATTCGCGACGGCGCCGATGTGGACTCGCTGACCACCCGCTACGGCGACCCGCAGGAACGCGCAACCTTGACCAACTTCCCGCTCGACAGACTGCCGCCCGAGTACTTGACGGTGGTCCGTGACGCGCAGGCGGGTGAGATCATCGGACCGCTGCAGCTGCCGGCGCCTGGACTGGCCAGTGGCAAATGGGTGGTCGCGCTAATGACCGATCGAAGCCCGGGTGGCGAATGGACCCTCGACGACGTGCGGGAAACCCTCCGCCTCCAGATTCAGCAAGACCAACTGCTCCAGAAGGTGGTGGATCAGCTCCGTGAATCAACGTACATCGAAACCCGACTCGGAGATGATCCCATCACGCGATCGTGACGTGAAGGCGGCCGAAGCGAGACGCCGAATTCGCATCGCCGTGACCCTCGGAGATCCGCGCGGCGTCGGGCCCGAGGTCGCCGTGCGGGCGATCTGGGAACCGACTCCAATCGACGCCGACATCTGGCTGGTTGGGCCGGAGGGAGTCGTCGACACCGAGGGCGTCGAGCTGGTTGCGACCGGGAACTGGCGGGAGGGCGGTGACGAACGAGCGGCGGGGGCGGCCGCGGTGGCGGCCATCGAGCGGGCCGTTTCGCTGGCCGTCGACGGTTCGGTGGATGCAATATGCACCGCCCCAATTTCCAAGTACGCGGTGGCGGCGGCCGGATTCAAATGGCCCGGGCACACCGAAATGCTCGCCGACCTGACAGGCACGCCAAAGACCGTGCTGTGCATGGCCGTGGACAAGACGCCCCGCGGCTCGCCGCTCAGGGTCATGCTGGTGACCAATCACATCCCGCTGCGTCGCGTAGCGGAGTTGTACACAGTCGACCTTCTCTGCACCACTGGCCGCATCGGCCACCGCGGATTGCGGCACTGGTGGGGTATCGAGCAGCCGCGGCTGGCGGTGTGCGCCTTCAACCCTCACGCTTCCGAGCACGGCATCTTCGGCGATGAAGAGGCCCGGGTTTGTGAGCCCGCCGTTGCCCGCCTCAAGGCGGAGGGGATCGATGCTCGCGGCCCTATTCCGGCCGACACGGTGTTCCACCGCGCGATGCGAGGCGAGTTCGACGCGGTCCTGGCGCCCTACCACGATATCGGGATGACCGCGATCAAGACGGCCGCCTTCGGTGGAGCGGTGAACGTGACGCTGGGCCTGCCGTTCCCGCGGACCTCGCCCGATCATGGGACGGCGTTTGACATCGCGCGCAGCGGTCGCGCCGACGCCTCCTCGATGCGCAGCGCCCTGGAGGCGGCCGTTCACTTTGCGCGGGGCGCTTTGACGTCTTCGGCGGACCTCGATAGATTGCGCAGCGGATGACGCCGAGCATCCCTGCCTCTGGTTCCACCCTCGAGGAACGCGCTCCGTGATCAAGCTCATCAGCGTCTATATGGAGTACCCACGTTCGGGGCTCGCCTTGAAGAACGTGTCGCTCCATCTGGCCAAGGGCGAGTTCGCTTTCCTCACCGGGCCCTCGGGTGCGGGGAAAAGCACCGTGCTCCGGCTGGTGCACATGGTCGAGCGGCCCAGCGATGGCGAAGTTCGGGTCTCGGGTTATTCGTCCAAACGCCTGAGGCGACGTGACATCCCTCAGCTTCGCCGCCGCGTGGGCATGGTCTTTCAGGATTTCCGGCTGTTGAGGAATCGCACCGCCGCCGAGAACCTGGCCTTCGCCCTGGAGGTCACGGGCGCGCGGCGCAGCGAGATCAAAGGCAAGGTCCAACGGCTGCTCGCCCAGGTCGGCCTTGCCGCCCGCGCCGGTGCCTACCCCGACGAGCTGTCCGGTGGCGAACAGCAGCGCGTGGCCCTCGCCCGCGCCTTGATCCATGACCCGGTTGTCCTGCTCGCCGATGAGCCGCTGGGAAACCTCGACGAGCGGGCGGCCCGGGGGATATTCGAGCTGGCCCGCGACATCAATTCCTCGGGTACCGCCGTCTTGATGGCCACCCACGATCTCGACCTCGTGCGCCGCTACTCCCAGTACCGGGTCATCGAGCTGTCCGAGGGCGCGGTTGTCTACGACTCTGGCAACACGGATGGCGCTTCATAGCATCCGCGAGGCGGCCGCCGCCTTACGCCGAGCACCCGGCCTGGCGATCCTCTCGGCGACCAGCATAGGGCTGAGTCTGTTCGTGATCGGAGCCTTCGGCGTGGTCGCCTACAACGTCGAGGTCACCCTCCAGGGCATCGAGCGCCGAGTCGAGGTGGTCGCCTATCTCCGCGACGACGTCTCCGCCGCACAGCTCGAGGTGCTGCAGAACGATGTTCGCTCGTTCCCCGAGGTCGAAAGCATCACGCACATCACCAAGTTCGAGGCGATGCGCAAGGCCATGGAGCAACTCGCGGAATTTCGCGATGTGTTCACTGACCTCGAGTTGAACCCGCTGCCCGCCTCGCTCGAGCTTCGTTTGAAGCCGAGATCACGAGACCCCGAGTCCGTCCGCCGCGTGGCGGAGCTGATCGCGCTTTATCCCGTCGTCGAGGACGTGCGGTACGGACGCGAATGGGTGGACAAGATCTACCAGCTGCGCCGTCTGGGCGCCGCCGTCGCCCTCGTCCTCGGACTCGCCTTTGCCGTGGTGGCCATCCTGATCATCGGCACCACCGTGCGCATGGCGGTTTTGGCTCGACGAGAGGAGATCGCCATCATGCGCCTCGTGGGCGCGACCGACGGCTTCATTCGCCGGCCGTTCCTGCTCGAGGGCTTGATCACCGGTCTGGGGGGTGGCCTGCTTGCCCTGGTCCTGACCTACGCCGCCTTTCGCGTCGTCGACAGTTCGCTGGTCGACCTACAGTGGCTGCCGCTGACCTGGGTCGTGGGCGGCGCTGTGATCGGGGGACTTCTGGGAACGCTGGCCAGTGGTGTCGCGCTTCGACGCCACCTGATGACCTATGCGTAAACCGGTGCTCCGCCCGGCCTACCATGTCATCGCGGCCCTGCTGTTGCTCGCGTCGCCGCCGCCCGCGACAGCTCAGGACCCCATCGAGTCGCTGGAGACACAGATCAAGGAGAGCCGGGAGCGCCTCACGCAGATCCGTGACGAAAAGCAGCGGCTCCGCGCGGAGATGTCCGCGCTCGCCGCGCAACTCCACGATCAGACCGACGAGCTCGACAACCTCAACCAGCAGGCCGCGAACCAGGAAACGCTGCTCCGCGAGCTCGACCGCCAGCTGGCCATCCGCGACCAACAGGTCAGCGCAACGACCGCGGATCTGCTGCGTACACAAGATGAGTTGGTAGAGAAAAAGGTGCTGTTCGCGCGCCGGGCCCGCGACCTCTACAAGCGTGGCTCCTTGGCCGAGATACAGGTGCTGCTCGCCGCCGAAAGTTTCAGCGACCTGATCAATCGCTACCAGTACCTCTACCTGGTCGCCCTCCACGACCGTCTGCTGGTCAGCCAGATCGAGGAGCTGAAGGACCGCCTTCAGGAACAGTGGGAAACGCTGCGTCGAGAGGTGCAGGGGCTGCGTGAGGGTCGACAGGACAAGGTCAAAGAGCTGCAGGATCTCCATTTCCTCGAGCAGGAGCGACGGCGCCGCCTTCGGGCGATGCGGGGACTGCAGACCAGCACCCGCCGTCGACTCGAACAGTTGGAGGAAGACGAGAACCAGCTGGCCAACCTGGTCGAGCGGCTCGAGCGCGAACGCGAGGCCGCCGAGGCCCTGGCCGCGACGGCGCCCACCGCCGGTACGCTCACGCCTTCGGTGAGGGGGAGCCTCGATTGGCCCGCGCCGGGCCGGTTGATCTACAACTTCGGCCGCCAGCGATTCGACGATGGCACGGTAATCCTGCGCAACGGCATCGGGATCGCCGCGCCCGAAACGACACCCGTCAAAGCCGTCAGCACCGGGACCGTCGTCTTCGCTGAGCCCTTCATTAGCTACGGGCCGTCAGTGATACTCAGCCATGGGGGTGGGTATTACTCGCTTTACCTCTACCTCTCCGAGATTCTCGTCAGCGAGGGCGCGACCGTGGCCAGCGGGCAAGTCGTCGGCCGCGCCGGCGGCGTCAATACGCCAGAGGGCCCGCACATCGAGTTCCAGATCCGCGAGCGCGGCCGCTTCGTCGATCCCTTACCCTGGCTGCGCAGACAACGTGGCTGAAGCCGGCTACCTCGACCTGTTCGGTCACGATGAGCTGCGACGCCGGCTCTCCCGCGCCGTTGAGCGCGGGCGGCTCGCACAATCCCTGCTGCTTCACGGACCCCGAGGTGTAGGCAAGCAGCGGCTCGCGCTCTGGACCGCGGCCACGCTCAACTGCCTCGGCACCGCGACCCCGCCCTGCGGCGCGTGCTCTAACTGCCGGCTCAGCGCTCGGCTCGAGCACCCCGACATTCACTGGTTCTTCCCCGGACCTCGGCCCCGACGCGCGACGAGCCCCGAGCAGCTGCGACAGAAGCTGGAGGACCAGCGCGCCGATGCCCTGGAGCAGCGTCGCGCCAACCGACTTTACCTCGAGGAGGAAGAGGGAGCGAGGGGGATCTACATCGGCGCCGTACACACTATGCGTCGTCTCGCTCAAAAATCGGCCGCCCTCGGCCCCAGCAAGGTCTTGGTGATCGGACGAGCGGAGGGGCTGGTTCCGCAGATGGGAAGCCACGAGGCGGCCAACGCCCTCCTGAAGCTGCTGGAGGAACCGCCGTCCGATACGACGCTGATCCTCACCTCGGACGTGCCCGGTGCCCTGCTGCCGACGATCCGATCGCGTGTGCAAGCCATCCGGGTGCCGCCACTGCCGATCGACGGTGTGGCGACGTTCCTGCGCCGGACCCTCGAGCTCCAATCCGATGAGGCGCTGCGGCTCGCCCAGCTGAGCGGCGGAGCTATCGGCCGGGCGCTCGAGCTACAAGAGGCCGATCACGAGGAGCTGCGCGAGGACGCGATCGAGCTGGCGCGGGCCGTCCTCGGCGTGGAAGTACGGACGCGACTCGCCAGCGCCCACCGCTTTCGGCCGTTCGGTGCTCGTGGGGCCTTCGCTCGTTTGCTCTCAGAGGCCCGCGCCCTGCTTCGCGACCTGCTGGTCGCGTCCGCTGGGGCCGAGGAGGTCGCCCTGCCGCGTCAGGCGGCCGACCTCGCGGGAGAGCGGCTTCCCGAACTCCCCCGTATAATCCAGGGTCTCGAGGCGCTGGAAGTGGCCCGGGAATTGGTCGAGCGCAACGTCAATCCGCAGCTGATCGTCGCCAACCTCCAACGCCTGGGCATGCGAACGACAACGGCCCTGGGGCCGCCGGCCGGTGAGGCACCGTAGATGGCCAAGAAAGAGGCGAAGTTGACCCACGTGGACGACCAGGGCCGGGCCCGCATGGTGGACGTAGGGGACAAGCCCGCCTCGCGCCGCTCCGCCGTGGCCGCCGGCTCGATCCGCATGAAGCCCGAAACGCTGGCGGCGATCGAGAAGAACGCCGTCGCCAAGGGCGACGTGCTGGCCGTGGCCCAGGTTGCCGGTGTGAGCGCGGGCAAACGAGCCGCCGAATGGATCCCCCTCTGCCACCCTCTTCAAATCGACGTAATTGATATATCTTTGACCCTGGACTCCGATCTTCCGGGTGTCAGGGTTGAGGCTCGGGCCGCGGTCACGGGCCGGACCGGAGCGGAGCTGGAGGCGCTGGTCGCTGTAAGCGCCGCACTGCTCACGGTTTACGATATGTGCAAGGCCCTCGATCGCGGCATGGAGATTGCAAACGTTCACCTGGTGGAGAAGCGCGGAGGGCGCAGTGGAGTCTGGCGCCGGACGCAGCCATAACCGGTCGCCAGTAATTTAGGCTACCATCGCCGAGGCCAGGAGCTGAGGCATGTCGATAGTGAGGATGTGGAGGGGTTTGAGCCAAAACTGTAGGGTCGCCTACGGTCTTTTAGTACCCGCCTTTGGCCTCGCTGGAGGCGCCGGTCTTCGCCGGGCGCGTGGATCGGACCGTGACTCCCACCACCGGGAGAGCCTTCAGCCCCGCGAGTCCCAAGAGGATTCCGGAACTCGGGTCACGCCGTAACGTTTTGTAGTAACTGCAGGCGAGCCGAACGGTCATTGTGACCGGGCGGGTGAGCGTTCTGGAGTGGGGAGGCGAGGGCTGGGTCGGACTCGACAAACAGATATAGGTCAGGAAAGATAACGATGCGACAGTACTCTTCGACGTGGCAGAATCAGGCGGTCCCGTTGCGATTACCACTGAACGGTGCCAGGCTGGCAAGCGTGCCGATCCCCGTCTGGGCGCTGCTGGTGATTGCACTGAGCCTCGTGCTGGCGACCGCGGTGAGTGGAGTGCCGGAGGCAAGCCATTCATTGAGTGCGGAGCTTCGGGGCGAGCTGGCGCTGCTGCAGGCACAGGCGCGGGACCTGGCGAGCGAGAACGAGCTGAAGTCGATGGAGGTCGAGCGCCTGGAGTTGATCCAGCGCTATTCGAGCGACTTCCGGATCCCGGCGGACCGGGCGACGCAGATCTACGACATCGCCCTGGCCGAGGGAGTCAACTCGGATCTGGCGTTCAATCTGGTCCGGGTTGAAAGTGGTTTCCGGCGGACGGCGGTGAGTTCGGCAGGTGCCATCGGCTACACGCAGATTCGGCCAGCGACGGCGCGGTGGCTCGATCCGACGGTGGAAGCGAAGGACCTTTTCGACACCGACACGAACCTGCATCTTGGATTCCGCTATTTTCGTTATCTGCTCGACGAGTACAACGGCGACACACGGCTCGCTTTGTTGGCCTACAACCGCGGGCCGGGGCGTGTCGGTGACCTGCTGACGCTGGGAATCGATCCGGCGAACGGCTACGCGCGGCGCGTGCTGGGAGAGTGAAGGGCCGCGACAAAGGGAGCGGGCCGGAGCTGAGCTCCGGCCCGCTTTTTCTTAGCCACCGCTGGTTTTCGTGTGCGGCTCACGCAGTTCGAGGTTACGGGCTCGCGCCCATGTAGATTCTCACTTCATCCCCGGGGTAGATTCGGCTGGTCCTGAGCCCGTTCCATCTCATCAAGTCGCGGGTCGAAACCTCGTAGCGCTTGGCGATCGCCCACAGCGTATCGCCACCTTGAACCCGATAGGTGATGTAGGGGCCGTCCGGTCTCTCGACCGTTGCGGGCCGCGTCGGCGTTCGCCGCACCCGGGTCGGGGCCGCGGCCAGGCGGGGCACCTTGCCGGCACGCGGGATCATCAAACGCTGGCCGATTCGTAGACGCCTGGGGTGGACCCCTCGGTTGGCCGCCCGGATCGAGGCCACGCTTACCCCGTAGGCCCGTGCGATCTCGCTCAGCGTGTCGCCGCGGCGCACGACATGCTGGACCCAGGTGACGCGCTCTGAGGCCGGTACCTTTGCGTAGTTGAGCGCGAATTGTTGCCCGGCCCCCGGCGGCACGCGCAGCGTGTGGCGTTCACCGGGCGGCGTAACACCACGCAGAATCTGCGGGTTCAGCTCAGCGATCTCGTCGGTTGAAACGGCCGCCGCGTCGGCGATCACATCGATGCTTGTCGCGTCGGGAACCCGAACCACTTCGTACGCGAGCGGAGCGAGGGGCTCGATGCCGTTGAAGGCGTACTTTTCGGGTTGTTTCGCTATGAGCGCCGCGGCGATCAGCTTGGGTACATAATTGCGTGTCTCGCGCCGGAAGTAGCGACGCCGCGCCAGCGTCCAGAAATCATCGCTGCCCGATCTGCGGATCGACCTGCGCACCCGGTTCGCGCCCCCGTTATAGGCGGCCGCCGCCAGATACCAGGACCCGAACTCTTCGTACAGGTCCTTCAAGTGAGCGGCCGCGGCCTTGGTCGCGAGTATCGGATCGCGACGCTCATCCACCCAATAGGTGATTCTCAGATCGTACAGACGTGCCGTGCTGGAGATGAACTGCCAGAGACCGACCGCCCGGGCCCGACTGTAGGCCCGCGGGCTGAAACCGCTCTCGATCAGCGATATGTAGACGAGATCCTCGGGCAGCCCCGCGTCACGGAAAACCGCCCGCATCATCCCCTCGTAACGCCCGGCGCGCTGCAAGTAGATCTCGAAATTTTCGCGGCCATCGGTCTGAAAGAAGTAAAGCCAGCGCTCGACGGCGTCGTTGATCGTGATCGGTATGTCAAAGCTCGGCGTCTCGGACTCGATCTCCGCGAGCTCACTCCCACCGAACATCTCCCTGACTTCGGCCTCGACCTCATCCAGCCGGGCCGAGTCCACGGCCTCGACCGCCACGGAGGGTGGCCAATCGAGGCTGTCTGGGAAGCCGGGTTCCTGGGCCGGCACCGCGGTCTCCTCTGCCGCCACCGGTTCCGGTTCGGGTTCTGGAGCCGGCCGCGTCGAGCTGCAGGCCACCGCCAGGGCCAGCAGCGCGAAGGACGGTAGCGCGGCCCGCCGCTTCATTTACCCGCTCCCAGCAGTTCGTCGACGGCGTTCAAGAAAAGCATGACGTTCTCCTTCCGACAGGTCTCACCCATGAGACCGATCCGCCAGATCTGGCCTGCCAGTGGGCCCAGCCCGCCCCCGATCTCGATACCAAAGCGTTCCAGCAAGCCCCGTCGGAACGCGAGATCATCGACGCCCGCCGGCACCCGGACCGCGGTCAGTTGCGGCAGTCGATACGCCTCAGCCACCAACGGCTCCAGTCCCCGCTGCAGCAACCCCTCGACCAACAGCGCGCCCACTCGGCGATGCCGCTCGTAGCGCTGCTCCAATCCTTCCTCGAGCACGGCACGCAGACCTTCGTGCAGGCCGTAGAGCGCATTCACCGGCGCCGTATGGTGGTAGATGCGATCGCCTCCCCAGTAAGAGGCGATGAGCGACAGATCCAAGAACCAGCTCTGCACCGCGCTCTTTCGAGAACGCAGACGCTCGAGCGCCCGTTCCGACACGGTGAGCGGTGCGAGGCCCGGTGGCACACTCAGGCATTTCTGGGTGGCGGAGTACGCGACATCGATGCCCCACGCGTCCACCTTCACCGGTACGCCACCCAAGCTGGTCACCGTGTCCGCCACCAACAGCGTATCTGTGCTTCGCAGGTGCGCGCCGAGTTCCTCCAGCGGCTGCAGGACGCCCGTAGAGGTCTCGGCGTGGACGACGGCCAGAAGGCGCGCGTCCGAGTGCGCCCGCTGGGCCGCGATCAGATCTTCCACCTTCAAAGGCTCGCCCCAGGGTGCCTCCACCACCGTCACCCGAGCGCCGGCTCGCTCCGCCACCGAGACCATGCGCCCACCAAAGACGCCGTTCACGCCGATAATCGCCTGGTCGCCCGGCTCCAAGAAATTGACCAGCGCCGTCTCCATCCCCGCCGAGCCCGGGGCCGAAACGGCGAAGGTCAGCGCGTTGGACGTGGAAAAGATCTCCCTGAGCTGAGCCGCCACCTCGTCCGTCAACTCGAGAAAGGACGGGTCGAGGTGACCGACGGTGGGGCGAGCCAACGCGAGGCGAACTCGGGAGCTGACCTCCGAGGGCCCAGGTCCCATGAGAATCCGCCGCGGTGGCTCGAAGGGTGAGTAGCTCATCCCAGATCAGTGACCCATCTGCGAGGCCGAGCCTCGACTCGTAAACCGACACGCCCACATCGCTAATCTGCCGTAGCCAAGAAGTTGCCCAGAATCCGATTGGTGGCATTGAGCACGGCGCGTGCCACACCCTGGGGCACGTTTCCCTCGGGGCCGAGTGCCGTGCCAATCAGGCGGCGCTGATCGCCGGTTTCAGGATCCTGCGTCCCGACGGCCACGATGGCAACAGAGTCATCGAACGCCCTAACCGATTTCACGCCGACGAGTCGAAAGGCCACGCGCCCGGCCAGCACCTGGTGCAACGCATCGAGCGTGGCAAGCGCGGTCACCCGCAGGTCGATGGCCCCGTGTCCGACGCCCGTCGCTCTTCCGCGATACTCCACGGCCCGCCACTCCAACACGACCTCGGCCTGGGCGCGCGTGTCGGCGCCGTGGACGAGCTGAGCCTCAACCAGCTTCACGCGCTCGCGCGCACGACTATCTTGCCAAGGTGTCCTCATGGCCGCTCCGGCGGGACTCGGCGGTACGGGGATTCGGCTTCGCGACGGGGGGAGCCGGCGGCACCGTCAAGCCGGTGGCCAGCCGTTGCATACTAGACCGGCGAGCGGCTTCTGTCAACGTCGCCAACGGTCTAGAGTGTGTAGTTCGGCGCTTCGCGGGTGATCGTGACGTCGTGCGGGTGCGACTCGCGCAGACCGCCTGAAGTGATGCGGACAAAGCGCGCTTTGTCGCGAAGTTCCTCGAGCGAGGCCGCGCCGCAGTAGCCCATGCCGCTTCGCAAGCCTCCGACCAGTTGATAGAGCACGTCGGCCACGGGGCCCTTGTAGGGCACGCGCCCTTCGATCCCCTCGGGCACCAGCTTCTGACCGTCAAGCTCGCCGTCCTGGAAGTAGCGGTCGGCGGTACCTTCCTCCATAGCCGAGAGCGACCCCATCCCGCGGATGACCTTGAAGCGCCGACCCTCGAGCAAGAACGATTCGCCCGGGCTTTCCTCGGTGCCGGCGAGCAGAGAGCCCATCATCACGGTTTCAGCGCCCGCCCCCAGCGCCTTGACGATGTCTCCCGAGTGCTTGATTCCCCCGTCGGCGATGATCGGGATCTCACCCGCGCAGCCTTCCGCCGCCTCCATGATCGCGCTGAGCTGTGGCACACCCACCCCAGTCACCACGCGTGTCGTGCAAATCGACCCCGGCCCAACGCCGACCTTGACCGCATCGGCGCCCCGCTCCCTCAGGGCGGCGGCGCCCTCTCGCGTCGCAACGTTCCCGGCGATGACTTCGACCCCCGGGAACGCCTCCTTCACACGGCTCAGCGCGAGGAGCACGCCCTGCGCATGGCCGTGCGCGCTATCGATCACCAATGCATCAACGCCGGCTCGTACCAGCTCGGCCGCGCGCTCCATCTCCCGGGGGTTCGTTCCCACAGCGGCGCCGACCCTCAAGCGACCATGCTCGTCCTTGGCCGCTTCGGGGTATTGACGGCGCTTAAAGATGTCTTTGACCGTGATCAGTCCCTTGAGATAGCCAGCGTCATCGACCACCGGCAGCTTCTCGATCTTGTGCTCGTGGAGTAGCCGCTCGGCTTCATCCAGCGATGTGCCTACAGGCACAGTGATCAGCTTCTCGCGGGTCATCACCTCGCGGATCGAGCGATCGAGATCCGTCTCGAATTGCAGGTCGCGGTTGGTGACGATGCCGACCAGCCGGCCATCTTCCTCGACGATGGGAACACCACTGATCGAGAATTGCCGCATGAGACGATGCGCATCGCGCAGCGAGGCATCCGGCCGCAAGGTGATCGGGTTGAGGATCATGCCGCTCTCCGAGCGCTTGACGCGGTCGATTTGAGCGGCCTGCTTCTCGATCGTCATGTTCTTATGGACGATGCCAATGCCACCGTGCCGGGCCATCGCGATAGCCATCTCGGCCTCGGTCACGGTGTCCATCGCTGACGAGAGCAGCGGAATCGTAAGTGGAAGATATCGGGTCAACCGTGTGCTGACATCGACGCTGCGGGGGTGGATCTTCGAATGCTGAGGGACGAGCAGCACGTCGTCGAACGTCAATGAAAGCTGAAACTGACTCTCTCTAGCCATCGTCACCTATGGTCGCACAAATGCAAGCGCCCGAGTCGCTTCCCCGCGCTCGGGCGTACAGACTTTCCTATTGGCCCCTTCGGTGGCTGCTTGCTCGCTCCATAGGAGAAAATATGCGCGCCCTTACCTCACTGTCAACGGCCCTCTGCCCCTCGACCCAGCCGACGGCGCACGCGTGCCGGCAGGCGGTGAGCCAGCTGGCCCACGGCTTCGCGCAGCGAGAGCAACATCTCGTCCGGGCCATCCCAGTGCGCGCGGAGGACCTCGAGTCCGGCCCGGGCCACGAGCCGGTCCATCGTCAGGGCGAGCAAGAAGAGATCGTCCAGGCGTCCGACCACGGCCAAGAAATCAGAAACGAGGTCGAAGGGGGTGAGGGTGTAGACGATCGCTCCAGCCAGGAGCGCCTTGTCGGCTCGCGAGACCCGGGGGTCGCCGATGAGCCGGGAGAGAAGTCGCAGATATCGAGGTATGCCCGCAATGAGCTGTCGGACTCGCATCGCCTTGCCCGTGCGGCTAATCCACACTGATCTTCGTCGGCCGATCTTCGCCGCCATCGTCGCGGCCAGGTCTTCCCTCCTCGCCGCGCGAGCCCGCCAGATCCTCGGCCAGCTCACGGGCCGTCTTGGCGGCCGTCCCGACGGCACGATCGACGACGCTGAGCGCCCCCATGACACCCTTCAGTGCCCAGGGGGCTGCGCGCCGCGCCCTGAGCTTGTCCTGTATACCCTCCGCCAGCCGCTGCATGCTGTCGGGCTCTCGGGTCTCTTCCCCGTACCGTTCCTCCAGAAACTCGATGTAGTCCAGCACCTGGTAAAGTCGCTCATCCGGCAAAGCCTCGAGCTTTCGCCACAAGCGTCGACGCAAGAACGCATCCGCCATCATGAAGTCTCCTTCCTCGGCACCAGGGCGCCGGTGCCGACGTTTACTTCGAAGGGAACCGAGAACTCCGCCGGCCCCAGCCGAATCCTCACGTCCAGCAGGCTGCCACCCAACCACTCGACCTCCACCACATCGCACTCGCCGACGGTCTCACATTCCAGCTCCCACGGCAACTCCAGTCGCTCGCCCTCCTCGGCATCGACAACCGAAAGGCTGCGGCGGCCGTCCAGATGCGTTAGCCAGACCGCCAGGTAGCGAGAGGCCGGAGCCCACATCAACGAGTCCGGAGTCGCGGCGGGCCACTGATCTAACACACGCACGCCCGCCTCGCGAGGCCCGACGACGCCCACGCACGACACGGGGCCCGCCGTGCTCCAGGCCGCCCAGCGCCGGTCGGGCGCGAGGGTGAGCTTCCGAAACCGAACCGGTCGCAGCTTCGGAATCGCCAACGCGCACTCGAACAGCGTATCCGGCGCCGACCCTCCACCCGGCAAGACCGCCAGCACCTCGAGCCCACCGTCGCCACGTGCCCGGTAGATCGCCGTCTCTCCCAGCGCGAATGGGCCGACCCTCTCTGGCTCCGGCTGTTGTAACGCTCCGACTGGCGCCCCGGCCTCGCGGCGGGTGTCATCCCGACAACCGCCCAGGCTCAGCAGCAACCAAGGGAGCAGCAGCGCACAGACCCGGCTTGACCTCCAGGCACGGCGGCGCGTCGATCCCCCGCTCAGACGCGTCATCGGCTTGCCTCCCGCTTATCCTGCCGGGGTCGCCGCGGGCACCGGAGCAGCGCCGCCTTGCCGCCGCGCGCTTGATCGTGGCCGTCCGCTCTTACTAACTTGGTGCCCATGCCGTTTTTACCACTCCGGGACGTTCGGCTGACCCCGACGGCCCAAAGCGCGCAGGACGCATGGCTCGAGGGGATCGAGGCCGAGCTGGCTCGCCCGGATCTCGATCGCAACGAGCTTTGTTTCAGGATCCTGCGCGATATCTACTACCCGGAGTACAGCGACCGCGAGATCAGCGAACTGCCCGAAGCGCTGCAGCTCGCGCTGCATAACCTCGACCCCCGCAATATCACCCTAGAGCCGGAATACTACGCCGAGGTCGATCAGGACAAGTACTACAAGGTCAAGCCGCTCCTCTGGCTCTGGCAGCTGTTCGACAAATCCCCTCTTGGCAATAACGTAGCTCTTGGAGTGCGTTTTCGGCGAGCCCTCGCCCCGCACATCTTCAAGCGCTGCGGACGCAATTTCAAGTGCTTTAATTACGTCGAGTTCTCGTTCGGGTACAACCTCGAGGTCGGTGACGACGTCGTGGTGCACCGCCACGTGCTACTCGATGACCGGGGCGGGATCGTGCTCGGAGACCGCGTCTCCATCTCGGACTTCGCCAACATCTACTCGCACACCCACTCGATTGTCGATCAGCGCAATGTGACGCTGGCCACCACCATCCTCGAGGACGACGCCCGTATCACCTATCACGCGACCGTGCTCGCCGGCGTCATCGTCGGCAGAAACGCCATGGTAGGTGCCAACGCCGTCGCCACTCGGGACGTGCGGCCCTATCACGTCAACGTGGGCATCCCCGCCAAGTCGGTTCGGGTGAAGCCGACTGCGCCTCCGGACATCTCGGAAACCACCACCGTGGAGCGGTTTCCCCACTAGACGCGACTCCCCAACGACCGATCCTCCCACCCTTGCCGCTGGGACGGCGAGCCCTCTTACGCTTCGATTCCTTCGAGCACGACAAGCGCGACAGCCTTCCCGCCGTCGTGACTGAGGCTGACCCAAAGCCGTCGGACACCGAGCTGCTCGGCGCGCTTTTGCACTAGGCCGGAGAAGACCAGGCTGGGGCGTCCGGAATCTGAGCGCTTGATCTCGAGGTCGGTCCAGCGGAAGCCAGCGATCTTGCCCGTGCCCAGGGCTTTCAGCGCGGCCTCCTTGGCGGCGAAGCGGGCGGCGAGGCATTCAGCGGGATCGCGGTGCGACTCGCAGTCGGCCAATTCTCCCGTCGTGAACAGCCGTTGGCGCAACCTCACGCCATGGCGGTCGAGGGCGCCGCGCAGGCGTGCGACTTGAACCAGATCGATTCCAATACCAACGATCATGCCGTCGCCAAGCGCCCGTCACAGGGCCGTTGAGAGCGCGAGGTCACCCCTCAAGCAGCGTGGGTATGCTCACCTCGGGGGCGGAAGGGTGCACCAGCACACCATCGCCGGTCGGCAAGCTAATGATGGCGGGAGAGTCCCGCTCGATGCGGTGGAATCCTTTCCCTTCGAGGACACGGTGAACGAAGATGCGTCGGATCAAGACCATCACCGTGGCGAGCGCCGGCACGGCCACGAGCAGACCGACCACGCCCAGGAGCTTTGCCATCACCAGCACGGAGAGGATAGTGAGCACCGGCGGCAGCTCGACCTGCTTCTCGAAGATCATGGGCGCGACGACGTTCGCCTCGAACACGTGCACGACCACGCCAAGTAGAATCACCGCCAGCGATTTGGTCAGGCCGCCAGAACCGATGACGAAGAGCGCGGGCAGCAGCGTCGAGGTTATGGTGCCGAAAAAGGGTACGATGACGGCGATCCCGGTGAAGACCCCGAAGGCCAGGGAGTAGGGGACGTCAAGCAACTTGAGGCCAACCCAGGTGAGCGAGCCCAGCACCAGGATCGACCACCCCAGGCCAACCAGCCAGGCGCGGAGAGTGTGGCCGAGATCCTCCAGAATATCGCGCGCGAGCTCGCGGTAGGCCGGCGGCGTGATGGCGATCAGACCTTCGCGATAAATCGAAGGCTTCACCGCCAGATAGATCCCCATGATCAGCACCGAGACCACGTGGATCGCCACCCCGATCCCCGAGAAGACGTAGGGCACGACGTCGCCGAAGAACTCATTGATCTGCTGGAAGATCGTATCGAAGAACTGGCCGCCCCCTTCTCCACCTTCACCGATCGGTCCGATGATCCGGTAGATCAGCTGGTTTTCCTGGGCGAGGCGAGCCAGCTCGACCTCCCAATCGCCCACCACCCCCGGCAGCTGGCCGATAAGCTGTCGGAACTGGGAGACCACGGGCGGCACGATGAGCAGACCCACCAACCCGACGACGACGACGGTTCCCAGCAGAGCGATCGAGACGCCGAGCCCGCGGCCGAGCCCGAGACGCCGAGCGAGAAAGTCGGTCAGCGAGCCGAGATAGATGGCAAACAGCGTCGCGATGAAGACCAGGAAGAGGATCTCGGCGACGCTGTTGACGAATAGAAGGAGGAGGACGACGAATATGGCTGTCGCCAGAACGCCGTAAGCCTGGCGCGATCCGAATCCGCGACCCGACTCAGTCAGTCTTTTCCTCCTCGGAGCTGTCCTCTTCCTCGATGATTTCAGCTTCCATCACCTCGCCGCCGCTCGCGGGCGCTTCGCCCGCCGGCAGCAGCCCCATCTCCTCCTTCAGAGCTGCCAGGCGGCGCTCGACGTCGATGTCTCCGCCTTCCAGGCGCTTGAACTGTCGCTCCAGGTCATCACCACCCAGTTCCTCGCTGACCTCGGCGGCGGCGAGCGCCCGCATCTCCGCATCCTCGATGCGCTCTGCCATTCGGTCAAAGGCCTCGAACGAGCTGCGATCGGAGAGTCCGGCCATCGTCTCGTGGATGCGCCGCTGCGCGGCCGCCCGTTTCTGCCGGGCGATGAGCAGGTTTCGCTTGCGCTTCGCCTCCTCAATCTTGCTGCTGAGCTGGCGCAGCGTATCCTTGAGCTTCTCGGTCTCGGAGGCGTGGCCGCGCCACTGCTCTTCCAAGGTGGCCGCGTGCCCACCGTGCTCCTGACTCCTTAGCAGCGCCTGGCGCGCCAGATCATCACGACCCTCCCGCAACGCCAGCCTGGCGCGGCGCTCCCAGTCACCGCCCTGGTCCCGTTCGTCCTGCACCTGCCGGCGAAGCTTGCGCTCATCAGCGATCGCTACCGCCACTTCCTGCTTGGCCTGAGCGAGCTGCGAGCGCATGTCGTCAATGATCTGGTTCAGCATCTTCTCGGGATTCTCAGCCCGAGCGATGAGGTCATTAAGGTTCGACCTCACCATAGTGGACAGCCGGCTCCAGATGCTCATGGCTCTCTCTCTACGGAGTTCTGTAACGCGATAGTGTCTCGAAATGCGAACGCAGCGCCAGCAAGATGCTTTCCAGCGAGGCTTGGAACTCGCTGAAATCCAAATCCTGGAGCTGCAGGGCGTCGGTCACCACGATCTCGTTCTCGTCCAATCCGTAGGCGCCGTGAACCATATCGGTGGCGTTGAGCTCCAGTAGCTCGCGAAACAGACCATTCCGAAGCTTTTCGTCCGCCGGCGCGTCCATCACCTCCACCCGCATCAGCAGCAGCGGAGGATCGAGGTTGACGAACACCGCCGCCACTTCCTGGCCATCACTCACCACCCACAGACCTTCCTCTAGTTCCTGGTACGGAAGCTCCAACCGTAACAAGAAGCTCTCTATATCTTCGCGCGTGACCATCCCGGCCTCCGACTAGGTTCGGGTGTCAGGTTCCTCGAGCCCAGCCAAATTCGCGCCCCGTCCGCCGCCCGCGGCGGAACCAGGTTACGAATCGCTTCGCCCAACGCCTTCCCTACCGGCGAATCCAACACGATCTTCGCCAAGAAAACGATAGCCAGCAGATAGAGGATCGGCATCATCTGCAACTACGAGTTGGGAAGGCCGGGGGTTTCCCCTCGGACGCGAAACCCGTGCGCCGCTCAGCGGCGAAGAGCCCCGGGGAATATCGGCGCGCGTCGATCGATTGGCTAGGTCAGGATGCGGCTTCGCGGCGAGCGCTCTGTAAGAGCAAGGATAGCTGAGCGTGAAGCGCCTCACCCTTGTTCTTGGCCTGGCTCCACTGCTTTCGCTCCACCAACGCCCGGACCTCTTGGAGCCCCTCCGCCATGATCTCCACCGACCCCGAACTCTGGGTGAGCTCCTCTACAGACTTGCCGGCGGCCGCCTCCTGCAGCTCGCTGAGCATCCTTTCCGCCGCCTCCAGCCGCGTTCGCACCTGGTCCCGGATCTCAGACTCCGACACCTGCGGTCGGGGGGGCTTCACCTCCGACGGCTCCGCCACCGCCGGCTCGGCGGCCGGGATGGCCTCTTTCTTCGCCAGCGCCGGCGCCCGCGGCGGGGCGGCCGCCGCCTCTCTGGCCTCGCCGCCGCGCGGCTCCACCGCCGGCGGCGCACCAGCCGCGGCCCGGATCTCACCACGCCGGTCTTCCCGACCGGCTTCAGGCTTTCCTCCGCGGCCGCGCCTGATCAACAGCGCGACGACCACGATCACCGCCGCCACGGCCACGATGATCAAGACAGCGTTCAAATCGCCTCCTGCGAGATCACGTCGGAAAGAAGATCAGACCGGCAGACGGTTGGTGAAGAAGAGAACGAGGAAGGCCGCGCTCCAGGCAAGAAGAAACGTGTAGGCGCCGAACAGCCAGATCCGGGAGCCCCGGCGCCCCGTCCTCACCCCGCGGCCATCGTTGACGGACGGGAAGTGCGAAGCGGTGTCGTGTTCGCTCATCCTTTGGTTAAGCACCTTACGTTTCTTGCCGCTGTCGCGCGCCAGCTGGCTGGCCCAAGGTCCCCGGCGGCGACCAGAGATCCCGGCAGTTTCCCGAATCCGCAGCCGTGCCCAGCGATGATAGCGAAGCAGCCGTTTCCAGAAAGGGGTGGTAAGCTATGGGATCGAGCCCGCCCGTGTCAAGGACCCGCGGGCTCGTCGCGGCCCGACTCGGCTGCCTCCAGGCGCCTCGTCAGCTTCTGAATCAGGCCCTTGTAAGCCAGGATGGTGCGAGCGTACCCGACACGTTCCCACGTGGTGACCCCCACATAGGCGACGGCAAAGAACAGCAGAAACTGCCAGGAAGCCAGTAGCGGGGCGGTCACAATCAGGGCGACCACCAGCAGCGCTCCGCTCAGCACGAGGAGCCGCAGCCGACGCCGTGTCAGCGCCAGATCGGCGCTCCGCTCCAAGAGCAGCCGTTCCGCCGGGTTCAGGTCTGCGCGGTAGCCTTGCATACTCGCTCCTAATGGTCACGGCCCGCCGCCGCCGAGCCGGGGTCTTGTCCGGCCGCGGCTTCAGTCCGACTCGCCAATCTGGCGCGTGAGCGCCGGCTCGATGCCCATCAGCCGTTCGTACAGGGCCAGCTGACCCCGGTGGTACATCTCCTGGGCGATGCCATGGTGCAGCCAGGTCAACTTGGTCCCCTGTTCGCCGTCGAAGCGCGTGATGAGTTGAAGCATCGCGAGCTCGCCGACGGCGGAGAACTTCGTCTCGGCCTCACGCATCGACGAGCGAAGCAACTTGAGCAATTGCGCTTTGGTCTCAGCGTTCTTGACGTGTGCGGCGTACAGGTCGATGAGTTCGGACCAAGAGGTCCGGTGGAAGTCGGTGTCGGGCCGTGTCAGTTCGCCGGTCATGAACAGCCCAACCTCGAGGATATGCTGAACCAGCTCCAGCACGCTTCGCGATTGGGGGGTGGGACGAAAGTCGAAGCGGTCCGGGGGCACGTTTTCGACCTCGGCGATGAGGCCCTCCCTTACGTCAGACCACGCTTCCAACGCTTCCTCGAGCAGCGACTTTGGGGCGCCCATAACCGATCCTCAGTTTCTCATGCGCTTCGGCGACCCGCGTCGGCCCTCGCCAGTTTGGGCCTCAGCGCGATTGGCGGTCGTGCCACCATCGGATCTGCCCCGCGCCGACCGAGCGATCTTCCAGCATCGCCAGGGCCGACGTCACGATCGACAGCTGCTGTTCGCGATCCCCTGGCTCTCCGAGCACGGCACCGAAGGGACGATCGACAAGCAACGTCCGCGGCGCCAGAATCCGTTCAGCCACCTTTCGGAGGTTCATCACGCAGACCGTCGCGATACCCTGTCGTTCGATTTCTCGCGCCACCAGACCCACGGTCCGGTTGCAGGTCGGTCAAGCTGGGACGAGCAACGTCGCGTCGACCTGCTCGGCCTCGAGCCGACTCGCCACCTCGGGCGCGTAGGCGCTCACGAGCCGGCGGGTGACCGGGATGTAGCCCATGAACGAATAGTGGGTACGAGCCAACGAACCCACGATACCCTCGGCCGCCAGTTGGCCGCAGAGGGGAAGCGGGAACAAGATGTTCACATCCCGCTTCACCGGCTCATGGTCGTAGTGCCGATGGAATATCTCCAGCTGCGCCGGATCGGTATCTACCGAGATCTCGCGGTAGCTGGGATCTCCCAGCCTGCCGGTCTCAAAGGGCTCGGCGCCGCGTGTGACAAACCCCCCGGTGGTGACAAGGGCGAGACGCGCCCGCGACAACGGCTTGTCCAGCCGGTGTAAGGTAGGGGGATCGCGCTGGGGCCCGATAGCCAACGCCAGCCACGCCCTGCCCGTCAGATTGAGTTCGCTCTCAGGATCCATCGCTCCACCTGTGTCTCATCCTTGCGAGCCGCTGCCGCCTGCCTGGTGCGGCGCGTGCCGCCCAGGCCCGCGAATCACTCGACCTTGCGGCCTGTCATCTGCCGCCCACCCTGGTAGAGCGTCAAGCTCTCGACCTCGCCCACGGCGTTCAGCTTGAAAACGATCTGGAGATCCACGAGTTTGAAAAAGAACTCACTTTAACTTTCGAGGCCCGTCAGGCCAACGGTCTCAGCAAACTTTGCCGGGGGATCGCTCGCCGCTCAGGAAGCACCGGGCGGCATCTTCACCACATTCGGTGGCTCCAGCCTCGCCAGCTGCCGCAGGTTCTGGAGGATGCGGCGGCTGAGGAGCAGGACCATCCCGGCGACACCGAGCAGCCCCAGGAAATCGAGGGTCCCGAAAGGCACGTTCCTCAGCTCCAGGACCGGTTCGAAGCCCAGCGCCAGGGCGCTGCCCGCCAAGATCAGGATCACTCGAACCTCCGTCGGCCCGATGTAGTCGTAGCCGAACTGGAAGACGCCCATTACGAACGTCTCCAGGTAGACATTGATCGACATGAGGTAGAAGCCGATGAGGATGGCCAACGCCACGGAAAGCAGCAAATACGGTGATAAGCCCAACCCGATGCAGACGAAGGCGGCGGCGAACATGTCGACGATGTGATCGAGATAGTAGCCGTAGCGCGGTCGCTCGATGCGCCGCACCCGCGCCAGCGTGCCGTCCAGGCTGTCACCGAACCAATTCACGATCCAGAGGAAATTGGCCGCCCAGAGAAAGGCCGGGCTCTTTCCTGCAAGCGCGTAGCAGCCGCCGATGGCGAAAGCCGACGCGAATCCGAGCGCGGTCAGGTGGTCGGGCACGACCCAGCGGGGCAAGGCCGCCGCCATCCGCGGGAGTACAAAGGCCTCGAAGGGTCGCAGCAGGTATTTCGGTTCGCGACGATGTTCAGCCTCGGACACGCTCGGCCTCCCGTCTTTTGCGCCGTTTTCCATCCAGCAAACGCCGCAGAAAGTGGCCGGTGGGGCTCCCTTTCGCCTTCGCAACCTCTTCCGGCGTCCCGAAGGCGACGACTTCTCCGCCGGCGTCGCCACCTTCCGGCCCCAGGTCGATGATCCAGTCGGCAGTCTTTATCACGTCGAGTTGGTGCTCGATGACCACCACCGTGTTGCCGCGCTCGACCAGCCGGTGGAGCACTTCCAGCAACAGCCGGATGTCCTCGAAGTGCAAACCGGTCGTTGGCTCGTCGAGGATATACAGTGTCTTTCCGGTCTGCACTTTGGAAAGCTCGGTAGCCAGCTTGACGCGCTGGGCCTCGCCTCCCGACAGCGTAGTCGAGCTCTGGCCCAGGGTGATGTAGCCCAGGCCGACATCGTGCAGTGTCTGCAGCTTGCGGCGGATCGTCGGTATCGGCTGGAAGAACTCGAGAGCTTCTTCTACCGTCATGGCCAGCACGTCAGCGATGCTCTTGCCTTTGTAGAAGACCTCCAGCGTCTCGCGGTTGTAGCGTCGTCCCCGGCACACCTCGCAGGGGACATAGACATCCGGCAGGAAGTGCATCTCGATCTTGACGAGACCGTCTCCACGACAAGCCTCGCAGCGCCCGCCCTTCACGTTGAAACTGAAGCGCCCTGGCGCGTAACCCCGCATCCGCGACTCGGGCAATTGCGCGAACAGCTGCCGGATCGGCGTGAACACTCCCGTGTAGGTTGCGGGGTTGGAGCGTGGGGTGCGTCCGATCGGGGATTGGTCCACGTCGATCACTTTGTCGAGGTGCTCCAAACCTTCAATACCGTCGTGCTCACCCGGTATGAGACGCGAGCGGTACAGCCGCCTTGCCAGCTCCCGGTAGAGTATCTCCTCGACCAGGGTCGATTTGCCCGACCCCGAGACGCCGGTGACACAGATCAAGCGGCCGAGCGGGAACTCGACGTCGATCTCCCTGAGGTTGTACTGTCGCGCGCGACGGATCCAGAGGCTCTCCCCCGTTCCTGTCCGCCGCGCACCCGGGACCTCGATCCGCCGATCACCCCGCAGATAGGCTCCAGTCAGCGACTGCTCAGAGGCGAGGACCTCATCGAGCGTCCCGTCCACGACCACCCGTCCCCCCGTGAGCCCGGCGCCGGGCCCGAGATCGACCACATGGTCGGCGCGACGGATCGTGGCCTCGTCGTGCTCGACCACGATCACCGTGTTTCCGAGGTCGCGCAGCGACTCCAGCGTGGTCAACAGACGATCGTTATCACGCTGATGTAGCCCGATCGAGGGTTCATCGAGTATGTAAAGCACACCGACCAGGCGCGACCCAATCTGTGTCGCCAGGCGGATCCGCTGCGCCTCGCCCCCCGACAGCGTCTCGGCGCTGCGCCCCAAAGTGAGGTAACCGACGCCGACGTCATCGAGAAAACCGAGGCGCTCGTTGATCTGTTTCAGGATCGGGGCGGCCACCGGGTCTCGGCCGAGCGAACCATGCCCACCGTCGGCCCGGCTGACGGCCTCGAAGAACTCGCGCGCCTGGGCGGCGGACAGGCTCACGATCTCGCCGATCGACTTTCCCTCGAAGTTCACGGCGAGCGCCTCGGAGCGGAGACGGCTGCCACCACACGTGCCACAGGTGGCAGCGGACATGAACTCCGCGAAGCGACTCTGCAGCCGCTCGCTCGCCGTCTCGTAGTAGCGCCGCTCGAGACGCGCCACCGCCCCTTCCCACTCGATGTCATCGGACCCGAACAGCACTTCACGCTTCATCGCGTCCGGGAGTTCGTCCCACGGCGTGTTCGGGTGAACGTCGTGCTTGCGGGCCAAGGGTGCGATGACCCGCTTGCGCAGGTAACCGACCGGCGACCCCCAAGGCACCAGGACACCTTCGAGCAGCGAGAGGCGGCCGTCGGCGAGCATTAGCGCGGAGTTCGCAACCTTCTTTATTCCCAAACCACCGCAATCGGGGCAGGCGCCGTAAGGCGAGTTGAAGGAGAACTGTCGTGGCTCGTGCTCCTGCAGGTTGATCCCGCAGTCGGGACAGGCGTACCGTTCGCTGAACAGGTGGCTCTCCGGTTCGTCTCCGTTCGCGTATCGATCCACCTGGACGACACCGTCGGCGGCGCGAAGTGCCACCTCGATCGAGTCGGTAAGCCGGGACCGGTCTGCCCTCCGCACAGCGAGCCGGTCCACGACGACGGCGATGTCGTGATTGACCCGCCGGTTGAGACGCGGGGGCTCGTCGAGGTCATAGGTCACACCGTCCACGCGAACCCGCACGAAGCCGTCCTTGCGCGCCCGCTCGAACAGATCCCGGAACTCGCCCTTCCTTCCGCGGACTAGCGGAGCCATGACCTCGATGCGTGTCTTCTCGGGCCACGCCAGGACCGCATCCGCCACCTGCCCCGGCGTCTGTCGGCGCACCGGCTTGCCGCACGATGGACAGTGGGGCGTTCCGCAACGCGCCCAGAGCAGCCGCAGGTAGTCGTAGATCTCGGTTATCGTCCCGACCGTAGAGCGCGGGTTGCGGCCGGCCGTCTTCTGCTCGATGGAGATAGCCGGCGAGAGGCCGTCGATCGCGTCCACATCGGGTTTTTCCATCAAGCCAAGGAACTGTCTGGCGTACGCCGACAGCGACTCCACATACCGCCGCTGTCCCTCGGCGTAGATTGTATCGAAGGCGAGGCTCGACTTGCCCGAACCGGAGAGACCGGTGATCACCGTCAGCCGGTTCCGCGGTATGCGAACGTCGATGTTCTTGAGGTTGTGTTCGCGGGCCCCGCGCACTGTCAGAAATTCTTGGCCCATCGTCGTCGACCGACCCTATCTAAGCGGCCGGCACCAGCACACGGAGCGCGCTCGGCCAGACCTTCACGCTGAACGGAGTCTTCCCCAGCCGCTCGCCGTCGGCCTGCACGGGCAAGGGAGGGTCCGCCTCGACCCGAATCTCGTCTCCGCTGAAATACTCGAGGAGCGGGCTGGCCTCCTGTCGGCGCCTCAGGATGGCGCCCAGCGCCGAGAAGCAGTCGCGCCGGGTGGCGGTGGCCAGCAGACAGCCATCCAGCTTGCCGTCGTCCATGCGGGCGCCCGGGATGATGGTCACGGGCCGGGCGAGCCCGGGCGCCGTGAGGCCGGGCATGTTCATCACCATGACGCCCATCCCGCGGCCGCAGATCTCTGCGCCGTCCACTCGCACGCGCAGTGAGGCCACCTGCGGCGAGAGAACGGCGGCAGTAGCCGCGTGTACGTAGGCGAGGTAGCCGAAGCGCCGTTTGACGCGGCTGTCAGGCCTCACCACCTGGGCGTCGAAGCCCGCCCCGGCGATCGCGCTGAAGGGACGCCCGTCGATCAGCCCCAGGTCGATCTGACGGACGCGGCCAGCCAGCGCCACGGAGACGCAGCCCCGCAGACTCTTCGGTATCCCCAGGTTCGCCGCCAGCTGGTTGCCCGTTCCCACCGGTAACAGGGCCAGCGCGACAGGGCTTCCCGCGAGGGCCGAAACCACTTCGCGAACAGTGCCGTCGCCGCCGGCGACCAGAACTCGGCGGAAGCCCTCCTGGCGAGCCTGATGAACGAGCTCAGCGGCATGACCGCGCTCGCGCGTGTAGGCGTGTTCAAAGGCGACACCCTGAGCGGAGAGCTCGGACTGCAGCTGACGGCGAAGAGGTTCAGGCCGGCGGGTGCCCGCAACGGGATTCTGGATGACAAAGAGACGACGTGGCTCGTGTCCGTCCGCCGGCTGGGCCAGCGACGCGCCGTGCTCGCCTTCCCAGGCCGCCTCAGACGCCACGCGCCAGCTCCTCGAGGCGCGCGATCCTCTCTTCCGTCGGCGGGTGCGTGCGGAAGAGGCCCATCAGAGCGCCGCGCCTCAGCGGGTTAACGATGCACACGTGGGCGGCTGAGGGGTTCACTTCCATGGGGATGCGGCGTGCAGCCCCTTCCAGCGTGGCAAGCGCTCGAGCCAGGCCCAGCGGCGAGCCGGCGATTTGAGCGCCCACCCGGTCCGCCCGATACTCCATCTGGCGGCTGATGGCCATTTGAACGAGGAGGGCGGCCAGCGGCGCCAGGATCAGCATGGCCAGCCCGGCGATGGGATTGCGATCGCGGTCGCCGAAGAAGAACGCCAGCCGGGCTAGCATCATGATTGCCCCCGCCATCGTGGCCGCCACGGTGTTGGTGAGCATGTCGCGGTTCTTGATGTGAGCCAGCTCATGCGCCGTGACCCCTTCCAGCTCTCCCCGGCTCATGACACCGAGAATGCCATGGGTGAAGCAGACCACCGCATGCTCATGATTGCGACCGGTGGCGAAGGCGTTCGGCTGCTGGCTGGGCGCGATCGCCAGTTTGGGCATCGGCAACCCGGCTCGCTGTCTCAGCCGGTCCACCATATCGTACAGCTGTGGGTTGGCGTCACGCTCGATAACCTGCGCGCGGTAGGCCCGGAGCACTGCCCGGTCGCTGAACCAGAACATCCCGAAGTTGAACAGGCCGGTCAACAGAAAGGCCGGCAGCAGCGCATTGGGGCCCCCGAACTGGTAGGCGAGTGCCAGCACCAAGGCGGTCAGCGCCGCCATCAATCCAAAGATCTTTACGTAGTTCCCCATAGCTCCTATCGGCCCGGAAGCCCTGCCGGCCCCGGCCCGCTCGAGTGAAAGACCAAGCCAATGTCACTAACCTACACAGTTGGGGTGCTTTCGATCCAGATGCCGATCCGGAGGCGTCCGGACCGGGCCGGGTATGCTAGTAGGCCCAGCCGTAGAACAGGAAGAGGCCGAATGACTGCTGCAGTTCGGCGGAGGTCGCCTCAAAGAAGAGAGCGCTTTGCCGGCCGAAGCGCGGCTGGGTGATGGCGCGCAAGGTAAAGCGCTCGTCCAGCCGCCACTCGACCCGGGCGGTCGGCGGCACGCCCACGAGTTGCTGGGCGAAGCTTACGAACACCGTGGGCGCCAGATACCAGCCCAGCTCGACCTGCGTGGCCGACAGCGCCGGTCCCAGCGGCTGGCGGAACTCTCCTTCTTCGCCCACCGGGTCCACGCGGCTGACATCGACGTAGGCGATCCCCGACTCGCCCACCAGCAGCGACCCCAGCGCGTAGCCGACCAGAGCCTCTGGAACACCGCGTGTAAAGTCGCCAAGCAGGCTGCCCTCATCGCCGGGGCGGGTCAACTCGTAGGAAGGGCGACCGAACACCAGGTAGGACAACAGGTCGGACTCGGGGATCGGCGGCTGGGCGTCGCTCTCCAGAGTGAGGGTCATGTCTTCGAGTGTGCCCCCGATCAGGAGCCGGATATCGATCGGCTCCTTCTGCGTGCGCACGGTGTAGCGCGCAGTGATCCGGAGATTCGGGTTCATCGCTGGCGTGCCCACGAACTCGATGGTGCCATCGATGACCTCGAATCGCTTGTTCACGTAACGATAGTCGCCCCGCACCGCTTCCAGCGTCCCGTCGATCCACAGCTCTTTCTGCGCCGGCTGCATCTGAACGTTGAGGTTGCCGGTGATCTCCACGTTGGCCTCGCTCGAGCGCAGCCACGTGTCGCGTTCCACCTTAAGACCCAACTGGATGGTCAGGTTTTCCATGAAGGGACTTCGGCGCCCACCGGTCGTCTCCTCGAGGAAACCCGGGTCGATCAGCAAGCGGGGGTCTTCGAATGGATCGACGATCGCGGTGCGGCGTTCCAGCTCCTCCAGATAAAGCACGCCGTGCACGACCGAGAGATTCCCCGAGATTTCCGGCAGGTCGTAGCGCCCGCTCAGCTCGATCCGACCCGATCCAACCACCCGGGCGTCGATCTGATCGTAGGCCGGCAGCTCCACGGCATCGAGTTGCAAAGCGAAGCGCGGATTACCCAGTTCGCTGAAGTCTACCGTGCCGCTGATCGTCCCGCGACCGCCCTGGGTTCCCCGCAAAGCGACATCTTTCGCCCGCATCACTGCGCCGTCGAACAAGAGCTGACCTTCCAGCCTGCCGTAGTCGATACCAGACCAGACGAAGCGAAAGCCCCCGTCCCTCAAGCCGACAGGGCCTTGCATGTCCACGTTGCGCGGCGTCCCGCGCATGACAAGTGCCGCTCGCGCGTGGCCGCGCACGTTTTCGATCTGGTCGGTAAAGACCGTGACCAGGGCGAGCGGTACGCTGTCGCCATCGAGCCGCAACTCGATCGGCCGCTCTGGAATGGCCAGGCCGAAGTCGGGGAGGGTGAGGTCGAAAGGCAAGGCACCGTAAACCCGAAACAGCGGATCGTCGCCGGCCCACATCGAGGCGTCCAGCGCCAGTTGTCCCCCGCCGTAGTCCAACGTCCCGGCGAAGTTCGTGTAAGACACGCCGAAGATGTGGCCGTCGACGACCTCGAACCGTCCCGTCACCACCGGGTCCCGGACCAGACCCGAGAGCTCGGCGTTGAGCTCGAGGCGGCCGCCGACGGCCAGGCTGTCGGGCCAGAGGCTCGCCAGATCCGCCAAATCGACGCCCGTGATGCGAGCCGTGAACGCCGCCGGTCCCGCGACTCCGACAGAGCCTTCCAGCTCCATGCGCCGCGACCCGCTCCTGAGCTCGAACCCGCGAACGGCCACCGCGCCGGACTCCTCCAAGTCAAGCTGTGCCGGTTCGACCAGCTCCCAGTCCGACCCGCCCAACCGTAGGTTAAATGAATCGAGGCCCACCGTGTGCACGCGCCCGGCCGAGCCAATCCACATGTGGCCCCGCGCCGCCGCGCCCGGCTTCGCCAGCTCAAAGCTCAGATCGGTCAGGCTATCCATTAACTGGCCCGTCACTTGCAAATCGGTGAATCGCAGCTCACCGATGCCGACTCCCTTTCCGGCGACGCTGGCTCGCGCGGTCAAACTTTGATTCTGGCGGCCAACGCTAAGGCTGTCGACACGCAAGCTGTCGGCGGACCAACCGCCGTAGACCAGCCGTTGCGCCGCCAGGCTTCCCCGCAGCTCTAACCCGCCCGCTTCCTGGATCGCCCAACCCCGAGCGCTGGCCAAACCTTCCAATCTCGCGCCGACGTCGTCTTCGGCCTCCGCACCGTCTCCATTCGCGACCAGGCGTTGCCGCGCCAGTGGAGCATAACCCGGCGCCAGCCAGGCGTTAAACGCGCCGAGGCTGTCGGCTCGAAGCTCGAACCGCAGGCTGTCGCTGCGGCCGGCCACC
The DNA here is from genome assembly GCA_964348165.1 of uncultured Gemmatimonadota bacterium. Taxonomy (GTDB): domain Bacteria; phylum Gemmatimonadota; class Gemmatimonadetes; order Palauibacterales; family KS3-K002; genus CAYGAJ01. The sequence continues at coordinate 1,326 of CAYGCC010000046.1, read as the reverse complement.
AGTGCCAGCGCCCCGTCCACTCGTAGCTCGCCGAATTCCCCAGCGGCGACCGCGCTGTCAACCTGAAGCCGACCGCCCGAAAGCCGAAAATCCGCCCGAGCCGAATCGAATTGAACGCCGCCCACGAAGGACGCGAAGAGCTGGGCGCGCCCCGACGACTCGGCTTCGGCGGGGCGGACCCCACGCCCCTCGATCTGCACGGTGAAGTCGAGGTCCGATTGAGGCAGAGCCGGGCGAAAGCGGGGCAGCCTCACCCGCCAGCCACGAATCTCGGCCTCGTAGCCCGGGATCTCGCCCTTTGCCACCTGCAGCGTCCCACCCAATCTCAGCGAGTCACCCGCGCCGGCCAGCCGCCCCTCGACCCTCAGGTTGTTCAGCGGGCCCACAGCCCGCACACCCCCGGCGAATTCACCCCGGAACGGGATCGCCGGATAGTAGTGGGCCAACGTGGTGAGCGAGACCTGACGCGCCTCCAGCGTCAGGTCGAGCCGGGGCGGCGCCAATCCGTCCGCCCAGACCCTCCCGCCGCCGCCGAGTCGCGTCGGCACCAGGTTCTGGTCACGCTGCTCGACCTCGAAGCGAACGTCCAGTCCATCGACCAGCGTCCCGTCAAGCCGCGCCGTCCCCGAAAGCTCACCGGTAACGGCGAGCCCGGGAACGAATGCGCGTAGCAGATCCAACTGCAGCGTGTCGAATGCGACATTGAGATCCTCGGCCCCGAGCGAGCCCGGCATGGCGAGCGCCACGCCGCGCGCCTGCAGCCGGGAAACCTCTGGCGAGGCTGCCGGGAGAAGCTGAAGATCCGCGTCGACACGTAGAGCGCGAGGCCGACCGTCGAGTTCGACCCGACCCGACACCTCACCCGCAGTGGGCGGCTGCCAACCGCTGAGTGAGGCGATCAGCCCGCTGGTCACGCGTTCGATATCGAGGGCCAGGTCGTCGAACTCGACCCCTCCGGGACCATCGTCGAATCGGAGCCCGAAGCGACCGGAGAGCCGGGCGTCGGGCGACACCCAGCGGGCGTTGCTGCCCTTCAGGGCAATCCCGCCCGGCACGCTCTGGAAGTGAAGGTCGAGGTAGGCAACCCCTGGGGGCAGCCACGGTAGCAGCCAGTTCACATCCTTAGTAGTGAGCGGATTGCCGCTCAGCGTCACGTCGTACTCGGTATCGCCGGACAGCGTCACCTGGCCTTCGCCGAACAGGTGAGTGGCCGAAAGGTCGCCCTCCCACAAGACGAAGGCGAGGGTGTCGCCGTGCAGCTCCAGGTCGGCACGCAGCTGCTCGACGTCGAAGGGCTCGCCGATCACCGTGGCGCGGCCGGTCAGC
>CAYGCC010000045.1:0-15251 GCA_964348165.1 uncultured Gemmatimonadota bacterium | reverse complement strand
GCCAGCGAGACCTTCAACGTCACCCTCGAGCTCGTGCGTCGGGGTTACAGCGAGGATGAGATCCGCAAGCTCTGGGGCGGCAACCTGCTGAGGGTCTGGCGTGAGGTGGAGCGAGTCGCTGCGTCGATGAAGACCGGGATCTGACCGGGGCATATTGTCCCCGAACGTCGCTGGGCACTTCCCCCGCCGTGCCCCGGTAAGCGGCCGTGGAACCGCGCGTTGGCGGCCGGAGACTGCCACCTTGACGGGCACAGAACGTGCGTGTTGATTCCCGGCCAGTCAAGCGAAATAAGCCGCGATCGAAGGCACGGAGCTACCTTGACCGGGAGTCGGGAGCATGAGCGATCGATCGCTGCCCGCTAGCGCGCCCACTCCGGAACAACGCGACCGGGTAGAGGCCGAGCTCTGCGAGCATTTCGCGGCTGGCCACATCGAGTTGGACGTGCTGGAGCAGCGGCTGGCGGTGGTAGACGAGGCCCGGAGCGCGGCCGAGCTGGACGAGCTTGTGAGCGACCTGCCGGCCCTCTCGGCACTGGCGCCCGCGGTCGTCGACGAGCCTGCGCCGCGCGGCTGGGCGCTGGCCGTGATGGGCGGGAATTCCAGGAAAGGGGAGTGGTCGCCGCCCCGTCAACTCAACGCGATTGCGCTGATGGGTGGGGTGGAGCTCGATTTTCGTGAAGCGCGTTTGCCGGCTGGCGTGACGCATGTCGTCGCGGTCGCGTTAATGGGGGGAGTTGAGCTGATCGTCCCACCGGGCTTGCCGGTGACGGTGCGAGGCCTGGGGGTCTTGGGCGCGGTGGATCAGGTCGAGCAAGGCGGCGGCGCGCAGAGCCCGCACACTCCACAACTAAAGGTGACGGCGCTGGCTTGCATGGGCGCAGTCGAGGTCAAGACGCGCGCCAGCAAGGAAGTTGAGCGTCTGAAGTCCAAGCGAAGAGAGTTGCGAAGATGAAACTGGGTGTCCCGAAGGAGATCGTAGAGGGCGAGCGGCGGGTTGCCCTGGTGCCGCCGGTCGTCGCCAAGCTCGTCGAGGGTGGGCACGAGGTTCAGGTGGAAAGCGGCGCCGGCGCGGGCTCCTATTATAGCGACGAGGATTATCGGGCGGCGGGGGCCACGGTCGTTGACTCCCCTCAGCAGGTTTACGGCGCCGATGTCGTCTTCAAGGTCCGCAAGCCCGAGCCGAAAGAAATAGAGATGATGCGCGAGGGCGCGGTCCTGATCGGCTTCCTCGAGCCGCTGACCAGCCTGGGGACGGTGAAGATGCTGGCGGAGCGCAGGATCAGCGCCTTTGCGATGGAGGCGGTGCCGCGCATCAGCCGCGCGCAGAAGATGGATGCCCTCTCCTCCCAGGCCAACATCGCGGGCTACCGCGCGGCTCTGATCGCCGCCAACTCGCTGTCGAAGTTCCTCCCGATGTCGATGACGGCGGCGGGCACGATTCCACCGGCCAAGGCTCTCGTCCTCGGAGCTGGCGTGGCCGGTCTGCAGGCGATCGCCACCTTGCACCGGCTGGGCGCCCGGGTCGAGGCCTTCGACATCCGGCCGGCCGTCAAGGAAGAGGTGCAGAGCCTCGGAGCGAAGTTCATCGACATCGAGCTCGAGGAGAAAGAGCTCGAAGACGCCGGTGGCTACGGAAAAGAGCTGTCGGAGGCATCGAAGCAGCGCGAGAAGGAAATCCTCGCCGAGCACATTAAAGCCGCCGATATCGTCATCACCACGGCGGCGATCCCGGGGAAACCGGCGCCGCGGCTGATCGAGGAGGACGCGGTGAAGGGGATGAAGGCAGGCTCGGTCATCGTCGACCTGGCGGCGGACGGTGGCGGTAACTGCGCCCTGACACAGCCGGGCAAGGAAGTCGTGGTACACGGCGTAGTCATCAACGGGCCGCTGAATCTGGTCAGCACCATGGCGGTGAACGCCAGCCAGCTGTACGCGAGGAACGTCACCAGCCTGTTCAACGAGTTTGTGAAAGACGGGCAGCTCAACCTCGACTTCGAGGACGCGGTCGTTAAGGACAGCTGCCTGACGCACAACGGCGAGATCTTGAACGAGCGCGTCAAAGCGCAGCTGTGAGGGTTCGAAATGCCTCAGGGACTGCTCAACAACCTCTACATCTTCGTGCTCGCGATGTTCACGGGCTTCGAGGTGATCACCAAGGTGCCGCCTCTTTTGCACACGCCGCTCATGTCCGGGTCCAACGCGATCTCCGGTATCTCGGTGATCGGGGCGCTGGTGATTACGGCGGCGGCGGCGGGTGAGAGCCAGCTCATCTTGGTGCTGGGCGTCGTCGCGGTGGCGATGGGAATGATCAACGTGGTCGGCGGCTTCCTGGTCACCGACCGCATGCTACAGATGTTCAAGAAGAAAGAGGCTCCGGGCAAGGCAGCGAAGTCTTAGCTTGTTTGGCTGTGCGCCCGCGAGGCTTTGGATAAAACGTCGGCTCAGCTCATTGGACTAAGAAGATGAATTTCTTCACCCTGGCAAACCTGAGCTATCTGGTCGCTGCGGCGCTCTTCATCTTCGGGTTGAAGAGGCTGCAGTCCCCCACCACGGCCAGGTCCGGCAACATCATCGCCGCCACAGGTATGGCTCTGGCCATCATTGTGACGCTGCTGGAGACCAACTTCGCGAACTGGCAGATGATCCTGGTGGGAGCAATCGTCGGAGCGCTCATCGGTGGCGTGTCCGCGCAGGCCGTGCAGATGACGGCCATGCCGCAGATGGTCGGCATCTTCAACGGCTTCGGCGGCGGCGCCTCGGCGCTGGTCGCGATCTCCGAGTTCTTCCGCCTTCTCGGGGGCACCGATGTGATGACGGTCGACTCCGGTGTGAGCATCATGGCCGGTACGTTGATCGGTACCGTGACCTTTTCCGGAAGTCTGATCGCCTTCGGGAAGCTGCAGAACCTGATCACCGGGGCGCCGGTCACCTGGCCGCTGCAGAAGACGATCAACACGCTGCTGCTGGCCGCCTGTGTCGGGCTGGCCGCCTATATCATCGGCTGGCAGCAGGACATGACGCTGTTCTTGATCTTCGGCACGCTGGGCCTGGCGCTGGGTGTTACCACGGTGATTTCGATCGGCGGCGCCGACATGCCGGTGGTGATCTCGCTGCTCAACTCCTATTCCGGTCTGGCCGCCGCCGCCGCCGGCTTCGTCGTCGATAATCGCGTGCTGATCATCGCCGGATCACTGGTCGGGGCCTCCGGGCTGATCCTCACCAACATCATGTGCGTGGGGATGAACCGCTCGCTGGCCAACGTGCTGTTCGGCGCGGTGGGCACCGCCGACGTGGTGGCCGGCAGTGTCGGCGCCGGCCCCGGGACGGAAACCGTTCGGGATGTGTCAGCCGAGGAGGCCGGGATGATCCTCACCTACGCGAACTCGGTGATCTTCGTGCCCGGGTACGGCATGGCCGTGGCTCAGGCCCAGCACGCGGTGCGCGAGCTGGCCGATGTCCTGAAGGAGCGCGGCGTCGACGTGAAGTATGCGATCCATCCCGTCGCCGGACGGATGCCCGGTCACATGAACGTTTTGCTGGCCGAGGCGAACGTGCCGTACGACGAGCTGTTCGATATGGACGACATCAACGATGACTTCAAGAATACGACCGTCGCCGTGGTCATCGGCGCCAACGATGTCGTCAACCCCGCCGCCCGCCACGACACCTCGAGTCCGTTGTACGGCATGCCGATCCTCAACGTCGATGAGGCGGAGCACATCATCGTGCTCAAACGAAGCCTGCGGCCCGGTTTCGCCGGTGTGGAGAACGAGCTGTTCTTCCACGCCAAGACCATGATGCTGTTTGGCGACGCCAAACAGTCCGTCAACAAGCTGGTCTCCGAGGCGAAAGCCGCCTGAGTCCGTCTCCTCGACTTGGCACGCGGCCCCTCGGCTCCTACATCGGCTGGCCGAGGGTGAGCGGGCCGTATCCGTAAGCCTGCACGAAGTAGTAAAGAATCAAGGCCGCCCCCGCCAGCGCCAGGTTCTTCATGAACGCGGACTGTTCGGCCATCTTCTGCACCGGGTCGGCGATCGTCCAGAAGTTGTGCATCGTGAACCCCGACAGTACCAGGAAGAAGAAGAGCAGCCAGGTTCCGATCTCCATCCATACCCCGAGCAGCACGCTGATCCCGCCGGCCAGCGTCAGCAGACCGCTCAGCACCACCATCGCTTTCGGCGCAGGCAGCTTCTTCGCCGCCGCGTATTGAGTCATTGCACCGAGCTGCATGAAGTGGCCGATTCCCGAGCCGATGAAGATCGTCGCAAAGAGAATGCGTCCGAGAATATAGACCCAATCCATGGTCGCCTCCGGTTGCCTGGCGCTGCGAGAGCTGGAACTGCACCTGTCTTGTAGGAAGAGGCACATAAAACTGGTGGCAGCGCGTCAGCACGTCCACCCCGCCGGCGCCCGCTTCGCGGCGGCGCTCGAGCAGCCGCGCCGGAGCGTCCGGCGCTTGTGAGCCGTCGAGCTGAGCGCTAAGATGGCCCCCCGCTGACCTAATATCGCACCCGTGTGGGGCGGGCGAAGGCAATCTCGGGAGGAGGTGGCTGCCGGTGTCTCTGCGAATACTGATTCCATTGACCCTGTTGTGGCCGATCCTGGCCCTGGCGGCCCAGGGGACGCCGCTGCGGCGCTACTGGGCAACCCCCGCCCGAGAGCTGTCGGCGCTCGTCTTCTGCACCGTCGTCTTCTTCGCCCTCTGGATCGGCGCCGACCGAGCGCTGGAAGCGGCCCTGGGCAGCGCGGCGGCGGGCATTGTGGCCTCCACGGCCCTGTCGCTGCTCGCCGTCCCTCTCCTCCTGCTGTTGGGATACAAGCTGTTTGGCGTGAAGCCCGACCCCGATCATAGCTCACACTGACCCGACTGAATCCGCCTGACGCCGGGTCGTGTGGGGGCGCGGGCACGGGCCAGACGTGAGGGCCGCGGCCCGAGTGGGGAGGATAGCGAGGAGCGGGCCGTGTCTTGGTCGCAAGATAGTATTTAGACAGCAGCTGTACGTAATTCTTTTCTGGTTTTTGTCAATAGACATATGCCGGACAGTTAGACCGCCGGTCAGGTCGGCCGGCCCTGCTTGGAGCTTAAAGCTCGGGGTCAGAGCCCTTGACGGTGCGCTTAACACTGTTAAGATAACGGCGTCAACTTCACACCGTTAACCGCGGAGGGGCGGATGGCTTTGAATGTGGCGGAGCCGCTGCGCACGGCCGACACCGAGACCGCGATCCTCGAGGCGGCCCGCGACCTGTTGGCTGAAGGGGGGCTGCGCGCGTTGTCGATGCGGGCGGTCGCAGCCCGAGTCGGCGTCGGTGCGACGGCGATCTACAACTACTTCGAGAACAAGCAGGCGCTGGTGCGGCGGGTGGTGTCGCTCGGCTTCGAGCGATTCGATGGCTACCTGCACGAGGCCGTGGCGGATCGACCGCCCGGGTCGGCGGAGCGGCTCCGGGCGTTGGGCGAGGCGTACGTGCGGTTCGCGTTGGAGAACCGCGAGTACTTCCGTGTGTTGTTCGCGACACACGGCGAGCTACCCGAGGAGATCGAGGAGCTGCCAGAGGGTGGCGGTTACAACCTGTTTCGCGATTCGGTCATCGACGCCATGGAGTCCGGGGTGATCCGCAGGGCGGATCCCGACGAGCTGGTCCTCTACCTGTGGACCCACGTTCACGGACTGGTGACGCTGCTGCTGTCGTGCGATCCGGTCGCACGCTGCCGCCACTCGGGCGAGCGGCTGGACGCGCCCGAGCTTTTCGCCCGGTTCAGTGAGTTCCTCTGGTACGGGCTGCGGCCGCCGCGGGACGCCCGGGTCGAAGCTCCAGGCGGCGTCGCTCCGTAGTGGGATCAAGGATTCTTCTTTTAGAGAACGCGATCGCGAAAGCAAGGGGAGATAGAATCGTGTTGCAAGTCGTTGCCAGTGCGGGCCGTGGACTGATCCTGGGGCTCGCCGTGTTGGCACTAACGGGAACGGTTGAAGCCCAGAGCCTGGACGGCCCCGCTTACTCATTGCGCGAGGCGATCGGAGTCGCACTCGAGAACAACCGGGATCTCCGCGACGCCCAGCTGGGCCTGGCCACGGCGGGCCAGCAGGTGCGTGAGGCCTGGGGCAGTCTGTTTCCGAGCGTCGACGCCACCGTGAGCTACCAGCGCAACATACAGGTGCAGGAGGCGTTCCTGCCCAAGATCATCTTCGATCCGACCGCCTCGCCGGATGAGTTGGTGCCGGTGCGCTTCGGCGCCGACAACAACTGGTCGGCCTTTTTGAACGTGACTCAGCCGATCTTCGACGCCGGTGCTCTGGTGGGGGTCGGTACGGCGGGCCGCTTCCAGGCGCTGCAGCGCGAGGTGGTGCGCGGCCAGGCGCAGCGGATCGCCACGCGCGTCCGCCGCGCCTACTATGGCGCCCTGCTGGCGCACGAGGAGGTACGCGTCACGCAGGAGAGCGTGCGGCGGACGGAGCAGACGCTGGAGGAGACGCGCGGTCTGAATCGGGCCGGCTTGGCCAGCGACTACGACGTGCTACGCCTCGAGGTCCGGCTGGCCAACCTTAAGCCGAACCTGCGACGGGCGAGCAACGCGGCGGCCGCTGCGGAGCGGGACCTCTCGGTAGAGCTGGGACTGGCTGGGGTCGAGCCGGTGAAGGTGGCAGGCCGGCTGCACGAACTCGATCTGGCCTCCGCCGACGCGAACGAGGGCGCCAATCGTGATTTGCTGCGCTTGGTGGGCTACGGCGCCGCGCTGGACGCGTCCTACGAAACGCTGCGGGAGTTGGCGGGCCGGATGCGCTCGGACCTGCGCCAGGCTCAGCTCAGCCGGCAGCTCGAGGACGCCCGGGTGAGGTTCGAGTCCAGCAACCTTTACCCGCGCCTTTCCGCCTTCTTCAACTATGGGGTCATCGCCCAGGAGGACGGAGGGCTGAACCCGTTCGGCGCCAGCAGCAACCAGCGGACAACCTCCGCCGCTGTCGGCTTGCAGCTCGAGGTTCCGATCTTCTCGGGCTTCCAACGTCTGGCGCGGGTACAGCAGCGCAAGCTGGCGCGCCGTCAGGCCGAGGTGCGGCTGGAGCTGTTGGAACAGCAGGTCGGCAACCAGATCCGGACCGCGCTGGAGGCGCTGGAAGAAGCGCGGCTGCGAGCCGATGCGGCGCGCCAGGCGGTGAGTGAGGCGGAGCGGGGCTTCGAGATCGTCACCTCGCAGTACCTGGCCGGGATCAGCTCGCAGCTCGAGGTAACCGAGGGCGAAGTGTTGCTTCGCGAGTCGGAGTTCAACTACGCGCAGGCCGTCTTCGATTACCTCATCGCGCAGGCCGACCTGGATGACGCGGTCGGCGTGGTGCCATTGGTCGACGTGCCTGCCTCCGCCGCGGCGGAGGCGAGCGTCTCGGAATAGAATGTCAACGCCAAGAGAGGGGCACAGGTTGCCATGATCAGATATAGACTAGGGGTGCGCGTAGGTGTGATCGCCGGCCTCGCCGTCGCCCTCGGCACCGCCGCCTGTGACCCGTCATCGGGAACGGGCGAAGCGGCCGAGGCCAGCGGCGATTTCGTCAAGGTCGTCAACGTCGAGGTCGCTGAGCTGACGCCGTCCGCCTTCACCAGCTACATCCGGCTGACCGGTGAAGTCGAGGCGATGAACGACATCACGATCAGCGCCGAGGAAAGCGGCGTGCTCGAACGGTTCTATGTAGAGAAGGGCCAGTTCGTCCGCGCCGGCCAGCCGATCGCCAAGATCCGCGACCGGGTGCTAGGGGCTCAGGTCGAGGAGGCGGCCGCGTCGGCCCAGCTCGCGGCGGAGCGCTACGAGCGCCAGCGCCAGCTCTGGGAGGACGAACAGATCGGCAGCGAGATCACCTATCTCGAGGCCAAGTATCAGGCGGAGCTGCAGGCGGCGCGCTTGGAGACTCTCGAGGCGCGACTGGAACGCACGAGGCTCGAGGCTCCGATCTCGGGGATCTTCGACGAGCGTATCGTCGATGCCGGGGAGATGGTGGCGCCGGGCACAGCGGTGGCGCGGATCGTCGAGGTCGGGCGGGTCAAGGTCACAGGCGGGGTGCCGGAGCGCTTCGCCGCCTCGGTGGAGCCGGGCGACAGCGCCCGGATCAGCTTTGACGTGTTGCCGGACCGGGAGTTCACCGGGGTGATCGGCTTCGTGGGGCGGACGGTCGACAAGCGAAACCGGACGTTTCCCATCGAGGTCGTGATCGAGAACCCGGGGCGGGTGATCAAGCCTCACATGGTCGCCAACGCCCAGGTTGCCGACCGTCGCCTGCAAGACGTGATCGTGGTTCCCCAGTCGGCGATCCTGCGAGTCGAAGATGGCTACCAGGTCTTTGTGGCCGTGGAGCGGGACGGAGTTCTCGTCGCCGTCGCCCGACCCGTGCGTTTGGGAGCCTCCTACGCTAACCGAACGGTCATCCAGGAGGGGTTGAACGCCGGCGAACGGCTGATCGTGCGGGGGCAGCAGCTGGTCGAGATAGGTGATCGCGTGCGTATCGTCAACGAGGACCAAACAGGCTAGAAAGCCGCCTAAGAAATAGAGGACGCAGATGGCCAGGTTCGAAGAGCGACCCGGCATGGAAGCTTCGCGTGACGACGGGGACGGGCGAGGTCACGGCCAGTACAAGGAGTTCTGGCTCACGTCTTTCTCCGTCGACCACCCCACCAGCGTGCTCGTCTTGACGGCGATCATCATCATTGCGGGACTGATCTCCTACATAAGCGTGCCGAAGGAAGCGGCACCGGAGATCACGATCCCGATCATCGCGGTCAACACGGTCTATCCGGGTGTGGCGCCTGAGGATATCGAGACACTGCTCACGCGGCCGCTGGAGGACGAGCTCAACAAGATCGCCGATGTCGAAGAGATCACCTCCACCTCGGTGGAGGGCTACTCGAACATCAACGTCGAGTTCGTCGCCGGGATGGACATGACCGAGGCGCTGCAGCTCGTACGCGAGAAGGTGGATATCGCGAAGCCGGAGCTGCCGGAAGCGGCGGAGGAACCGATGATCATCGAGTTCAACTTCGCCGAGTGGCCGATCATGCAGGTGAACATCTCCGGCGAGTACAGCCTGGTGAGACTCAAGAAGGTGGCCGAGGATCTGCAAGACAGGCTCGAGCAGATCCCTTCGGTCCTCGATGTGACGCTGTCCGGGGGCCTGGAGCGCGAGGTTCAGGTCGACGTGGACCTCGCCAAGCTCAAGTACTACGGTTTGGCCTTCGATGATGTGATCGATGCGATTCGCGAAGAAAATGTGACGACGCCCGGCGGCACCATCGATGTCGGCACCGTGAAGTATCTGGTCCGCGTGCCCGGCGAGTTCGAGGATACGCGGCTGATCGAGGACATCGTGATCGCGTCGCCCGGCGACCGGCCGGTGTACCTGCGCGATGTCGCCACCGTCGACTTCGGTTTCAAGGAACGCGACAGCTACGCGCGACTGGACCGGCGGTCGGTGGTGACGCTCGGCGTCAAGAAGCGCGTCGGGCGTAACATCATCGAGACAGCGGACGCCGTGCGGGCGATCGTCGCGGAGATGGAGCCCACGTTCCCGCCGACCACGGTGGTGAAGGTCACCTCCGACCAATCGGAGGACGTGCACGAGATGGTGAGCAGCCTGGAGAACAACATCATCTCCGGCCTGATTCTGGTGGTGGCGGTATTGCTTTTCGCCCTGGGGTTGCGTACCGCGTCCTTCGTCGGTATCGCGATTCCGCTGTCGATGCTCTTGTCGTTCAGCATCATCCAGCTGCTGGGAATGACGATGAACTTCATCGTGCTCTTCAGCCTGATCCTGGCGCTGGGGATGCTGGTCGACAACGCGATCGTGGTGGTTGAAAACATCTATCGCTTCCGCGAGCGCGGCTACGACAAGAAAGAGGCGGCGAAGCTCGCCACCGGCGAGGTGGCGGTCCCGGTGATGGCGGCGACGGCGACGACGCTGGCGGCGTTCGCGCCGATGATGTTCTGGCCCGGTATCGTCGGCGAGTTTATGGGTTACCTGCCCAAGACGCTGATCATCACTCTCAGCTCCTCGCTGTTCGTGGGTTTGGTGATCAACCCGACCTTCTGCTCCCTTTGGTTGCGGCCCGAAGGCAGCCGGAGCCCGGGCTTGACCCGTGACATGAAATGGACGCTCGCCGGTGCGACCGGCGTCGCCTTTCTGGTGGTTTTCGTCTCCCGGCCGCTCACAGCGGTATTCCTCGCGCTGACGGGGGCGCTGCTCTACGCGCTGCACAAGTACGCCCTAGTGCCGGCGGGGCACTGGCTGCAAAACGTCAGTCTGCCGGCGATCCTTCAAAGTTACGAACGGGCCCTTCGTTGGGCGCTGGCCCACCGGGCCATTGTGATGGGGCAGGCCGGTCTCATGCTCGTGGCGGCGGTGGCGATTTTCGCCCTGTTCAGCAAGGGCGTGGTCTTCTTCCCCGAGGACATCCCGCCAAACACGGTCTACGTGCAGGTGGAAGCACCCACCGGCACGAAGGCATCTGCGACGGATGGGATTGTGCAAACGATCGAGGGCGAGCTGGGCGAGCTTGATGGTCGCGAGGACTTCGAGGCGGTGGTCGCGACGGTGGGCTCCAGCTCGGGCGGCTTCGGCGGCGAATCGGGGACGCACCTGGCGACCGTGGCGGTTAACTTTGTGGACTACGAGGACCGTGGGCGCAACTCGTTTATTACGCTGGAGCGGATGCGGAATACCATCGGCACCGGTGTGGCCGGCGCTGAGATTACCGTCGAGAAGCCGCAGGAGGGGCCGCCCACCGGCCTGCCGATCAACATCGAGATCATTGGCGTGCGGGCCGACCTGCTGAAGCGGTTGGGAGACCAGCTCGTCGCTATCCTCTCGAATTCACCGGTCGCGCCGAAGCTGGAGGGTTTGGAAAGCAACATGGCCGACGCCCGACCGGAGCTGACGGTCGAAGTCGATCGCGAGAGGGCGAAGCTGTTCGGGCTCAACACTCAAGAAATCGGCTTCACGGTGCGGAGCGCCATCAACGGCGTGGAGGCCTCGGAGTTCCGCGATGGCGAGGACGAGTACGATATCGTCGTTCGGCTGGCCGAGCCGTATCGACAGGATCTCAACGCGCTCGCCGACCTGACGATCGTGGCCGAGGACGGGAGCCAGGTACCGCTGCCGTCCGTCGCCAGCTGGAGCGTCAACGAGAGTTACAGCGGTATCAATCGCAAGGATCTGGACCGCGTGGTCACGGTATCCTCAGATGTACGCTCGGGGTACAACGCGAACGCCGTCCTGGCGGAGGTGCAGGGAGAGGTGGCCGACTTCGCGGCCGGCTTGCCGAGCGGCTACGAGCTGCGGTACACGGGGCAGCAAGAGGAGCAGCAGGAGTCGGCCGCTTTTCTGTTCGGCGCTTTCGTGACCGCGCTGCTGCTGATCGCCTTCATCCTGGTCTCGCAGTTCGATTCGGTCTTGAAGCCGCTGATCATCCTAAGCTCGGTGATCCTCTCCACCGTCGGCGTGTTGATCGGCTTGACGGTCTTCCGCATGCCGTTCGGGATCATCATGAGCGGTGTGGGGGTGATCAGCCTGGCCGGCGTGGTTGTTAACAACGCGATCGTGCTGATGGATTACATAGATATCCTGAGAAAGCGTGACGGATTGAGTCCAGTGGAATCGCTGGTGCGCGGCGGCTTGACCAGGTTCCGTCCGGTGACGCTCACGGCGATCACCACCGTGATGGGACTGATTCCGCTGGCCATCGGGATGAACATCGATTTCTACGGCCTTTACGCGCGCCTCAGCCCGGACTTTTACTGGGGCGGCGAGTCGGCGGCCTGGTGGGGCCCGATGGCGATCGCGGTGATCTGTGGGCTCACCTTCGCCACCTTCCTCACCCTGGTTCTGGTGCCGGTGATGTTCTCGCTGACTGACGACCTGGCCGACTTCTTCCGGCGCCGCTTCACGCACCGGGGCGAAGAGCTGGAAACGGAAGCGCGGGCGGCGGAGCAGGAGGCGGGCGTGCGGGCGCCGGAGGCGGTGACGGCCTAGACCGCGTTACCGAGCGTCCCGAGACCAGAAAGCCGGCGCGGTCTTGCGACCTGCGCCGGCTTCTCGCATCTGGCCGTCGACGTCGACCTCAGACGTCGACGCTGGTCAACGCCTCGAAGATGGGTAGATACAGAGCCACGACCATGCCGCCGAGGATGACGCCGACCACAACGATCAGGGCGGGCTCCATCGCTTTCATCAACCGGTCGACCGCCGTGTCGACCTCGCTTTCGTAGAACATCCCGATCTTACCAAACATCTCATCCAAGCGGCCGGTCTGCTCGCCGACCAGGACCATGCGCGAGACCAGGTTCGGCATCACGCCGCTGTCCGCGAGTGGCTTGCTGATCCCCTCGCCGCCTTCCATGGCGGGCCGGGAGCTCAGCAAGGCCTTTTCGATCACCACGTTACCGGTGGTCGCCGCCGAGGCGATCAGCGACTCGATCAGGTTCGAGCCGGCCGCCAAAAGCGAGGACATGCTTTGTGAAAAGCGCGCCACCGCCGACTTCTTCAGCAAATCTCCCAGTATAGGAATACGCAGCAGAAGCCGGTCAACGACGGCGCGGCCCGCCGGCGCTCGATAGAGTTGGCGCAGGAGAAACACACCGCCCACCAGGCCCCCGCCCAGCCACATCCACCGGGCCTGGACGAACGCCGATATGTTCAACAGCACCTGGGTAGGATATGGGAGGGTGAGGCCTCCCGATTCGAACATCGTTTGAAAAGTGGGAACGACGAAGGTGAGCATGACGATGGCGGCGAGCACGGCGACGATGAGGATGATCGCCGGGTACACCATGGCGGTTCGGACTTTGGAGACCAGCGCCTGGTTCTTTTCGAGATAAAGGGCCAGGCGGTTCATGATCGTGTCGAGCATGCCGCCCTGCTCGCCGGCCTCCACCATGTTGACGAAGACGTCGCTGAAGACTTTGGGGTGCACGCGCATCGCCGCTGCCAGTGTCCTCCCGGTCTGGACATCCACGATCACCTTCTCGATCGTCTTCTTCAGAGCGCGGTCGTCGCTGAGCTCTTGCAGGATCTCGAGGCTCTGAACCAGCGGCACGGCGGCGTCGATCAGCGTGGCGAATTGCCGGGCGAAGATCACCAGCGACTGCGGTTTGGGTCGGCGCCGGATCTGGACCGCGATTTCCTTGGGGGCCGGTCTGACGAGCTCCGGGATCAACTTGCTACGAACGAGGGCGCGGGCGGCGTCCCGCTCGTTCATCGCCTGGATGACCCCCTCCCGGATGTCGCCATCGATCGTGCGGGCCCGATACGCAAAACCGTTCACGTGCTTACCCGCTTTCTTTACTCGAGAACCTCGAACCAGTGGCGCCCGGCCAGAGGGCGCGCCGCGGCCGCTTGCGAAGCCGCGCGCAGAGCCGCGCAACTGCTGTACTGGATCTGAGAGTTCCCGCGGATGTTGCTCTGGCTGCCAGCGCGCAGGCCGTTTCGCACCAGCAGTGCGCCGTGCAGATCCGTGGTCCCGCGAAGGTCGGCCTCCCCCTGCACGATGACCACGCCGTAGTACTCGAGCGTGCCTGACACCGTAAGGTCCCCATCAACCAGCAGGATGCCCTGCCCGTAAGCGCCGCCGGACAGGTGCAGGTCGCCGCCGACATGAACGATCGGCAGGTAGTTCCAGCACGGCGCGCTCGAGTCGAGTGGGTCGCCCCAATTGGTGGGCACGTCGGTCGAACAGCTGCCGCCAGAAACGGCGGGCTGGATGCTGGAGAAGTTCTGGTCCCCGTCGAAACTCTTGTCGGCAAGGGCGGCGAGATCGTCATAGCTGAGGTCGCCGAACTGGGTGAAGTCCGAGTCGTCAATCCCGCCATCCCCGAGCACCGGCGGGTCGCCTTCCAGCGTCGGGTTGCCGTTGACGGTCAGATCGTCGTCGTCTTCAAGCAGGATCCCGGGTAGATCTCCGGGGCTAGTCGGGCACATCCCGCCCCAGCCGCTGGGGTTCTCGTCGAGTCCCGAAACTTTGACTCGCGAGGCGGAGCCCTGGAGGCGGAGGCGGCCGCGCACCTTGACGGCTCCGTCGCAGCAGAGACCCTCGGCGCGCACCAGGCGAACCAGTGTGACCAGAATGCGTTGCGCTGTGTGCCCCGAACCCGGTCGGCCGATGGTGCGCATGCGGTAGAGAGGTGTGCCGCCAACGACGCCGTCGTCCACGCGCAGCACAGTCGTGCGAAACTGAGATCCATCCGGAAGCGTTTGCCAGACGGTCACCGCGCTGTCACCGGGAGACAGGGCGGCGAAGGTGGCACGGTCCCAGATGGCCATGGACCGGGTGGCGCCGGCGTTTGCCGCGTAGAAGGCTTTCCAACTCCGCCTCACCGCCGTATTGGCCGCCGCGTTGCTTTGCGCGACATAAAGTCCGGTTAGGGCGAGCAGCGACAGGACCACGATGACGAAGATCGCGATCGGGATCGCGAACCCCGCCGTCCCGTGCCGGATGTTCTGCATGCGCGTCGACACTGTCATTGGTTCCTCGGCCTCACCGATGCGGTGAGCGTATCGCGCCGCGCCACCGGACGGTCGTTTTCGGCCACCAGCGCCAGATCGACCCGAGCGACCTGGGAGGAGTCAGAGGTGACCGCGCCGGTCGAGTCGAAGTAGGCGAAGGCCAGACCCGAGCCGTCACCGCTGAACGGTCCGGCCAGCAGGTCGGCGTCGCCGCCGCCGTCGTCCCTGGCCAGCCACCACGAGCCGCCGTCCTGATCCAGGCGGTAGGCGTAGCGGTGAAAGGCGCGAACCGGGGCGCCGACGGGAACGCCGTTCAGGCTCCCGTCCACACCGACGGACAGCTGCATCGCGGGCCCGGACTTGTAGGGACAACCGAGCGCCGGCCCCGAGGGATTCAGCTGAACGAGGCCTCGCACTAACCACCCTCCCGGGTGATAGACCAGCAGGCTGTCTCCCAACGTCGCGCTCATCCGGCCCATTACGTCGAACAGCCCCAGCACGTTGTTGGTTGAATCGACATCGCAGACGATGCCAAAGCCGACCGGGGAGCGCACCGCCAGGCTGTTGTCTCCCAGCGCCGCCAGGTCACCTCCCCGACCGCTCGCCTCCATCAGGTTGGCCGCCAACACCGAGCTGGCCAAACGAAGCGCGTCGTGTCGCGCAACGGTCGCGCGCTCCCGACGGTAGGCTCGCTGCTGAAACAGGATCACCTGATACAGACCCGCCGCCACCAATGTCGCCAGCACCAAGAACACCAGCATCTCGGCCAGGGTGAAT
>CAYGCC010000044.1:0-1644 GCA_964348165.1 uncultured Gemmatimonadota bacterium | reverse complement strand
GATCTTGTTCGCCGATTCCGTCTGCGCATCGAAGACGTTCATGCCGGCTCATCCTCCTGCCCGGTTCTTAGGGCTCGACCCCGACCCAGCGAGCGGCCAGAGCGACTGCCGCGCACCATAATCGGATCCGCGGCGGGCCGACGCAACAAGGGCCGCGCACGCACGGCTCGGGTTTGCCCGCGCACGGTTTGGTGACGGGGCTGTCGAGGTCGGCGACTACTTACCCCTGGACTTCGAGCCACGGGCACCACCCTCCCTCGCGACCACGGACTGCGGGCGCTCCGGCCGCTTCCCTTCCTCCACGTACGGCTGGAAGCAGTGGGCGAGCAGGAACCCCCACCCTTGTTCAAGCTGACCACCGATCTCGGCCGACAGCTCACCGAACAGCGTGTCGCGGAAGTGGAGGCGGGTCGCGTCGCCGGCGCCCTTGAGCCGGAAGCTGGTGATCGAGCGTGCCGGCCCACCGTAGTCGGGCGGCAGGTCAGCGCTCCACTGCAGCAACTCGTTCACGCGCACGGCGGTGACCGTCGACCATAGCGCGCCCTCGTCGCCGCCCCCGCCCCAATCCTCGTAGACCCGACCGCCGACCTTGGGCTCGAGGGTGAAGCGCAGGGGCGCGCTGCCGACATAGAACTTGGCCGGCCACCAAGCTTGAATCTCCTCGGTCAGCGCCTTCCAGACTCGGGCGGGCGGCGCCTTGATCTGAAGCTCGTGTTGAACATCGACGGTGCGGAACGCCTTGTCGCTCTTCTTGGTCATGGGCTCCTCCTCGAAGGATCTTTTTCCGCCACGGCTTTGAGACGGAGCAGACGCGCCGCCGTCTCCTCCTCGAAGGGCCGAATCCAGCGCTGGCGGATCTGCTGGATGGGCATCGGATTCAGGTGATTCCAGCGCTGCCGGCCCTGGCGGCGCACGAAGACGAGACCGGCCTCGGTTAGCACGCCCAGGTGTTGCATGACGGCAAAACGGCTGAGCTCGAAATGCCCGGCCAGCTCGCCAGTGGTCATGGGCCGTCGGCGCAGCAGGTCGAGAATCCGGCGGCGCGTGGGGTCGGCGAGCGCCTTGAAGACGGGAGCCAGGTCATCGACGGGCTGAGGGTGAAAAGAGCTCTCCATATGTGATAATATTATCACATATTGGCCCCACCGTCAACTTCCCCTGGGGCCCGGTGCCTCCACCGTATTCAGCTTCACGCCTTCAGCCCCTCGGGATCTGCTGCCCCTCTATCGTCTAACGCTGCGCCGCCCGGAAGGCGGCCCCCTCTTCTTGCCGACGGCGCTGCGCAGGCCCGCTCCAGGCCTGGACGCCCGCAAGACCCCTCGTCCAGGCCACGGGCGGCTCAGCCAGCCAGAAGGCCGCCCCTCTCCCCCGGGAGACTAACTATTGACACCAGCCGCAACAGTTGTAATGTTACGCCCTGTTATGTGAACAGCGACACTTTATGAGGGACCTGGGCTGCACGCGGGTCCCTTTTTAAGTGGCTGCTGAGACCTCGGCTGAAGCGGCAATTGAGCCGGCGGCCGAAGATGCCCAGCGCGGGGGCAAGGTCCGCGCAGTCACAGTAGTCGGTAGTTGCGGCACAGCCGGACTCCCACGAGAAGCTACATAGGAGGAGGACGGCTCATGAATACGACCGGTATCGTC
>CAYGCC010000043.1:0-3949 GCA_964348165.1 uncultured Gemmatimonadota bacterium | reverse complement strand
TTCTCGATCTCTCGGGCGAACAGTCGGCGCGGGATCTGGGTGATCAGGCCGGCACCGTCTCCGCTCTTTCCGTCGGCGGCGATCGCCCCGCGGTGCGCCAGTCGCTCGACAGCCGTCAGGGCCATCCGAAGCATCTCGTGGTCGGCACGGCCCGAGGTCTGGGCGACGAAGCCGACGCCGCACGCGTCGTGCTCGAAGCGCGGCTCGTAGAGCGAACGAGGTAGGTATCCGCGGGCGGATAGTGCTCCGGGCGGGATCAGACTCATCGGCGCACCCTTTCCGTTCCGTGTTGTCTGGCTCGAGGTCGGATTCCACGACCTCCGGCGCCGCGCGGCGAAACCGCACTGGTCCTGAGGCGGCGCCTCGCAGCTCGCCCCTCTGCGGCCACGGTCTGCCGGCCCTGTCGGGCTCTCTTTATTGGGAGGACGCTATTGGGAGACGCTCTGCCGGTAGTTGGCGGTGGGCCTGTGAGACCCGCCGACCCGCGCCCATTCCCCTCAACCGTCCCGTCGTCTTAGGGTAGGAGTGACTGATAATTATTCACTCTAGGCTGTTTCGCTTTTTTTGTCAACGACTAGGGGGCAGACGGCGCCAGACGGCCACGGATCGATTGAAGAAACTGGACAAATGTCCAGCCCGATGAGCCGGGTTGCCCGGTACCCTGACGCGACTTCGGGCACGGTCGGAACCTATACGCACAACCATGTCAGCGGTGCAGATGACTTAGACTACTCCTACGTACGCTATCGTACGGGTCTCAGGTTCTGGTATCAGATGCCAATGACCGGGATGGTCGAGCTCTGGGCCCAGATGCAAGCGATCGACACGCCCTTTGCTGGCTGGTTCCATGACGAGTGGGGCTGGTCCGACGCGGAGTGCGATCAGGAGAGCCGTGCGCGTCTCCAGGTTATCGTCCCGGGCCCCAGTGCTGCCGGAAGTCGACGATTCTTGACTATCGACGCACGGGAACAAATGCGAGCTGGAATGGTGAGGCGGTGTCGGCTGGCACCCACCGCTGGGCGCACCTCTTCTCAACAGACTCCTACCCCGAGGGAACGTGGGTCCTGCTGGATCTTGGGACCGAAGAGTGGTAGCATCACCAAGACGCAGACGACAGATCGCCTGCTGCACGGGGGATACGCTCAATCTGAAGCGTAGGGTTGGTGGGTCGTGGTTGCACCTGAAGATCCAACCCGACGAATCAAGCGGAAAGACTGGATCTAGTCAGTCATTCAGCTAGGACTCCCGGCGACCCGGTCGAGGGCCGCATTCCCTGCCGGACGGACTCGGCGACGTAAGAACAGCAGCAGGGCCGCGCCCACGAAGAGCGCGAGGCACATCCACTGCGACGTCGACAGGAACGCTGGGGCGCCGCCCGCCGCCGGATCGCGCAGGAACTCCCACTGGAAACGGGTCGCCCCATACAGAAGCCAGAAGACCGCGAAGGTGCGGCCGGGCAGGTGACGCGTCCTCGACCAGACCGCCGTCGTGATCAGAAACAGGATCAGACCGTTGGCGCTCAGAATGAGCTGGAGCGGATGAACGGGAAGAGACAGCGCCGCCGAAGGCTCGATATCGCCGCGCGCCAGGTGCGCTGCGTAAGCGTAGCTTTCCGGCGGAAAGCGAATCGCCCAGAAACGTGATGTGATCCTGCCGAAGTCATCGCCCGCCAGAAAACACGACCAGCGGCCGATGAAGATGCCGAGGCCCGCAATCGAGAAACCGACGTCCAGATAGGACCAGGGCCGCAGCTTCGTAACCCAGCAGTAGAGACCTAGGCCGACCATCGCGCCCAGGTAGGCGCCCCAGGACGCCGTGCCCTGATTGGGGCCGATCCACTCCAGCACACCCGTTCGAGCGATCGCGCCGGTAACGATGAGGAAGAAGAGCCGCGTGCCGATCATGGCCCCAAGGGCGCTATAGAAGGCCACCTCCAGTGCGCGCTCCAGCGGCAGCTTCACACGCCGGCAGCGCTGCAGGAAGGCCAGCGCCAGCACGATGATCATGATGGCGTAGACCACACCGGGGGCGGGCACGAACCCCCCAGCCCAGCCAAGGCCGACATCGTTCAGATAGTCGATGATTCGCGGGCGCATACCACGGATTCAGAGAGTCGCGCCGGAACGCGTGCGCGGGTGTTGGCCTGAGACGTGTCGAGTTCCCAACCTAGCTTTGAGGACCGTGCACACAAGAGAGCGCTGGCACGCTTCCTCGGTTCGGAGAAACTCAACGTTGCAGCTGCAGGAAGCCTACGGTATGATGTAGCGGTCACTGACAACAAGTTCCCCTGTCGAACCAGAAGCGGTATCGCCATGTCTAACAGCGAAGCCCGCCCGTCGAACAGCTTGCAAAGTCTGAGCTTGCTGAGGTCCGTGCTGCCGCGTGGGGTCGCGCTCGTCTGTCTGGGCCTTCTCGCGTTTGGCCACGCTCCGGCCGCCCTCGGCGACGCGGGCAACCCGACGGTCACGAGCCAGGAGCCAGCGCAGCAAAACGTGGCTGATTACACCCAAAGCCCCCGCCAGGTCGGCGAGGCGGTGACCGCGGCGCTGGTGCAGCGCGGGGAGTTGCCGGCCGGCAGGGCCCAAGAGGTTAACGCTGCTCTAGCGGCTTACGCGGAACGAGGTGAGCCGGGTCAGATGAGCAGCCAGTCGATGGATGTCGGCCGCGAGGATCTCTTGAACATGGTCGCAGAGCCGTTCAGGAAATTCGTGGGCGACGCCGGCGGTCGATACGTCGTGAACATCACCGTCGAGCAGACGGCGGCCGGGGGTGCCCGGGTCACGGTGGTCCCGACCATCATCGCGACCGTGCGCGAAGCCGACGGGCCTCTGGGCGGCCGCGTCCTTCGCTCGAACGGGACAATAGAAGCCGCGATCCTGCAAGCGGTCACCGCGCGCCTTGGGGGATAGCCTCAGGCCGGAGTCAGAACGCACGGCCGCTGTCAGATCCGGAACGTCTACGGGAGGACTCCGATCATGCGTGCCCTGTTTCACGCCATTGGCCTGGTCGTCATCGCGGCGCTCGCCGCCTCTTTTAGCTGTCCATGCCCGGCGGCGCCTTCTATCAGCATTCTGTTCTCGCGCTCCGTCGATGGTGGTCAGAGCTACTCGACGCCGATCCGACTCTCCCTCACCGGCACGTCCGTCTCGGGCGCCATGCCGGTGGTGGGTCCGAACGGTGAGCTTTATGTGGCCTGGGAAGACCGTTCCGGCGCTCAGAACGGGCGGATCATAGTGCGCAAATCTACGGACGGCGGTGCGACCTGGGGCTCCGAAATTACGGCGGCGACCTTCACGCGAATCAGTGACTCCAACGCCAGCGCCGCCTGCGAGCGGCCCGCGGTCAGCGGAAACATCAGGGTGAACGATTTCCCGAGCATCGATGTGGCCCGCGGCGGCGCGACCAGCGGCAACGTCTACATCACCTACGCGGCGGATCCCGACGGCAACCAGGCGACGGGCGACGACGCGGATGTGTTCTTTGTGCGGTCCACCGATGGCGGAGCGACCTGGAGCACGCCCGTCGCCATCAACAAGGGGCCGGCGGTTGCGGCGGGCGCCGATGCAACCCTGAACGACAATTTCTTCCCGTTCGTCAGCGTCGGTCCGGGCGATACCATCAATGTCGTGTTCTACGACCGGCGTCGCGACGGCGGGAACATACAGCTCGACCTGTTCCGTTCCAGTTCCGCCGATGGCGGTCTGACCTGGATCAACCAGCGGCTGACCAACACCGCGTTTGGCGTGCCTCCGCTCAACCCGAACTTCGATCCGGTCGTCGTGGCCTGCTACATGGGCGACTACAACTGGGCCATCGGGCTGAATCCGGCCTGGGGCGATAACCGGCGCGTCGTGACGCCGCCAGGATTCCCGACCGGTCGGCCAGATCCCGACGTGTTCTACTGGCCTGGGGTCACGCTGTTCGCCGATGTGCAGGTCAACAACCCGGC
>CAYGCC010000042.1:0-3644 GCA_964348165.1 uncultured Gemmatimonadota bacterium | reverse complement strand
TGAGGACTATCTCGTAACGGGTCACCGTGAGGCGTTCACCGGCCTTGGCGCCGATCAGGTCAACCTCTACTGCCTGCAGTGTCATACCACCGGCTTCGACTCTGAAGTGGCTTTCGGCGACACCGAGATCGCGCCGGGCAACCGAGGTCCCGATGTCGACGGCTACGATGACTACTTCGGGGTCGACACCGAGGAAGCGGTGGCACGACGGGCGGTGCTCGAGGGCGTGCAGTGTGAGTCCTGTCACGGCCCCATGGGTCCGGGCGGTCCCACCGGTCATCAGCCCAGGCTCTCGCTCACGACCCACCTGGTGAACGGGCAGTCCACCTCGATGTGCTTCCCGTGTCACGAAACTCAGCTCGAGGAATGGCCCGAGTCTGGACATGGTTCGGTAGCGGGTGGGGATATCGTCGCCTTCAACGACGAGCACTACGTCAACAATTCGTCCTGCGACTATTGCCACACCTCGGAAGGCTTTATAAAGAAAAACGATCCGAAGTACGTCACATTCGATTTCGAGCCTGAGCAGAGCTTTATCGGTTGCCCAACTTGCCACGACCCGCACCTGGGCGAGGCAGGTGGGGGCAATTACGCGCAGCTACGGAACCTAAACGCTCAGGAGGTGGCGTACACGTTTCCCTACTCGCCGGGCGATCCAGAGGTCCCCCGGTTGGAAGACTACGGCCCCGCCCAGGTATGTGCGCAGTGCCACCACGGACGGCGTGACACCAACAATGTGCTGGGCCAGATCGCGAGGGGGACCACGCACTTCGGACCGCACGGAAGCCCACAGATGGACATGTTCGTAGGTGGCGGGTCATACCAGATCCCCGGTTACACCTACGATGGCTCCCATGCTCACCAGGTCATAGGCAATGCCTGCGTGAAGTGCCATATGGTGCGCGAGACATTCTTGCACGGGGAGACTGTGGAGCACGCGTTCCACACGTGGGAGCCCACGGTCGACAACTGCGTGCCGTGCCACTCGAGCCTCACCGACTTCGACTACAATGGCGGTCAGACGGCCATTCAGGGCAAGCTCGATCAGATCGCGGTCATCCTCGGGTACACGGATGCCGCGGACTTCGCCGCGAATTTCGGAAGCGCCAGCGTAGCCCCGACGATGCCAACCTGGCAGCGCGAGGTGGCGTATGCAGCCATCTTCGTGATCAACGACGGGAGCTTGGGGGTGCACAATCCTGAGTATGCGAACTCGCTTCTGACCAACGCGATCGCATACGCAGGCACTTTTGTTCCGTAGGGGTGATTCCCTGAGGTGATCTGACGTTCCACACGCGAGGCGATCAAGCCTCGCGTGTGGACGCCAGCGCCGCGGGCGTCGCGACAGCAGGACCGTGCAGACTCCACCAGCGACGTGCCAACTCCGGCTTCCAGCTCGATCCATCAGTGCAGACCGCCAGACTCTCGCCCAGCAGCTCGGCGCTGGCGGGACGGCGCGCCGGGTCCTTCTCGAGGCAGCGCAGGATCAGGCGCTCCAGCGCTTCGGGAACGTCCAGCTCGGTGCGCTGCGACGGCGCGGTCGGCTCGGTCCGCGCATGGTGGAGCAGGATCTCCATCGCCGTGTCGCCCTGAAAGACGTACTCGCCTGTCAGCAGCCAGTAGCCCAGGCAGCCGACGGCGTATAGATCGGTGCGGGCGTCGACCGGCCGGTCGCCCAGCACCTGCTCGGGAGCCATGAAGGCCGGGCTGCCGACGGCGACCTGCTCGCCGGTGAGCTGCACGTCGCCCGCTCGTTCCCGTTGTGATTTAACGAGGCCGAAGTCGAGCACCTTGACGAAATCGACGTCGCGCCCGTACACGCAGACGAAAACGTTGGCGGGCTTGATATCGCGGTGAATGAGTCCGGCTTCATGCGCTTCGGCCAGCGAGTTGCAGACCTGGCGTAACAGGTGCACGACACGCGCCGCCGGTTGTGGCCCATGCCGCTTTACGATGACGTCACAGCTCAGACCTTCGAGCAGCTCCATCACGTAGTAAAACACGCCCTCGTCCGAGATGCCGAAATCATAGACCTGGATCGTGTGAGGCGAGCGCATCGCCGCCGTCGCCTGCGCCTCCCGCTCGAACCGACGCAGCGACTGCTCGGCACTCTCGGCGGACTCCCCGGCGAGCACCTCGGGACGGACGAGCTTGATCGCCGCGGGCCGGGCCAGCAGGCGGTGCTCGGCCAGCCAGACCTCCCCCATCCCGCCGCGGCCGAGCAGCGAGGTCAACTTGTAGCTCCCCAGCTCGCGCGCCTTGGCGATGTCGGTGCCCAGCCCGTACACCCAGCGGGCGGCGAACCCGCCGATCACCACGGCCGCCAGCGGGCTCCAGATCACCACGAGGACCGGATGAACCGATGCGCCAGGGAAGGATATCGGCTCAAGCGAGATCGTGCCCAGCCATCCCAGCAACAGCACGCTGAGTGGCGGTGCGCTCGCCGCGGCCAACGAAGCGAGAAGCGACCGCCTCGGCGGCGTCGGCACGATGAGCGGGAACATGATGATGACCGGCGTCACGAAGTCCATGATCGGCGCCACGCCGAACATCGAGTAATGGAACGTGGTCCAGCTGAGTGAGATGATGTAGCAGAAGGCCACCTCGAACAGCAGGCCGACGGTGAGCACCGCCTCCGTCGGGATCCGTTGCCACATGACGAGAGCGATCACGATGAGGGCGAGGATGATCGCGCCGATGTCCGCGCCGACGACGGCCGGATGCGCGTGGGTGAGATCGATCGCAAACAGGAGATCGACGATGCAGAGGGCGGTGAAGAGACCGGCGAGAAACCCGAGCCGCTTTCTCGCCTGCGCGAGGAGATGGGGTGGCAGCTCGCAGCAAAACGACCGTCCGGGCGAGCCCGTCGGTGTCGGCGTGGCCCGCTTGGCGAGCATCGAAATGCTGTGCTCCATCATCGACCTTTCCCGCCCGAGTCGGTATCCGTGGCCGCCTGCGCTGCCCGCACCCGTTGGACGAGATCGCGGATCTCGGCGGTGACGAGGTCGGGAGCATCTCTGTGTATATAGTGACCGGCTCCTTCCGCTTCATCGTCGGCGCTGCGCTTCCCATCCGACTCTCGGCGATAGAAGCCTCCGGCGTAGCCGGGCCGGCTGTAGGCGATGGCTCTCGCGCTGGCCGCCACCTGAGCGAAGACGGGCTCCCACGTTTCCAGGCCGTCACCCATCCCGGCCTCGAAGATGACCGGTGGTGCCTCGCTCCCCTTCTCGACGTAAGCGACGTGCGTCAGCCCGAGCATCACGGAGTGTTTCGGTCCCATGGCACAGGCCGAGACCGAGACGGCGAGCAACAGTACGCCGGCTCGGTACGGGTTCAGCCGCTTGAGACGTGACATGGCGGGTACCAGCTGGATTGAGACTAAAGGTGGGGCTGCTCTCAAAGATGCGGCTCTGGCGGGCAAGGGGCAACGAGTTGCGGCATCCAGCCCGAGCTCGAAAGAACCCGCGGTCGGCTAAGAGTCGCGAGGTTTCGACTCAGCGGATCCCCGCCGCCGTGACCGGCCGCTCCTCGCCCTGCCAGTAGAACGGCCCCGCCTTCCGCTCGCGCGGCCACAGCTCATCCAGCGTGTCGCCGTCGTACAGCCGGCCGTTCTTCATCACCATCCGCACGGTGTTCGTGTTGCG
>CAYGCC010000041.1:0-1762 GCA_964348165.1 uncultured Gemmatimonadota bacterium | reverse complement strand
ATCCCCCTCCGTCATTCCCTGACTGCCGGGCGGCACGAAGACGTCGATAAAGGCACCACTGGTCCCGTCGTAGCGAAGGACCTGGCTCACCCCGAAATCGGAAACATACAGGTTTCCGTCCGGGCCAAAGATCGGGACGAGGGCAATGGTAAGTCCACCGCTGCCGGCTGTTACAAACACGTCGATGAACTCACCGGTGGCGCCGTTGTAGCGCAGGATCTCAGCCGTGAAGACACTAGCGACGTACAGGTTCTCGTCGGGTCCATAGGTCATGCAGCAGCCTACTGAAAGCCCGCCGCTCCCCTGCGGGACGAACACGTTGACGAACTCCCCGGTGGTGGAGTTGTAGCGGAAGACTCCGTTGTTCACATCGAATTCGAGGATGTTGCCCACGAGCAACGCCCCGTCGGCGTCCCCAGCCCGCGATAGGGCAGGGAGCCGATCGGCCTCATTCAGCGGGTCGACCGTCGGTGCGGAATCGCAACTCACGGTGACGAAGGCGGCCAGAACGAGAACCATCGAGATGCGTTCATACATAAGTCACCCCCTGCTTTTGTTGGGATGGGTTGGCCCGCAACGAGGTCCCACGAGGTGGGGAACGTTCCCTTCGAAGATACGGTCTTGTCTTTGAGATCAGCGTGAAACTAGCCGTTCCAGTCGCTCGTGCAGACCAGCTGTGCGGATAGGCGGATATGTGTGGCACTGCTATGGCTGAGGTCTCCCGTACCAGCGAAACCTACGTCGCTACGCCCTCAGCCCAGTCACTCCCGAACAGCAGAGTGTCGGATACGCCAGATGTTTGCAACAGAAATTCGTACTGACTCTCACTATCCGGAGCCACATTCGAGACGGGAGGTGCCGGTCCGAGGATCCCGCTTTCAAGCAAGGAGCCCGACCGTCACCACTGTCCCCGATCCGCGTCCCTTCCCCGCCGCTCATGCAGCCGCTGGCTGCACGGATCCCAACCGACTGCCGAGGTGCGACATGGAGAGGCTTATGGACTACCCAGTGCGCGTGTTGCTCGTGCTGGCGTTCTTGCTCGCGCTGACGACCTGCGGGAATGAGACGCCAGTCGAACCGCAGAGGGAACAATCCGGGACGACAGCGATCGAAGCCAACGCAACCACGGATATGCTCTTCGCGTGTTACAACCCCTCGGGCACCGTCTACCGCATAAAGGAGCCAGGGCTGCCCGATCAGTGTCGCTCACCCAGACATGTGGAGTTCAGCTGGAACGAGCAGGGGCCAAAAGGCGACAAAGGGGATAAGGGCGACAAAGGAGATCCGGGAGAATTCATGTGCCGAATGCCCGGTAGCCCCAGCGGGGCCACTCCCACGCCTTCTGGGGAGTTCACCGCAATAGAGTCAGGTCCCGCGCTGAGTGCCGGCGGCGCGCAGCCGTTCATCGGCGAGGTCATTTTGTTCGCTGGTAACTTCGCGCCGCGTGGGTGGGCGTTCGCCCACGGGCAGCTTCTTTCTATCAGTCAGAACGCGGCGCTCTTTGCAATACTCGGCACCACGTACGGTGGTGACGGGAGAATCTCATTCGCACTACCGGACATGCGCGGCCTGGAACCAGTCTGCGGCATGCACTACATCATCGCCCTTACTGGGATCTTTCCGCCCCGCAACTAGTTGGCGCGGGCGGCCCTCGGTCCGCTCGTGGAGTTCCCCCAGCTCCGTTGACACCGGGTTAGGTTGCTAGACTCCGCCGCTCGAACTCCTCTGGACTCACATATCCCAGATACGAGTGCCGGCGCCG
>CAYGCC010000040.1:0-39216 GCA_964348165.1 uncultured Gemmatimonadota bacterium | reverse complement strand
GTGGGGAGGCCGCAGCCGGAGCACACCGTTCAGGTGCGCCTTCACGGTCGCCGCGCCCAACCCCTCGACTTCCAACTCCCTCAGTCGCGGTTGCCGCTGATCCGCGAGGACGGCGAGTCGCCCTTTGCCCTGGCACCGCCGCCGGTGCGCGCCGCCCTCGACTGCATGCGCGCCGCGGGGCCGCCTTTGGGCGCCAGTCCCGCTTACCGACCGTGTCGGGGCGTCATGACGGGCAGCAACGCCGTCTACGTCGGAGCGCTGGTGGATGGCGCCACGAAGGACGGTCGGACACGGGTGCGCCTCTCGGACTTTGTCGTCGAGATCGAGACCGATCGCTTGCGGCCGGCGCTGCGCGGGGAAGACCTGCTGCCGTGGCGCTTCTCGACCCCGCAACTGCTCGTCTGGACACACGACGACGACGGGCACGTGCTGTCCAAATTGCCTCCGGCGACGCGACGACACTTGAGAAAGCACGAGCGCGTCCTTCGTGGACGCATCGATCTCAAGCCGGGGCAGCCGTACTGGACGATCTTCCGCGCGCGCCCGGACAAGTGGGGCCCGCGCGTAGCCTGGCGCGACATCGCGCCGGCGCCCGGTGCCGTCGTGGTCCCAGCGCGCACGCCGTTCCTCGAGGGCGACGCACCGATCATCAGCCTCAACACCGTCTACCAGATCGCAGCCGCGTCGGGCGAGGACGCTTACTTCCTGGCCGCCGTCCTCAACTCGACCGTCGCTCGCGCCTACCTGAAGGCGATCGCCGAGCGGGCTTCCGGGGGCTACTTCCGCTTCCTGGGCTGGACGGTCGCGCTCCTGCCTTTTCCCGATCGGCGCGACGCGGCTGCACGACTGTTGTGCATCGAGAAGAGCCGGGCCGCCCACGCTGAAGGTGGCCTGCCGGCTGAGGAGGCGCGGCGGCTGGACGAGCTGGTCGCTTTCCTCTACCGGCTGACGCCCGAGCAGTTATCGCACCTCCGAGCTTTCGACCGGATGCTGAGCAACCCCGATCGCGACCATGAAGTCGACCTGGCCTGAGCCCATCGCCGCCGGCGCCGCGGGTGCGGCGGTCCTGTCTGAACTCTGGACGCGGGCTGATCGGGTCGATGCTGCCGTCGCCGACGACCGCCAGCTCCGCGACTTCGCCGACGCGGATGGAGCGGACGGCGGGCCCCGGGTCGTTCGGATCGTCACCTGTTCGCGGCCGACGCTCGAGTTGCCGGCTCGCTGGCGCTGCCAAACGGTCAAAGAACGACCCGTCCCCGAGTTCATGCTGTTCTATCCCACCGGCAGCAGCTTTCCCGAATGCGCCGTCGTTCACGCCGGTGGGTCGAGTGCGGATGGCTGGTTCACCGTTCACAGGCGTCCGTTCATCCTCAACCGTCTGCGCGAACGCTTCGAGGCACTGGCGAAGACGGCGGTGCGACACCCGCACTTTGCGGCGTCGAACCGATTGGCCAGCGCGCTGCCGACCGGCTCGGTTCGCGAGGAACTCACGCCGAGCTCGGACGACACCAAGCTGGAGATCGTATCACCACAGGCGCTCTACCGGCAGGTGCTGGCGGTTCACTTCGCCGAGGCGGACCGCGGCCGCGTTGGCGTCGACCGATCTCTCCGTGGCCCTTCGCTGGCCGCCCACCAGCAGCGGGCGTTCGAGCGCGCCTGCGACGTGGTCGACCGCTACGGCGGCGTGATCGTCGCCGACTCGGTGGGGCTCGGAAAGACCTTTATCGGCTTGCGGCTGCTGGAGCGCGCCCTCGACAGCGGAGGTCGGGCCCTCGTCATCGTGCCCGCCGCTCTCAAGCCCCAATGGCTACGCGAGCTCGCCTACTTGAGGTCGGCCCACGGGGCGGCGCATCCGGTCGCGGCCCGGCGACTGCGGCTCACAGACTCGAGCGCCCAGACTGCGGCGGCTCGTCATGGCGCGAGCGACCCCGACGTGGATGAGACGCTGGACCTCTGGGTTCGAGAGGATGCCAACCGGCCCCTCGCTCTCCTTTCGATGGAGTCGCTGGGACGTCGCGGTTTCGACGCTTCGGCACACCAAGGTCTTGACCTGGTGCTGGTAGACGAGGCCCACAACTTCCGTAACCCCTCGACCCGCCGATTTCGCGCCCTGTCAGAGATCGTCCGCCACTCGCAGTTGGTGATGCTGACCGCGACGCCGATCAACAACTCGATCCTCGATCTGCGGCACCTGATCGATCTGTTCGCGGCACCCGGTGCCTTTCGCCATCTGGGCGTACCCGACTACCGAGAGGCGTTCCGGCGGGCCGCCGCCGGCGAAGGTGACGTCAAAGCGATTGTCGCCGCCTGCGTCGTGCGCAGAACACGCCGCTTCGTGCGGCGACATTATCCTACGATCACGATCCGCGACCCGCTCAGCGGTGGCGTGCGGGATTTGCGCTTTCCCAAGCGCGAGCCGCCGGTCGCCGTCGATTACGACCTGGCCGGCACCTATGGGAACGTGTTCTCGCACATCCATGAGTGTCTGGACGAGCTGCGCTTCCCCGTCGTCGACCCCACGCCGCCCCGAAGCCCGGGAAGCGAAGAGAGCGAAGACGCAACGCAGCACCCGGACCTTGAACCGGACGACGCGCCCCACGCCTCGGCCGAGCTGCTGAAGATCGTCCTGCTGAAACGTCTAGAGTCGAGCGTAGCCGCTTTTCGCTGCACGGTCATTCAACAGCTCGCCTGGTGCAGCACCGCGCTGCGAGCCATCGAAGCGGGCCGCGTTCTCTCGCGACCCGACTACCGCGCCACCTTTCGTGGCCCCGCCGATGACCCCGGCAGCCAGCTCGCCTTCTTCGAGTTGATGCTTCCGGCGCCGTCGATCGATGCGCGCCGCCTGGCTCGTCTTCGCCGAACGCTCGAGCACGATCAGGCGATACTCGCCCACATCCACGCGGCGCTGAGCACCGTGGGCATCGAAAGCGATCTGAAGCTCCGCAGCCTCCTCGAGCTGCTCGACGGACCCCACGCCGGCCGCAAGACACTGATATTCACCGAGTTCCGCGATACGGCCCGCTACCTATACCACCAGCTGAAAGACCGCCCTCACGTCGCTCAGATCGACAGCGGCGGCGCCCGCCTGGGCCTCGATCCCGCGCGCCGACGCGAGGTCATTCAGCGCTTCGCACCACGCAGCAACGGCCTACCCGAACCGCCCCGGCGCGAACGCGTCGACCTGCTGATCGCCACGGACGTGCTGAGCGAAGGGCTCAACCTTCAGGATGCCACCGCGGTCATCAGCTATGACCTGCCCTGGAACCCCGTACGGCTCATGCAACGGAGCGGCCGCATCGATCGCCTCGGTTCCGTCGCCGAGTCGATCGCGCTCCACCACTTCGTGCCAGCGCGCGACCTGGAGCGTCTACTGGGTTTGATGGGGCGGCTGCAGCGAAAGCTCCGGACGATCCAGCGGACGCTCGGTCTCGATCACCCAGTTCTGGCCGCGTCCGCGCCCGGCGCGGGCGCTCTGGATCAGATCCGTGCCCTCGCGAGCGACCCGGCCAGCTACGATGAGTTGGAGAGCGAGATGGAAGGTCCGCTGGACCTGGAGGAACAAGCCTACATCGATGGAGCCGAGCTGCTGGGGAAAGCCGAAGGGGCGGCGTCCCAGTTCGCGGCCTTGGCGTCCGACGCGGTCGCGGTCAGCATGGTCGTTGACGACCGGCGCGTGCGGGCCGGCGCCGTGGCCTACTGGCGGCTGGAAGGTCAGGGTGTAGATCGGGCCCTTTGGCTCGTCTACGATCGCGACACCGGATGTGTGGTCGAGGATCAGTCCTCAGCCCTCGCCGCGTTTCGTCAGGCGCTCGAATCCGAGCTCTCCGCGCCGTCGGATGAGATGATCGAAGCGGCGCGCCAGCCCTGTGCCCGCTACGCGCGGGGCGTGGCGGCGCAGGTGGAGGCGGCGCGGATCGCCGGCGACTCCCTGAGCCCCGGCCTACCTCAATGCCGGATCGCCGCCTGGCTCAGCCGCGTCTACCTGGCGTCGGCGCCGCGGCTGACGCCCGACGAGCGTCGGGCCATCGATCGACTTCACTCCCGGCTGGCCCGTCGTTTCACGGCGGCCGCCGAGCGATCGCTGGCCGAGCTGGCCGGCGAGCTGCCCGACGGCCTGGACTCGAGGTTTCTCTCGAAGCTGGAAGAGACCCTGGGCCGCCTCGACGCCGATCGGCGCGCCCCGATCAGGCTACGTGAGGTCGCGTTGTTGCTTCGGGCAAACCCACAGTGAAGCCCGCGCCGGCTCTCGCGCTTCCCAACTTGAACAACCCCTCTTAGCTTCTGGTGTTCGCCGCCCCCGCCTATCGAGACGGCTCAGACATTTTCGTTATGAGCGCGCTGGGCCGAGGTCGCGGGACGGCTCGTTGCACGATTTCCGGTAAGCTCGCTGCGTTCAACGCGAACCAAGGAATACGTCTTACGTCCATGCGATTCGGGTCCGTCCTCAAGTGGTCGACATTCGTGGCGCTCCTGCTTGGAGCGGCCGGGCTGGCCTACGCCTATTCGCGCGGAGGCTACCCCGGCCAACCGCTCGAGGGACCGCCGCTCGCCCTCGTCGGCGCGCGCATCTACGACCCGGTCGGCGACTCGCTGATCGAAGGCGCGACGGTCATCGTCAGCGGCCGGCTGATCACCGAGGTGGACGCGTCGGCCTCGATCCCCGACGGCTCGCGCATTCTTTGGGTGCGCGAGCTGACGCTGCTGCCCGGCTTGATCGACAGCCACCTACACATGAGCGGCATCCGCGCCCGCATCCCCGACGGCAAACGGGAGCTAAGCCCCCTCGCCTACTTCTGGAGGTTTATGCGGCGCTTTCCCGAGCGGCGTCGGGCGCTGATCGAGTCGGGGATCACGACGGTGAAGAGCCTGGGCGATCCCTACCCGTGGATCGTCAAGCTGGCGGAGCGCGTCGAACGGCACGAGCTGGCCGGCCCCCGCATCTTCGCCGCGGGGCCAGCGATCACGGCGCCCGGCGGCCACCCGGTAGCTCAGCTGCGGCACGCCGGTCAGGGCGACTCGTCGTTCATCGCCCAGGTGACGCGCCAGGTGAGCGGCCCCGCCCAGGCCCGCAGCGCCGTAGAGGCGATCGTGCGGCGCGTCGACTT
This sequence comes from uncultured Gemmatimonadota bacterium, assembly GCA_964348165.1. Classification (GTDB taxonomy): domain Bacteria; phylum Gemmatimonadota; class Gemmatimonadetes; order Palauibacterales; family KS3-K002; genus CAYGAJ01. The sequence goes on along the minus strand of CAYGCC010000040.1, from coordinate 34,111 downwards.
CATCACGGCCGTGCTGGAACAGCGCGGCGACACGAGCCTGCCCACGCTGCCGCCGGCCGTACTCCACACCATCACCTCGACCACGCACGACGAGGGACTCCGCGTGCTCGCCCACGTCAGCACGGCGCGGCAGCTCGACCTGGCGCTGCCCGCCGGCGTGGACGGGATCGAGCACGTCCCCTTCGACCAGCCGCTGAGCGCGGTGGCGCTCGACGAGCTGCGCGAGCGACGCGTCTTCGTCGACCCGACCCTGCAGGCCCTCGACCAGCACCTGGGCGCGCTGCGGGGCGACACGGCGGCCGCGCGTGAGGCGCGGGCCAACACGCGCCGGCTGTGCGAAGCCGGTGTCGCGATCGTGGCCGGGAGCGACGCGCCCAGCGTCGGGACCACCTTCGGCTTTACCCTGCACGAGGAGCTGCGCAACCTGGTGGAGGCGGGGATGAGCCCGGGGCAGGCGCTGGCGGCGGCGACGATCGTCGCGGCCGACTACCTGGGCCTGGCTGACAGCCTCGGCAGCATCCAGCCCGGCAAGTGGGCGGACATCGTCGCCGTGGCCGGCGACCCGCTCAGCGACATCACCGCCGCCGCTGACATCCACCTGGTCATCGCTGACGGCCAGCTCTTGTTCGATCAGCTCGACCGTGTCAAGCGGGACGGCGGGATCATCGCCCAAGCCGCCCCACCCGCGGGCTTGGCGACCGGCCCGCGAGGTCGTGCGCGATGACGCGCTCGCGCTATCGAGCCCTGCTGTTCGACCTGGACGGCACGCTGGTCGATTCGCTGGAGCTGATCCTCGGCTCGTACCGCCATACCATGGCCCAGCACCTGGGTCGCGTGCCGCCGGACGAGGAGTGGATGGTCACCATGGGCAAGCCGCTCCGCGTCCAGCTGCAGAGCTTCGCCCAGACGCCGGAGCAGCTCGAGGCGATGTTCCGGACGTACATCGACCACAACGAGGCGAACAACCAACGTTTGATTCGACCCTTTCCCGGCATGCGCCAGGCGATCGAGTCGCTGCGCCGCGGCGGCTTCCGCATGGGCGTGGTGACCAGCAAGATCGGCGAGCACGCCTGGCGCGAGCTGCGCTCCTGCGGCCTGGACGGCCTGTTCGACGGGCTGGTCGCCGCCGACGACGTCCAGCGACCCAAGCCCCATCCCGAGCCGGTGCTGCGGGGGCTGCAGAGCATCGGGGCCACGGCGCCCGAGGCGCTGATGGTGGGCGACAGCATCTTCGACCTGGCAGCGGCGCGTGCGGCCGGGGTGGACACCGCTGCGGCGCTCTGGGGGCCGTTCGACCGCGACCGACTGGCCGTCGGCCAGCCGACCTATTGGGTCCGTCACATCGGTGAGTTGCTGTCGCTGTTGAACGTGGACAACTCGAGCCGCGCACGCGGGGTCGGCGAGGACTAGGCCGATGAACCGCCGGAGCACCGGAAGCGCCGCCAATCCGAGAAGCGCTCAGACGCGTGACCACTGGCGTCGCCGCGTCCTGCTCATCCAGGGCGGCTACTACATCCTGGCCGGGCTGTGGCCGCTGATCCACTTTTCGAGCTTCACCCGCTTCGTCGCCGTCGACATGAACCCGTTCCAGTCCCAGGTCTTTGCCGGCCTGCTCGTCGTCATCGGCGCGGTCCTGATCGAGGGAGCGCGCCGCGAGCCGCCGGGACCCTACCCCACCCTGCTCGGTGCGGCCGTGGCCGGCGCCATCGCCGTCGTCAGCCTGATGTGGCTGCCGCGCTTCGCCGTGGCCACCGGTCTCTGGGCCGACCTGGCCCTCGAGGTGGCCTTCGCCCTGATCCTGATCTTATTGTACCCGCGTCAACAGACAGAACGTCGTGGCCGCGGCGCGGGCCGGCGTTGACGGATAACACGCCGCCCGTTCGACGGTATCCAGCGGGCCGAGCGCGTGCTGGCCGCCAGACCGACAACCTTGAAAGCTCGACCGACCGATGAAGATCCAACCGTTTCGCATGGAGCGCTGGCAGTCGGAGTGGGAGAACCGCGTCCGCTTCAACCTCTCGGAAAGCGGGGTCCACCCGATGACGCCGCGGGAACTCTTCGAGCTGGCCGACGCCGACCCGACACAACTTCTCTCCCAGCGCCTCATCTACAATCAATCGAACGGGACCGAGGAGTTGCGCGAGAGCATCGCCGCCCTGTATCCGGGCGCCGGCGTCGAGCAGGTGCTGGTGACCAACGGCGGCTCGGAGGCCAACTACGTGACGACCTGGAGCCTGCTCGATCCCGCCGACGCCGTGGTGATGGAGGCGCCCAACTACATGCAGATGTGGGGGCAGGCGGAAGCCTTCGCCCGCGAGGTGCGGGCCTTCAACCTGCGGGAAGAGCGCGGTTGGGCTCCGGACCTGGGCGAGCTGCAGGAGCGGATGGACAAGAGCGTCAAGCTCATCATCATCACACACCCGAACAACCCGACCGGCGCCATCCTCAGCGAAGACGAGATCGACCGGATCGTCGCCATCGCCGAGAATGTCGGCGCCTGGATCATCGCCGACGAGATCTACGCCGGGGCCGAGCTGGCCGGCGCGCGATCGCCCAGCTTCTGGGGCCGCTACGACCGGGTGCTGATCACCTCGGGGCTATCGAAGGCGTATGGGCTACCGGGGCTGCGTCTCGGCTGGGTCATCGGCCCGGCCGACTTCATCGCGCGGCTCTGGTCCTACAAAGACTACACCACCATCTCGCCCAGCCCGCTCAGCGACCTGTGCGCCCGGGTCGCGCTCCGACCGGGTACGCGCCAGCGGATCCGCGAGCGCACCCGCGGCATACTGCAGGAGAACCTGAAACCGCTGACCGATTGGCTGAACGAACGGCCGGACATCTTCCGCTTTCAGGCTCCAGGGGCCGGCGCCATCTGCTACGCTCGCTACGAGCTCGACATCGGATCGAGCGACCTGGCGCAGCGGCTGAAGGACGAGCAGAGCGTGCTCATCGTGCCGGGCGATCACTTCAACATGGATGGGTATGTCCGGATCGGTTACGGGTTGCCACGCGCCGAGCTGATCGAAGCGCTGGGGCGGATCGAGACCGTCATCCGCTCGCTGGCTTGACCGACTCTTGAAGTCGGGCGGGGGGCCGGCAAGGGGTAGTACAAATGAATCGGGCCAGCCCCGCTAGCCTCCGGCGCGACCGGCCCTTGACGCTGACAGGGCCCGATGACTAAGGCCTCTGGATCTTGCAGGTCGCCGTCTTGCCCTTACGCACGTAGGTCAGCTCCGCTGCCCCCTGCGCCCCCAGTCGGTTGCGCAGCTCGGCCACGGTACGAACGGGTTCGCCGTTTACGGCCAAGACCACGTCGCCGTCCCGCAAACCGGCGACGTGCGCCGGAGTGTTTTCGACCACGCGTATGATCAGCAAGCCCGCCTCCACACCCGGGAAGTAGGAGACCAGGGGGCTATCCTCGCTTAACTCCTCGAAGCGGGCACCCGCAACGGCATCCGAGTACAGGGTAATCGTGCGCGCCTTGGGCGGCGGCAGCACGACAGCTGCTTCAGGTAGGGGCCGGGGTGCGACCAGCGTCCAGACCGCCAACGAGTCGGCTTGCAAGCGAATCAGCTTCTGCGACTCTACCAGCCGCTGCCGGATCGAGTCGATTTGAATGCGCTGGCGTTGCGCCAGCACGCGCTCCTCGTCACGCGGGGCCCGAGCTTCGGTCACCTGAAGCGCGCGCTCGGCGTTCCGTAGCGCCACCTGGAGCCTGAGCTGGCCCTCGTAGAGCTGTTTCAGGTTCTGCCGCAGCGAATCCCAGGCGGCGCCGCTCCAAGCGTACGCCTTCCACTCCTGGCCGAAGGCCTCGCGACCGGTGCCCGGAATCACGCTGAGGTCAAGCTCGCGATCGTCGCGGCGCACCCGTATTCGCGCCGCCACACCGGCCGTCAGCGCGCCGAACGCCCGGCCGCCGTCGTCGGTCGTGATATCGACGCCGCCGACCGCGATGATCAGATCACCTTCCCGCAGTCCCGCCGTCGCGGCCGGACCACCCGGCATCACTCTGCGAACCTCAGGAGGTGACGAGAAAGACCAGACCACGATGTCGTTCGTCTGCTCTCGCGAACAGTTGCTGCACTGCAGACTGATTCCCAGCCAGCCGCGCGTCTCCTGAGCTGCACCCGTCGTGGCCGCCGCAGCGGTCATCACTAGCGCGAGCAGCAACGGCAGACCGGCTCCCGCCACGGCCTGAGTGCCCATCGCCCCTCGTCTCGCCAGATCCTTCAAAGTTGCTCTCCTTTCTCTTCCATCACCGCCACAACAGCTCCGAACCGGACTGCTGCGTCGCGCTCATCTGCTGCATCACTGCGTCCCGCTCTTCCAGCGCCGCGAAAAGATACGAGTTCAGCATCGGGTCGGCCGGATCCGCCGACAGCGCCGTCCGCGACGCCTCGACCAGCGCATCCAGGCTCGCCAGGCGCTCCCGAGACACGAACGGCAGCGGAGCGCCCTCCTGCCGGGCGAGCTGCTGCAGGTTCCTCAGGGCCAGGTCGTACTCCGACCCGCGCCGCCTCACCTCCGCCATCGCGGCACTGAGCGAAGTCGGTGCCGATTCCTCCGCCACCGTCAGATCCGAAACCGCGCCCTCAGGCACCGAGTCTCCCGGCTGGAACGATCGACCCAGACCGAGGCCGATGGCGAACACCGCCGCCATCGCCGCCGCCTGCAGCGCGACCAGACTCGGCCAGCCCAGCCGACGCCGATCCCGCGCCCGACGTCCGGGCATCCGGTCCGCGATCCGCGACCACAGCTCCGCCGGCGCCTCCAACTCCGGAAGCCCTCGCAGCTCCGATCGCAGCTGTCGCAGCCCATCCAGCTCGCTCTGGCACAGGGCACAGTTCGCGAGATGCTCCGTCGCCCCGACCACCTGGCCGCCGTCCAACAGCTCCGAAAGTGTCTCGTCGCTAAGATGCACCATGATCCACTACCTCAGCTTGGGACTCCGCAACCAGGGCTCGCAGCCGCGCCCGCGCTTTCGAGAGCTGCGACTTTGAGGTCCCCACCGCGATCCCCAGTTGTGCTCCGATCTCCTCGTGCGTGTAACCTTCCACGTCGTGCAACCAGAGCACCGATCGATATCCGTCGGGTAACTTGTCTAACGCCCGCTGTACCGTGACCCGGTCCGCCGCCCGCGCCGCCGGCCAACGATCCGGGTTCCCCAAGGTCGATTTACCATCGAACCCCTGCTCCAGGTTCCGCCGCCGTGACGCCTGCCTCAGACGGGTCAACGCCGTGTTCACCGCGATCCGGTGCACCCAGGTCCCAAATGCCGACTCGCCCCGGAAGTCGCGGATCTTCTCAAACGCGTTCGTCCATGCATCCTGGGCCAGATCCGCCGCCAGATCGTCATCGCCCGCCAAGCGGCGCACGACGGTATAGACCCGCGACGCATGCCGCTCGTACAGTTGCCGCATGGCCTCGAGTTCACCCGATCGGGCTCGGCGGATTAGCATGGCCTCGGTCAAGTCGACCAAACCGCGTTCCCTCCGTCTCCCGTTAGTTTAGACGGGCGATGCCACCCGGTCGTTGCCCAGCCGTCGGCTCCAAATCCCCATCAGACCGGGGCGCAGCGCCCGGGCCGCCGGCACCAGCAGCACCGCCGCGACGACTCCAGCCACGGCGTCAATCCCGTAATGGAAACGACCATATACCGTTCCAACTGTAAGGCCGATTACTAACGGCAACGCCGCCCACCACACCAGCCGGTCGTGCCGCCACGTGACCAGCAGGATCGTCACCGCCACCGCCACGTGTGAGCTGGGAAACGCCGCACCCTTGCTTCCCCCATCCGCCAGCACCCAGTGGACCAGGCGATAGAACGGCCCCGTGGCCAGCTCCCCGCCGATCTTCGGGAATTGGTAGTGGGGGCCCGCCACCGGGAAAAAGATGAACACCAGGTAGCAGGCGAAGAACACGCACAGTTCCACGTAAACCAGCTCTCGAAATCCACGCAAGCGCCCGCGCAGGTAAAGGGCGACGGCCGCCAGCGGCAAGAGCACCCAATAGAGCCCGTAGAAGAAATGCATCAGCTCGCTGACCCAGAAGTTCGGCAGCCTCTGACTGAAGGTCACCGCCAACTGCTCGCCGAACACCAGCTCCTCCAGCCGCACGACGAAGGGGTCATGGTAGCCGTTGCTGAACAGCTGGGCGAGATAGCGCAGCTCCCAGTATAGGAAGGTCACGAACAACGCCGGGTAGACATCGCGGAAGAAGCCCGCGACCGATGGGCCGGAGAGCGGCCGGCCCGACCACCAGAGGCCGATGGCGATGATGACGAGGTGGGCCGCCGTAAGTCCGAGCCATAATGGCACGGAAAGCCGCCAGCCGACGACGAGGATCAGCAAACCGCTGAACGCGACGTACAGCAGAAATACCGCGTCGTAGGGCTGAGCCCCCTGGAGACCTCGGCGCACCCAGCTCACAGCCAACTCTCCCTCCGGTACCAGTCGGCCGTCTCTCGCAGGCCGCGCTCGCTGTCGTATTGGGGCGACCAGTCGAGCTCTTTCATCGCACGATCCACGCTGCAGGTCCAGGCCCTAACCAGGAGGTCCCGGGCGCGTCGGCGATCGATCTGTCCGGCCCGGCGACCGGCACCGGCGAACTGAGCGAGCGTAGCGGCGAGTCTCAACAGCGGCGACGGTATGCGCAGCGACACGACGCGGCGTCCCACCGCCTGTGCGATCCGGGCCGCGAGCTCGTCCCAGCTCAGCGGTTCGGGGTGCGCGATGAAGTACGCGTTTCCCACCCCTCGCGCCGTCCCCACCGCGTCGACGAGAACTCGGGCCACATCGCGGGCATGCACGAGCTGAATGAGCCGGCGGCGCCAACCGGGAACGACCAGCAGGCCACGCGCCGCCATGCGGAAGTAGGTGAGGGTGTCCTCGTCTCGAGGCCCGTAGACCGCCCCAGGGCGCAGCACCACAGTCTCCAGCCGATCGGCGCGGCTCCCGACCTCGCGCTCGGCCGCCAGCTTGCTGTGTCCGTAGTCGCTGGTGGGCTCGGGTGGATCGTCTTCGTGGCGCGGCCGCTGGAGTGTGCCCGGCCCGGCGGCGGCCTGGCTGCTGCACAGAACGAAGCGCGGCGGCTCTCGCTGCCGAAGGCAGGCGTCTAGCAACGCCATTGTCCCGCCGTGATTGGCGGCGAACAGCGCATCCCGAGATCCACGCGTCAGGCCGGCGCAGTGGATGACCGCATCGACCCCCTGGACGGCGGCCGCGACGTCCCCTGCCCTGAGGTCGGCCTGGGTGAGCTCGACCGGCTTGCCCTCCAGCCAGCGCAGTCGGCTCTGAGCTCGGACGGTGCAGCGAACCTGATAGCCACGTTCGAGCGCCACATCGACCACGTGGCTCCCGACAAAGCCCGTGCCTCCGGTGATCAGCACTCGCCCCGTTTCAGCGGGCATGCCTGGATGGTTGATTCGCAGGGAGCTGGCGCGGTGCCGACGGTGCGAGCATCAGGCGCTCAGCTGTCGCTCGTAAAGACGGTAGGTCTTGTAGCGCCAGAACCCCAACTTCTCCATCGCCCCCCACATGACCTTGTTGTCCTCGAGGACCCAGGAGCATTCCGCCACGGTGTGGCCCTTCTCCGAGCCGCGCTTGAAGATCTCCAGGTAGAACAGCGAGGCGAGACCGGTGCGGCGATATTCCGGCTTGAGGCCGAGGGTGATCACGCGGATGCCGTTGATGCGCCTCATGTGCCAGAGCAGCTTAAGCAGGCCGAGGGGAAAGAGCCGGCCGTTGGCGTGGCGAATCGCCTGGTTCACATCCGGTAGGGCGAGGGCGAACCCGGCCGGCTCGCCATCGATCTCACCGATAAGCGCCAGGTCGGGGTCGATCACGGGCTTGAGCTGTTTGGCCGTGTGCGTGACCTCGGCGTCGGTCATCGGCACGAAGCCCCAGTTGCGCTCCCAGGCCGCGTTGTACAGATCGAGGACGAGTGCGACTTCTTGATCGAACCTCTTCATATCGACAGAGCGCACGCAGATATCGACGCCGGAGCGCTGGATCAGCCGCTCGAGCCCTTTGAAGCGGCCGTGCTCGAACGCCTCTCGTCGCCCCTGGTAGGCGAGCAGGTCTTTCACCTTGGTGAGCCCCCAACCGGTCAGCAGCTCCTCGTAGTAGGGAGGGTTATAAGGCATCATCACGTAGGGTGGGTCCTCGAAGTTGTCGATCAGCAGTCCGCAGTCCTCGTTGGTCGAGAAGTTGGTAGGTCCGCGAAGGTGGTCGAGGTTTCGGCCGCGAACCCACTCGGCCGCCGCATCCAGCAACGCCTCGGCCACGCCACGATCGTTGACCGACTCGAACAGTCCGAAAAAGCCGACCCTGTCTTCATGGAAGCGGTTGTGCTGCCGATTCTCGATCGCCGCGATTCGGCCCACCGGCTGTCCGTCCCGCTGAGCCAGGAAGAGCCGCACCGCACTGTGCTCGAAGAAAGGGTTCTTGGGGTCGATGCGCTTGCGCTCCTCCACCAGCAATGGGGGCACCCAGGCGGGATAGCGCCCGGCGTAGATCTGCCAGGGAAAGCGGACGAACGCTCTCCGCTCACCCCGTGTCTCGACGGGTCGAACTTCAAGGCTCATTGGCTCGCTTGGGTGTGCGCGTGGTGGAAAACGTCTGCGGTCTAGATGACGGCCAGCGCCTTGCCCACCTTCCCGAAGGTATCCAGCACGTAGTCGAGCTGGTCGTCGGTGTGGGTCGCGATGTAACTGGTGCGCAGGCGGCAGCTGTTCTCGGGTACCGCCGGCGGCATGACCGGGTTCGTGAACACGCCGGCATCAAAGACCGCTTTCCAGAATGCGAAGGTCTTTTCCATCGGGCCGACCATGATCGGGATGATCGGCGTCTGGGTTGGCCCGATCTCGAAGCCGAGGCTGCGAAAGCCTTCCATCATCCGGTGGGTGATCTGCCATAGCCGTTCGCGCCGCTCCGGCTCTTTCTCGATCACGTCCAGCGCCGCCAGCACGGTCGCGACCGAGGCGGGTGGCATGCTGGCGCTGAACATGAGGCTGCGCGCATGGTGCCGCAGATAGTGGATCACCGGCTCGGGACCCGCCACAAAGCCCCCGATCGAGGCGAACGACTTGCTGAACGTCCCGATCGTCAGTGGGACACGATCTCCCAGCCCGTGGTACTCGGCGGTACCCGCGCCCGTCGGCCCCAGATACCCGATAGCATGGGCGTCATCGAGCACCAGGACCGCGTCGAACTCCTCACATAGCTCCAAAAGTGCCGGCGCATCGGCGATATCGCCCTCCATGCTGAACACGCCGTCCACCACGACCATGCGCCCGACGTCGTTCCGCCCGGAGGCGCGCTCCGACTCGAACAGGCGTCTCAGACCGACCAGATCACCATGCTTGAATCGCTCCACTTCGCCGTAGGACAGCCGGCTGCCGTCGACGATGCTGGCGTGGTCCAATTTGTCCAGGTAGACCTTGTCGTTCCGCCCCACCAATGTCCCGATGACGCCCAGGTTCGTCTGATAGCCCGTGCTGAACACCAGCGCTGCTTCGGTGCCGACGAACTCGGCCAGCCGTACCTCCAACCGCTCGTGCAAGTCCGTGTTGCCGTTCAGGAACCGACTGCCCGTACAGCCGCTCCCGTATTTCTTGAGCGCGGCCTGGGCCGCCTCGATCACGCAGGGGTGGTGGGTGAGCCCCATATAGTTATTCGAGCCGACCATGATCTTGCGCTCACCGTTGACGTAGGCCTCGGTGTCGCTGCTGCGCTCGATCGGCACGAAATAAGGATAGTAACCCGCCGCCATGACCTCACGGGCACGCGTGAAGTTGCGGCACTTCTCGAGTATGTGCATCCACTCCCCCGGAAGCTTGAACGACCCGCGGTTCCTGCTAAATTGGCACTACCCTGTCGGGTGAGTTATCGCCCGATTCTACCCGTTCAGGGGCCCATCGGCAAGGACCGCACGTGCCTGGCCGAGTCCCGCCCAAACGTCCCCCCGCATGAGGGTTGTGAGGAGAGATGGGAATCTGGCGCAAATCTCGAAGGCCTGAACGGCGAGGTGGATTCACCTTCGTCGAGATCATGACCGTGCTGGCGCTGATCGCGGTCCTGGTGGTCATCGCGGTGGGTAAGTACAACAAGTCCTATGAGAAGGCGCTGCGGGCCACGATGATCCACGACCTGCGCAACACCGCCACCGCCCAGGAGTTGTACTACCGGCTCTACCAGACCTACGCCAACGACATCAGCCTGGTGGACATCGAGCCCAGCCCCAAGAGCACCATTAACATCACCGACTCCTCGCCTCAGGGCTGGTCCGCCTGGAACGAGATCGAGCGATCGCCGGAGCGCTGCGAGCTGTACGTCGGCAACTCGACCTCAGCGCTGGGGATCGCCACTATTTCGGAGAGAATCGCCTGCGAGGAATTCTGAGCGGCTGGTCGCCGCGCTCAAAACCTCACCCTACCGACTAGCGTTGGACCAGACGAGCCGCGACCCGGGACATCACGCCCAGGAACGAAACCATGAACATTCGGCGTCGCCAAGACGAGCCCTATGACGTTGTTGTGATCGGAGCCGGCGCCGCCGGCCTCGTGACCGCCTCGGGGGCTGGGTTGCTCGGCGTGCGGGTCGCGCTGATCGAGAAGGACCGGTTCGGCGGCGAGTGCCTGTGGACCGGTTGCGTGCCCAGCAAGGCTCTGATTCGCAGCGCCCAGACCGTCTATGATGCGCGGACCGCCGCGGCGGCGGGTCTGCCGGCCACCGAGATCTCGGTCGACTTCTCCCAAGTCATGCGCAGCATGCGCGACGTCATTGCTCGCATCCAGCCCCACGACGATCCCGCGACCATCGAGCGAAAAGGCGTGCAGACGATCCAGGGCACGGCCCGATTGCTAGGGCCCGACCGCGTGGCGGTCGACGATGACGTGCTCCCCACGAAGCGCGTCGTCATCGCCACGGGATCCCGTCCTCTGGTCCCGCCCATCGAGGGTCTCGATCAGGCCGGATACCTGACCCACGAGACCATCCTGGAGCTGGACCGCCAGCCGCGGCGGCTGCTGGTGTTGGGAGCCGGCCCCATCGGGCTCGAGTTCGCGCAGATCTTCAACCGCCTCGGATCCGAGGTGATTGTCATCGAGCTCGCCGACGCAATCCTCCCGCGTGAGGACCGCGAACTCTCGGGGCTGCTACGGGAAATGATGGAAGCGGAAGGTGTCCGCTTCCTGCTCGGCCACAAGGCCGTCGGTGCCGCCCGCAACGGCGAAGCGACGGAGCTGGTCCTGGCCCGCCCCGATGGCACCGGCGAGCGGGTCAGCGGTGATCAGCTGCTCGTCGCCACGGGCAAACTGCCGCATACCGCGTCGCTGGGGCTGGAAGAGGCCGGCGTCGCCCTCGACGAGCGGGGCGCGGTGCGGGTAGACGCGCGGCTACGAACCACGGCCCCCGGGGTCTGGGCGGCGGGCGACGTCACCGGGAAGCTCTTCTTTACGCACGTGGCGGACTATCAGGCGCGTCTGCTGGTTCGCAACATGTTCTTTCCGTTCCCGGCCCGTGCCGACTACTCCCGTGTACCGTGGGCCACCTTCACCGACCCTACCCTGGCCCGTGTGGGGCTGACCGAAGCGGAGGCACGGGAGCGACACGGCGACCGCATCGGGGTTTATCGGTATGTGCTGGACGACCTCGACCGTGCGATCACCGATCGTGACGCGCGCGGGCTGGTCAAACTGGTCACCGACGCGCGGGGCCGAGTGTTGGGCGGGCATATCCTCGGGAGCCAGGCCGACGCCCTGATCCACGAAGTGGCGCTGGCCATGCGCGCCGGCGTGAAGGTCGGCGGCCTCTCACAAATGGTGCACGTGTACCCCACCTGGCCCGAAGGTCTGCGGCGTGCCGCCGACGGCTACTATCGTGAGAAGTTCAGCGACGGGTGGATCCCCCGCCTGCTCCGCTGGTGGGCCCGAAGGTAGGCGCCCGGCCTTGCGACGGCCGTCCGTCCGCTCGTTAGTCGCGCGACGAGTCGCCGGGCTAAAGGTTCAGGATGGCGCGATACTCGGGGTTGATGCGGTCAGGGGTCCAGAAGGGCTCCCACACCAGCTCGACGTTGGCCTCTTCGACACCCTCCAGATCCTGAACCACCATCTTGGACCCGTTGAGAATCTGGGGACCGACGGGACAGCCGGGGCTGGTGAGCGTCATGCGGACGTTGACCGTGCCGCCCTCGACATCGATGTCGTACACGAGGCCGAGATCCACGATGTTGAGCCCGATCTCGGGGTCCTCGATCTGCTTGAGCGCCTCTCTGACCTGGTCCTCGCTGACCATACTCGTCTCACTTCGGTTGGGGCCTGGCCGGGGTCGAGCTACCGCCTCTCTCAGGCGGGCACCGACTCGCCAGCTCGCGTTCACCACAAGCTATTCACGGCAGGGCTTTCGATCAATCTTGTGACGCTGCCGACTCCTGCGCATGTTCAGCCGACTGGTTCTGTCAGCCACCGTACGACCGGTCAGCCGCAACCCAAAGGAGCCTGATGCCCACGTTGACGATCGACGAAGGGGCGCTCGAGATCACCTTCCGCGACGAGGGCGTTGGGCCCGGCGTGATCGTCCTGCTGCACGGTTTTCCCTTCACCTCGGAGATGTGGAAACCGCAGCTCGAGGCGCTGGCGGATCGCTATCGCGTGATCGCCCCCGACTTCCGGGGCTTCGGCGGCTCCCAGCTCTCTTCCGGGTCTTACACGTTGGCACGCCTCGCCGACGACATCGGCGAGCTGTTGGAGAGCCTGGGCATCGAGCGCGCCGTGATCGGAGGCCTGTCGATGGGCGGCTACGTGGCCTTCGAGTTCTATCGCCGCCACGCGCCGCGGGTCGGCGCTCTCATCCTGGCCGACACCCGCCCCGACCCCGACGGCCCCGAGGCACGGGCCAACCGCTCCAAGATGGCCGCGCTCGCCCGAGAAGAGGGTGTTGAAACCCTTGTGGAGCAGCTGCTTCCCAAGCTGCTGTCGCCCGAGACGCGCGACCAGCGGCCCCAAGTGGAGCGGCGACTGCGTGCGATGATGGGTTCGGCCGCGCTGGCGGCCATCGATCACGCCCTCGCGGCGCTGGCAGGCCGGGGCGATTCGCGCCCCTTGCTCCCGCACATATCCGTTCCCACCCTCGTCCTGGCTGGCGCTCATGATCAGCTCACGCCGCCCGACGAGGCGCGCGCCTGGTCCGCCCTCGTCGCCGGCGCCGCGTTCGAGCTGATCGAAGGCGCCGGCCATGTCTCAAACCTGGAGCATCCGCAACAGTTCAATTCCAGAGTGCTTCGCTTTCTCGATGCTCAGGTGATTTCGGATGACGGGCAACGCACGTGAACGCTGATCTCGAAGGGAACGCGACGATGGCACGGGTCGCTGACGAAACGCGGTTGCCCATAAGGGGCAGGCGTGCGGCGCTGACGCTCAGACGACTGGCTGCAGCGCCGGCCGCGGCGCTCTTCGTCGCCTGTGCCAAGGCGCCACCTCCTCCGCCGCTTCCCGTGGCTTCGCCGGGCGCGCCGCAACTCGAGATCATCAGCTTCGCGGAAGGGCCGCTGAACATCGCGCCGCCCGGCGCCTTGCCGCCCCGCTTGCGCTGGACGCCGATCGAGCCGGCCGAAGGAACGCTCACGGTTCTGATCATCGAGCCCTCACCGCGGGGCCAGCCGCTCTTCGAAGCCCGTGCGCGAACCGGCGAGCGACCGATCCCTTTAGCACCTCTGCGCGGGGGCGGCTACCTCGGGCTGGTCGCGGCGCCCATTGGAAAGGCGGAAGTCCCGATTGAGGTGGACGTCACCTTGATCGATGGGACACGAACCTCGCAAGTGTTGAGCTTGCGCGTCGAGACGCGCAACTTTCCCGCCACCCGGCTCAGTGTCGCTCGACGCTTCACCGCCCCCGACGCGCGGACGCTGGAGCGGATCCGCCGCGAGCGCGAGCTGGTCCGCGCCGCGTTGCGAGAGGTCAGCCCCACGCCGCTCTGGAAAGGTGCCTTCTTCCTACCCCTCCAGGGCCCAACCACGAGCCCCTACGGACAGCGTCGGCTGTTCAACAACGAGCTTCGCAGCCGGCACACGGGCCACGACATCGACGGCGACACGGGAGATCCCGTCTACGCTTCGAACAGCGGGCGCGTCGCCCTCTCATACGACCTGTTCTACAGCGGTCAAGCCGTCTACCTAGACCACGGTCTCGGATTCTATACCGCCTACTTCCACCTGTCCGAGCGTCTGGTGTACAACGGCGAGTGGGTAGAGAAGGGCCAACTGATCGGGCGAGTCGGTGCCACCGGCCGGGTCACGGGGCCTCATCTACATTGGGCGGTCTATCTGCGTGGGGCTCACCTCGACCCCCTGTCGCTGCTCGAGGCTGACTTCGCCCGTCAAAGCGAGCGTCTGCTGCTCGAACCCGATCCTTGGGTGGTGGCGCCTTAGTCTCGCCAGCGGCGCCTAGTACTTGCCGGTCAACACCTGCTCGAACAGCGCGAGGGCGCGGGGATCGTCCGATTGCGCGAGCCAGAAGAAGGCCTGCTTGCGCAGAACGGGGTTGGGGTTATCACGGGCGATTTCGATCAACGCCGGCACCCCCTGGCGGCCGGGGCGTTGGGAGAGGGCGAAGACCGCGGTCTTGCGAATTTCCAAATCGCCCGACTCGTCCTCCACGACCTCGGTCAGACCGGCAGTCGCCGCTTCGCCGGCGGCCTGACCCAGCCAGAACACGGCGCTCTTCTGTGTGCTTGGCGCTACAGTCCCATCCCGTGCGATCTCCAGCAGAACCGGCCAGGTCATGACGCTGTCCGCAAGAATCGCCGGCAATATCGCATCTTTGCCCACGCCAGCTTCCGAGCGTCGGGCCAAGGCCAGCAGATATCTGGCAGCTCCCGGTGCCGACACGACCCCGAGGTCCGTGGTGCCCTTTCCCGCTGACCGCCAGCGCCCCCCCACGTAAGTCTCGATTGCCTTCACGCCGCCTTCACGAATCCGCAACACTAGCCGAACCGGGCCGGGCTCGCAGTCGCTCTCCCAATCGTCGCTCGACCGTCTCATCCTGGCGAAGCCGCTTGTGGAGATGCCTCCACGGCCGTCTCCACACACGCCGGCCCGGGCGGCGAAGCTCATGCGGACCTTACCGTCGCGCACCTCATCGACGCGGTCGGCGATCGACTGGGCTCGGGCCACCGACGCCGGGACCAGCCCGGCCGCGGCCAGGACCACCACGATCAACGCCCGCGCCCTCATCTGCCCTCGATCAGCTCCATCAACAGCTCAACGACGCGCGGATCGTCCGACTGCGAAAGCCAAAAGATCGCCTTCTTGCGCAACTCGGGCTCCGTCTCCTTGCGCGCGATATCCAGCATCTTGTTGACCGCCGCCGGCTCGCTGCGCTGCGACAGAGTGTAAATCAGCTGCTCCTTGATCTCACGATCGGGCACCCGGTCGTACAGTCCGGACAGCTCGTCGATGGAAACACCGGCTTGCCCAGCCCAGAAGATCGCCAATTTCCGGACCTGTAAAGGTTCATTCGTGTCCACGGCGCGATCCAAGAGCCAGCGCGCGTTCTCGCGGCCACCCAGCTGCGCCAGCGAAAAGATCACCTTCTCGCGAAGCTTCGGATCGCTCGTGCGTCCGTACAGCTCCCGCAAAAAGCGTCCGCTCGTCTCGGCTTGTCCCTGGCCGATCCAGAAGATCGCCGACTCGCGTAGCTCCAGCGGTGCCTCGTCGCGCAGCGCGTAGTCCCGTATCACCTGGCTAGCGCGCTCGCCGCCTGACTGAGAGAGCGCGAAGATCGCTTTCTTCTGTAGCTCCAGATCATCCGACTCGCGCAGGATCTGCTCGAGCGCGCTGACGGTGCGATCGCCCGGCACCTCTGACAACCAGAAGACGGCCTGGGAGCGGACCTCCCGATCTGGATCGTTCCGAACCAGGTCGAGCAGCAGGTCCAGGTTCTCCTCGCGCACATGCTGAGCCAGAAGGAAGACGGCCTTGCGCCGCAACGCGACCGAGCAGGGATCGTCGTCCCGGTTGGCCAGCACCTTTTCGATGATTGGCAGCGCCCTCTCCGAGCTCATCTGCAGCAACGCGTTGAGTGCGGCCAGTCGCATCTCGTCCTCACCCTGGCAAGCTTGGCCCTGGCGCTCCGGGCGAACCCGGTCCCTGATCTCCCCGGCCCGGCGGGCGATGTCCTCCGCGGCGCGCGAGTCCCCACGTCGCGCCAACTCACCCTGAATCCGCGCGGAGAGAGTTTGGGCCTCGCTCAGAGATCTGTAAGCGTCAGCGTAGCGCTCCTGCAGCAACCGCAGCGCATCGAGCCCGGCCCGCAAATCCTCTTCCCGGCCGTTTCGGTAGAGCGCGAAGGCCTGATAGTACAGCGCCTGTGCGGCGTAGTTCGAGCGCGGATAACGTGCCTGGATCCGCGCGAACATCTCCGCCGCCCGGCGATACTCATCCTGGTTCAGTCGCTGAACGGCCGCGCGGTAGAGCGAGTCCGCAGGATCCTGTGGATGCGCTGCTTCGAGTGCGAGCCCGTAGGGTCCGCCGCTTCGCGCTCTTTGCGTACTGGCCTGCGCGTCGGCGACGCTCACGGCCAGGCAAACGCCCACCGCAATCAACGACCACCCCTTCAACTCAAACATCACGATGCTCCTTCTATTCCAACCGCCGGCCCCGCCGGGATCGCCGCTCGCAGCTTGGTCAGCAGTCCGCTGTTCTCGAATCCTTCCGTTACCAACTCCAGATCGCCCGGCCGGCGCTGATAGGAGAGCTGCGCGATCTGCACCAGCACCAGCTCGAGCTCGCTGAGCAGTTCTCCGAACAACGGATCTTCAGCCGCCGGTGAATCCATCAGCAGACGAGTACTGGACAGAAGATCCAGAGCGCCCGACCAGAACTCCTCCGTCGCTTCGGCTCCCGGTGCCCCGCGAAAAGACACCAGAAAAGCCTCCGCCCGGCTGAGGTGCTCCGTCGTCGCCAGCCGGTAGGCCAGACGTTTGGGCGCCGGCGGACCGCCGCGGCTTTCAGGCTGCGGCGCGGCAAGGCGCGGCTGGGGTTCCGGCCCTGAATCGATGGTGAGGCGCCCGATGCCGATGCCGATCGCCAGCGCCGCCGCCAGGCCCAGACCCCAGCGTGTCCAGGGGGAATAGAGGATGCGAAGCTGCCGCCGCCGCTGCGCCCGCTCGCGGCGGATCGCCTCGATCCGCGCCCACATGAGCTGGCGCGGCGTTTCCGGCGGCGGGTTGTAGCTTTGCGCCGCGTCCTTCAACAGCTCGTCGAACCGGTCGTCGCTCATGACGCCCACTCCTCGGCGAAATCGGCGAGGGCCTCTCTCAATTTGGCACGCGCCCGTGAGAGCTGTGCCTTTGAGGTTCCGGGGCGAACGCCTAACGCCGCCGCGATCTCCTCGTGCTTGTATCCCTCGACATCGTGCATGACGAATACCGTCCGATAACCCCAGGGTAGCGCGGCGATGGCCGCGCCCAGCCGCTGCTTCAGGTCTGGATCTGCACCGCTGGGGACGCGCCCCATCTCACGTGTCTCCTTGAGGTCAACCTGGCGCTCGTTCAACCGCTTGATCTTCCGCATGCCGTTGTAGACCACCGACAGTGCGATCGAGTGCAGCCATGTCGACAACGCCGCCTCGCCTCGGAACTGCCGGAGGCGGTCGAAGGCACGGACGAAGGTCTCCTGGGTGAACTCCTGAGCCAGGTCGTCATCCCCGGTCATCCGGAACGCCAGCCGGTAGACACGGTCGACGTGCGTGTCGTACAGCTCGCGTTCCGCCGCCGGATCGCCGTCCAGAGCCCTGGTGACAAGCTGACGATCTCGCACTGGTCTCCTAGCTCAGTACCCGCTGCACCGCTTCCGAATGTATGACACGGATCTGCTGAAAAGGGTTGCGTACCAGGCGCCTGGACGGCCGGGCACGAGAAGGCGAGAGTGCATTCGTTCTCCAGGATGAAACCGGGGCCTACCTCCAAGCTCAGGCCTGGAAGCAGACCCCCGTGAAGCCAGTCCGGTGCGGCGGCTCGCGCTACGCACCCTCCGGCTGCCAGGCGACGATCCGGCCCGCCAGCGCGCTCGCCGCCACCGTGTAGGGGCTGCCCAGGTAGACTTTGCCCGGGCCGCTGCGGCCCGGGAAGTTGCGGTTGATCGACGAGATCGTCACCTGTTCCGCTGATATGCTGACGCCGGGACCGGCGTTGATGCAGGCCCCGCACCCGGGCGCCAGCAGGCGGGCTCCCACCTCGCTGAACAGATCCAGATAGCCCTTTCGACGGCAGTGCTCTTCCACGTCCAGCGAGCCCATCTGGATATAGCAGGTCACGTGGCTCGAAATCCCGCGCCCTTCGTCCCGGGCGATTCGGAACACACGGGCGTACATGTCCATGTCCTCGCACTTCGCACCCGTGCAGGAGCCGATGTAGACGATGTCGACGTCTACCGGACCGTCCAGCTCGTCCACGAAGACGCCGTTGCCGGGATCACCCGGCGTGGCGACGATCGGCCGTAGCTTCGACGCGTCGACCTCGATCGTGTGCACGTACTCGGCGCCGGGGTCGCTGCTCAACCCCGCGCAGAGCCGCTCTGCTTCCTTTCGTGCCATGCCACGGCGTTCGACCAGGAACTCGACCGTCTTTTCATCGGCCTCGCAGATCCCGGTGAATGCTCCGATCTCCGCCGACATGTTGGTCAGCGTGGCCCGCTCGTCCACCGACAGGGCGGCGACGGCCGGTCCGACCCACTCGAGAACCCTGGCCAGAGCGCGGCCCTGTTTCACGTAAGAGTGACGTAGCACCTCCAATACCATGTCCTTGGCCGTCACGTTCTCGGCTTTCTCGCCGACGATATGGATCTTCACGGTTTCGGGGACCTCGAGCCGCACGTCTTGTGTCACCCAGGCGTTGGCGATCGCCGTCGATCCCACCCCAAACGCCACCGTCGCCACCGCACCCGAGTGGGGCGTGTGGGAATCGCTACCCACGATGACTTGACCGGGGAGCGCGTGCGTGCTGTAGACGATCGTGTGGCAGATCCCCTCTGAACCTTTGCGGTCTTTCAAATCGCCATGCAGCCGAAGACCCTGGGCCGCGGCGAACTCGCGCTGCTTCTTCGCCAGGCCGCCGGCTAGATCGAGCAGACCCTGCTTCCGCTTTTCCTCCGGCATCACCAGATCGAGCATGGCGAGGTGGTCACGGAACAGTAGAACCGACTTCTTGTCGCGGATATCGTCTTCGGGCGCGTACTGTTCGTAGAGGCCGGCCGCCATCGGCGTCACGTACTCGTGCGAAAAACGCACATCTGTCTTGACGAAGCCCGTATCGCCAGGTCCCACGGCAGGGACCCCGAGCGCTTCCTTGGACAGGTCTGTGACCCAGTGGCGGGCGAGGATTTTCTCCGCCACCGTCATCGGCCGGCCGGCGGACCTCTTCGGCAGCGGCGGCGTGACCCCGCCTATCCGTCGCGCCTTGTTATAGGCGAACAGGCCGCCTCGCTCGATGATTTCTCGGGTGATCGGATCCGCCTCTTCGGTGAACTCGCGCAGCGGTATCGACTCGCCAGCCCGAATGCGGGTAACCAGATCGAAGTCGGTCGAAGTCAGCAGTCCGAGGTTCTGGCAGTTCTCTCGATAGATACGCTCGATGTTCTCGGCGATGACTACGCGGATCCCCGCCATCAACTCCGCGAACGGCGACGCCTCGCGGCTCGATCCCTTGCCACGACGCTTTCCTGACACGCAGGCGACAAACCCACCGTTCTTCACAGCGTTTCGACCGACAGGGCGCTCGCCCTGGCACTCGAGCCCCACATACGGATACTCGCCCAGCTTCTCATCGTAGTGATAGCAAACCCAGCCCGGCGTGATCTCGTCCGTCGATACGTCATCACGCAGCTTCATCGCTGGATCCCAGTCCAGATCCTCGCCCGCCAGCTGCTGGCGGATGAGTTCGGGATCTTCGGTCAGGAAGAGAATTCGACCCTCGAAACGCACCGAGGGACCGTTCGCTCCGTCTTCTAGTTTCAACTTCATCTAGTTCTATCCTCACACATTCAGAAGATGCGCCGGCAACGGCCGACGACCCGCGTAGCCGGCATCCAGATCGTGCCACCACTCGATCGACTCCTCGCCCAGCTTCCAGCAGAGAAAGATGGGTCGCCCGTCCAGCGTCGAGTAGAAATCGACCAACCCCTCTTCGAACCCTTTGAACAGTGCGCCGATCTCATCCAGCTCGCCGATGAACCGGTTCACTGTCTCGGCCAGCTCCTCGATCTCTCTCTCGAGCGCGCGGCGGCGTCCCGCGCTTGCGGGGCTCTCCGTATCCTGCTCGCGCAAGTCACTCAACCGCTCGAGCATCGACCGGTGGGTGGAGACGATGTCCGTCACGATTCGGCGCACCAGAGGAAGCGTCTTCTTGGCTTCGTCTACGGTGAAGTACTTCGACATTTCCTAGATCCCTTCATGGCCACAAACTGGGTCGCTGACATGGCTGCGATCCACGCCGCCACGTTCGGACTTCGGGGCCCGCCCGACAGGATCATACGCGGCGTACCTGTAAGGTATGGGCACGCGAGGCGGGCGATCAACGGCTGCCCCCGACTCCGGGCCGACGCTCCAGAACTTCGATCGCCCGCGCGTTGTCCTCGGTCGTGTTGTAGAAATGCGGCGAAAGCCTCACCGCCCCGGGGCGGTAATCGGCGATCACGCCCGCCTCCCCCAACCGTCGCACCGCCGCCTCAGGCTCGGTGTTCTCGATCATTACGATCGCCGAGCGGGCCGCCGGCTCGGAGGCGCCGCGGATGCGAAGCCCAGCCGATCGAGCGCGTCGCCACAGATCGTCGGCCAGCGAAGCCACACGCCGGCGGATCCGCTCGATGCCGACCTCCTGCACCAGCTCCAACCCGGCCCGCGCCGTGTATAGCGTCGGGACCGCCGGAGTGCCGAGCTCGAAGCGCCGGGCGTCCTGGCGCAGCCGCAGGGCCCCCACGTCGAAGGCGAACTGGTCCTCGGCTCCGAACCACCCCACCGCCGTGGGCTCCAAGCGCCGGCAAAGCTCGCGCCGCACGAAGATATAGGCCAGACCCTGTCCCCCCAGCAGCCATTTCAACGAGCCGCTGAGCAAGAAGTCAGCTTGAAGCTCCCTGGCATCCACGGGAAGTTGGCCCGTAGATTGATAGGCGTCGACCAGGCAGAGGGCGCCCATGGCCCGGGCATGCCGGGCTATGGCGCCGACGTCCTGGATCGCGCCGGTCGTATAATAGACGTGAGAGGTCGCCACGAGCGCAGTTCGCTCGTCGATCGCCGCAGCGAAGGCCTCGACGGGCACGCTGACCCCGTCGGGAGACTTCAGGACCACAGGCTCGACTCCGAGGCGGCGCCGGGCCAGGAATTGGTAGATGACGGTCGGGAAGTCGAGCTCGGTCGTCACGACGCGGGGACGCTGCTCGAGATCGATCGCGCTGACGATCGAGGTCAGGGCCGCTGAGATGCTCGCCGCCAGCGCGGTTTCCGACTCGTCCGCCGATATCAGCCGCGCGAAGGAGGCGCGAACAACCTGAGCGGCCTCGAGCCAGTGGTCGTACCAGGCGGCTGCGCCAAAGCGATCCCAAAGGTCGGCAAAGCGATTCAGCGCTTCCCGGCTACGCTGGGAGAGAGCGCCCAGTGAGCAAGAGTTCAGGTAGACCGCCGAGCGAAAGATCGGAAACTCAGGCCGATAGCGTTCGGCAAGTTCGTATAGATCCGCTTCAGGCATGCAGGTTCGAAAAGACGTTATGATCTCTCAAGATGACGCGGGTCCGCTTTACCCGGCCGCTCAAGCCGCCAAGCTGGAAGAGGCCGACCGCGGAAACCCGATTCCGGGCGGCGAGCCGGGCTGCCCGGTCTGTGGAGCCAAGACGGTGCGGCTCGTCGAAGAGCACCAATCACCCAGCAACGGCGACTCGCCTTTTCGGGTCCGGCTGATCTGCAGCAACGACGAGTGCCGCCGCTGGACCGTCTATAACTGGTGACCGTTTGATCGAGCGGTCACCGCGGTAATCGCCGCCTTGCTCGCCTCAGTCTTCGAACACAACGGGACGATAAAGGATCTCATCGCCTTCACGTCGCACACAGCAGCGATGCAGCTCCGCCGCCCGCAAGGTCCGCTCCAGCTCACCCTCCATCCCCGCGGCGGCTACGTGCTCGCTCAACTCCAAGAAGCGGCCGGGCAGCACCTGATCTTCGTACAAGTGTACCTGCGCACCCACCACCTGCGCCGCCTGAGCGTACTGGCGCCACCGCTGGAGGTATTCGTCGCGCCGGTCCGGACGAACGATCGCCCGCACCGCACGATACTTTCGCACCTCGGCCATACCACCTCCCGCGTTTGCCGCCCCCGGCACGCCCAACTTACATTCCGCCGGGACGAACAGCACCTTAGCCTGAGAACCGGGTCGTCGAGAGCTGCTTATGCCTGAACAAAACTCGAGCCGACTCGCGGCCAAAGCCAACCAGCTCTACTGGCACACCAGCCGCCCGGCCGGCCATCTGGCGGAGGAACTGGGGGTCTCCCGCTCGAAGTTCTACGCGCTGATCGAGCCGCTCCGGTTGGAGATCAGCTGCGAGGCGTGCGGAGCACCGCTCGCTTTCAGCAGCCGCTCCGACCGGGAGGCGGGTCGCGGGCGCTGCCCCGATTGTGGAGCGCAGAAGCAGGTGCGAGCCAGCGAGTCCGGCGCCCCCGAAGTCACCGTGAAGCAACCGGCGCCGGCCGCGTCCACGGCGGGAGACGCGGGAACGGTCGTCATGCCCGAAGGCCGCGTGCTTTGGGTGAGCGCGATCGCCGGTACCGCGCTGGGGCTCCTGTTCACCGCCTGGTGGCGACGCCGTTGAGCCGCGGCAAGGACCGCTGCGAATCGCGCAACCTTTACGAATCGATGACATGGAGATTATCCGCGAGCCGAAGGTTACGTTGTTGGCCCGTCAGCAGTTTCTCGGCCACCCCGATATCGATTGGAGCAGCGACACCGACAACGCTCCCCAGCAACTCGTCGAATTCGCGGGTCGGCTTTGCTATCTCAGCTTCGGCAAAGACGTACGGGTCATCGGGGGTCACAAGACCATTCAGGGCCGCACCAACAACAAGGAGTACCTGGCGAATCTCTTGCAGACCAAACACGGCAGCGTTCTCGAACACGCCGTGTTCACCTTCCTTTTCGAAGGCGTCTCCCGGGCGCTGACCCACGAGCTGGTGCGACACCGGGCCGGCTTCGGCTACTCCCAGCTCTCCCAGCGTTACGTCGACGAGTCGGACATCGGCTTCGTCCTGCCGCCGGAGATCGAGGAGGGTACCCGCGCATTCGACCTTTGGAAAGAAGCCTGCGAGAGCGCGCTCGAATCGTATCGCAAGCTGCTGGAGCAGGTCACCGAGCAAGTCGCCGACGAACCGAAGGCCACCTTGCGGCGCAAGCGCGCCCGTCAGGCCGCCCGAGTGGTCTTGCCCAACTCGGCTGAGACGAAGATCGTCGTGACCGCCAACGCGCGAGCCTGGCGTCACTTCGTCGAACTCCGGGCCGCGCCCACCGCCGACGCCGAAATCCGCACTTTGGCGATCGCCGTATTACGCGTTCTGCAAAATGAGGCGCCGGAGATTTTCGGTGACTTCGAGATCACGCTTCTCGACGATGGAACCGAGACGGCTTCGACCCCCAACAGCAAAGTCTAGCCGGGGGACGCCGGCCGCTCGAAGATGAACCAACTTTCCGACGGCGACCTCCTTCCGCACATCGCCGTCCCGCCGCCGGGCCCTCAGTCACGCCTGCTCGCCGCGCGACTGAGAGAGCACGAGTCACCTAACATCACCTTCGTGTCCGACGACGGCCCGATCTTCTGGCGCGAGGCCCGCGGCTCCAACGTGCTGGACGTGGACGGTAACGTCTACATCGACCTCACGGCAGGCTTCGGGGTGGCGGCCGGCGGGCATCGCAACCCGCGCGTCATCGCGGCGGCCCAGGCTCAGCTCGAACGTCTGGCGCACGGGCTGGGAGATGTGCATCCCCCGGAGATCAAGACGGCAACCCTCGAGCGGCTTGCGTCGATTGCGCCGTCCGGACTGAGCCGGAGTATCCTGGCCAGCTCCGGCGCCGAGGCCGTCGAGGCAGCACTCAAGACCGCCCGACTCGCTAGCGGGCGGCCCGGGGTCCTCTGCTTCAGCGGCGCCTATCACGGTCTGACCTACGGGGCGTTAGCGGTCACAGACGGACGTCTGTTCCGCGAGCCTTTCCAGGATCAGCTCGGACTTCCCACGGTACGCGTGCCGTTCCCGAACCCCTTCCGGCCGCCCCAGCAGCTTCGCGGTCAAGATGATCTCGCCAGCGCCGCACTCGAGATCGTGTCCGCTCGGCTCGAGTCCGGCAAGCAGCAGATCGGCGCCGTGATCGTCGAACCGATCCAGGGACGTGGCGGGACCGTGATCCCACCCGAAGGCTTTCTCCGTGGCCTGCGTGATCTGTGCGATCGCTTTGGCGTGACGCTCATCTTCGATGAGATCTACACCGGATTCGGCCGGACCGGACGCTGGTTCGCCTGCGACCACGAAGCGGTGGCTCCCGACCTTCTCTGTGTCGGGAAAGCGCTCACCGGGGGTTTCCCCTTCTCGGCCTGCATCGGACGCCCGGAAGTCATGGCGGCCTGGCCCGAAAGCGGCGGGGCCGCCATCCATACCAGCACCTTCCTCGGTCACCCACCCGCATGCGCCGCGGCGCTCGCCCAGATCGAAGAGATCGAGTCGCGACAACTCGTGGACCGTGCCGCCCGGCTCGGCGAACGGCTCCGGCAAGAACTCCTGGGACTCCGCTCGCGGCTCCCCGCGGTAGGCGACGCGCGCGGACGCGGGCTCCTGGCTGCGATCGAGCTGGTCCGGCCGGACACCGGGGCACCCGACCCGTTGGCGGCAGCCCGAATCGTCCGATCCGCCTTGCGCGAGGGGCTGATCCTGCTGGTGGACGGGCCCGACGCCAACGTCATCGGCCTCTCACCACCTCTGACGATCGCGGAGTCACAGCTCGACTTCGCCCTCAGCACTTTACAGGACTGTCTCGCGCGCCCCTGAGCGATTAACTTCCCGGCGCGGTAGCATCTCCGGGGCGAAAGGAGACGCCATGGTGGATCCGCAAATCACCGTTCAGGGCACACCCAACCCCAACGCGGCCAAGTTCACCGTCGACCGCACATTGGTGGAGGGTACGTCCAGCGTGTCCTACTTCGACCCGGACACAGCCAAAGATGACCCGCTGGCGAGCAGACTCTTCGCTCTGGATGGCGTGGAATCGTTGTTGATCGCCGACGACTTCGTCACCGTGACCAAGGCGGCCTCGGCCAGCTGGGACGATCTGGTGCCGCAAATCGAGAACATTATCAAGGAGGCTTTGTCCTGAGCCGTCTCGTCTCTGTTCCGATCATTCTCCTCGCCGGGCTGAGCCTGGCCTGCCAACCGCGGGAGGCCGACCCCGACGCCGCGGCGGCGCCAGAGTTCCTGTTGCCCGAGGAAGTCCACCTGCAGAACGCACGACAGCTCACGTTCGGAGGCGAGAACGCGGAGGCGTACTTCTCCGCCGACGACCGCCAGCTGATCCTGCAGTCGACTCACGGAGAATTCGGCTGCGACCAGATCTTCACGCTGCCGATTTCAGGCGGTGAGCTGCAGCTCCTAAGCACGGGGCGGGGGCGCACCACCTGCGCCTATTTCTTTCCTTCCGGTGCGAACATCCTCTACTCGTCGACGCACTTGGGGGGCGAGAGCTGTCCGCCACCGCCGGATTACTCGCAGGGCTATGTCTGGGCGCTGTATCCGTCCTACGACATCTTCATCGCGGACCGGCGCGGCGGTAATCTCACGCGGCTGACGGACACGCCGGGTTACGATGCCGAAGCGACCATCTCGCGCGACGGAAAGAAGATCGTCTTCACATCGGTCCGTGACGGAGACCTCGACATTTACAGCATGGACGCCGACGGGGGCAACCTGAAGCGGCTGACGAACGAGCTGGGTTACGATGGCGGCCCGTTTTTCTCTTACGACGGCACCAGGATCATCTACCGGGCCTACCACCCCGAAGCGGAGGCGGAGAAAGCGGACTACCAGCGCCTACTCAAGCAGAATCTGATCCGGCCCACACGTCTCGACATCTTCGTGATGGACGCCGACGGTTCGAACAAGCGGCAGCTCACGGACAACGGCGCCGCCAACTTCGCGCCCTATTTCTTCCCCAATGGCCTCAGGGTGATCTTCTCGTCCAACATGCATGAACCACGCAGTCGAAACTTCGACCTCTACGTGATCAACCTCGATGGGACGGGACTGCAGCGCATCACCTTTCACGAAGAGTTCGATGGGTTCCCGATGTTCAATTCAGACGGGACCAAGCTGGTGTGGGGTTCCAACCGCTTCAACGCCAAGCCCGGCGATACTAACATCTTCATCGCCGACTGGGTGAACTAGCGCGCTAGCGCCGGTCTGGCGCTGAGGCGCGTTCTTCCTCGATCGCAGCGGGCAGCCCGACGCGGTAGCTCGGGTAACGAAGCTCGACC
Source organism: uncultured Gemmatimonadota bacterium (assembly GCA_964348165.1). Lineage (GTDB taxonomy): Bacteria > Gemmatimonadota > Gemmatimonadetes > Palauibacterales > KS3-K002 > CAYGAJ01. Next base: position 7,566 of record CAYGCC010000040.1, on the reverse strand, counting down.
TCAAGCTCGTCCGTGAGTCGTCGACACCTTACGCGCTTGCTCCCCAACTTGCGCCGCAACCGATCCTCGCCAAAACGCGCCCGCGCCTCCGTCTCCTCGATCAATGCGGCTCGAGGCAGCCCGTGCAGGTCCGCGGCCAATGCCGCAAACTCCGAGGCGCGGTGTGGCTCGCCGTCCCCCAAATTGTAAACGCGGCTGTCACCGCCACGACGCCAGGCCGCGATCATCCCACTCACCAGATCGTCGACGTGGATACGGTTCACCCAGCTGTCGCGATCGCGAATAATGACGTACTCGCCATCCGCGAGGACGCGCTTCAGGGTGCGGCCCGGTCCATAGATCCCGGTGATCCGGCAAATTCGCGTCGGCGTTTGATGTTCCCAACCCGCACCGAACACCGTACGCTCCGCCGCCAACCGCGCCTCCGGACCCTTCCCCTCCGGCCGCGGCACGGTGGTCTCGTCCACCCAACCGCCGTCTCGGTCGCCGTAGACCGAGGTGCTGCTTGCATAGATGAACGCTTCCAGCGGCGCCCGCGCCGTCGCTTGCAGAACACGTGGCAGCGGATCGGAACCGCCGGTCACCGGCGGCACGAAGTAGTAGACGACCCCGGGTCCGAGCCGGTCGATTCGCAGCAGCGTGTCGCGGTCGCCTAGATCTCCTACCAGAGGCCGGATCCCCGCGCCTTCTAGAACCGGGGCACGCTCCGGGTTGCGGGTCGTCCCCACCGCCTCCAGCCCCAGCTCGGCCAGGCGGCGGCCGAGGCGCAGGCCGGCGTAGCCGCAACCGACGATCAGCGCTGGATTCAACCCTGCTCTCCGCCGCTGTAGCCGATGGTCTTCAGGATCTCCTCGAATTGTGCCAGGATCCTCAGAGTCAAGCCCCAGATGACGTGCCCGCGGTACTCGATCGTCGGGAAATCACGATCTGGAACCATTTCGAGGCGTAGGCTACCTCGATGCCGTTCCTCGACCACCACGTCCAGCGGCAGCCAGACCGCCCGCTCCACCTCCGAGCTGGTGCGCGCCACGACCTCCGGCCCCACGGCCACCACGAAGGGGCTGATAGCGATGGACGGGATGCGGCGGCTGCCCGGCACTACGTCGTCCAGCCGGCCGAGGAGCGTCCCCCAGCGCAGCAGGTCTACTCCCACTTCCTCGCGTGTCTCCCTGACCGCCGTCATCCACAAGCTTTCGTCGCTCGGCTCGCGACGGCCCCCCGGCAGCGCCATGTGGCCGGACCAGGGATCCCGTTCGTTCTCGGTGCGCTTGATGGCCAGAAACTGCAGGCCTGATTCCAAGGGTCGCAGAACCAGGCTAACCGCAGCCTCCGCATCGAAACTGCCGGCCGACGCCCGCCGCGGCGCGCGCCGGCCGAGAGCCTCGGAGATGCTGAGGATGAGCGATTCGTAACTCACCCGATTGTTCTCACTCGGACCGCTACTTTCCTTTTGCTAACCGCGCCCGTCCACACACTCGCCGAGAATCCTCTGATAACTCTCATAGCGCTGTTGCGGAATCTTTCCCATCTCGACCGCCTGCAACACGCCACAGCCGGGTTCGTGATCGTGCCGGCAGTCATCGAACTTGCAAGCGCCCAGGTAAGGGCGGAACTCCGGAAAACACCGGTCCAGCTCCGCTTCCTCAACCTCCCAGAACCGAAGCTTGCCTAGCCCCGGTGTGTCCACGACATAGCCGCCCGAATCTAGCGGGTGGAGGGTCGCCGCAACCGTCGTATGTTTTCCCCGCTTCAACGATCGGCTGATCTCGCCCACCCGCAAGCCGAGCCCCGGTTGCAACGCGTTGAGCAGGCTCGACTTGCCCACACCCGACGGTCCGACGAACAGAGTGATATGGCTCGACAGCAGCTGGCTCAATCGCCCCAGGTTCGATCCGGACTTCGCGCTGACATAGACCACCTCGTAGCCAGCATCCTCGTACAGGGCGAAACGCTCCCGCGCCGCCTTCGGGCTGGAGAGGTCGGTCTTGTTCACCACCAGGAAGGCGACGATGCCGTTCGACTCGGCCAGCACCAGGAAGCGGTCGAGAAGGTGGACGGCCGGCTCGGGACGCGCAACGGCGAACACCGCCGCCAGCCGATCCACGTTCGCCGCGATGACCTGCTCGCGCCGCCCCTTGGCCGACCGCCGCGAGAGACGCGCCCTACGCGGCAGTACCTCGGTGATCACACAGGCACCGTTCCGCAGCCGCTCAACTACCACCTCGTCACCCACCGCGACGCGGCCCAGCCCATGCTGGCGCTTCAGGCGCCCGCGCAGGGAGCACTCCATCGACTCGCCGTTGACATCTACATGGTAGGTGCCCCCCACGCTCTGCAGGACGCGGCCACGTAGCTTCGCACGGCCCTCGCCCGTCATCGAGTTACCAGCTTGTCCAGCAAGCGCTTTACTTCGTGGAGCGTCAGCCGCTCCAGCCGTTCCCGCGCCTCCGCGTCCGTCTCCGCCTCGCTCAAGAAGTCGCTCTCGACGTGTCCCACCGGCTCGCTACCCTTCCAGCGGAGGAAGAACAAATAGCCGCACCAGGGGCCGTCCTCGTCGTCGCTCGTCCGATCGACCACGATCTCGACCGTGTACGAGTCCCCGTCCGGCCCTCGGAATGCCGGTGGTCGTTGGTGCTCACGCAGATAACCGCCCAAGGTTGCGTCTTTCATAGCGCGAGATAGAACGTTAGAGGGACCGCATCGGCGGGTCAACGCGGCAAAGGCACCGCAGCCCAGAACGATCGGCCGCCCGCGAAGACTCGAACCGGCTTGCGGCAGCACGAGCCGCCACTGCGACTTGACGTGACTCGAACGATCCTGCACGCGGACATGGACGCGTTCTTCGCCGCCGTCGAGGCGCGCGAGAACCCGGAGATCTCCGACCAACCCATCGTCGTGGGCGCCGACCCGCGAGGGGGACAGGGGCGCGGTGTCGTGGCAGCGTGTAACTACGTGGCCCGCAACTTCAGTATCCGGTCGGCGATGCCGATCTCGGAGGCGTACCGTCGTTGCCCGCACGCGGTATATCTCCGTCCTCGGGGACGCCTCTATGCCGAGGTGTCCGAGCGTATCATGCAAATCCTCGAGTCCTACACCGAGCTGGTCGAGCAGCTGAGCATCGACGAAGCCTTTCTCGACGTCACCGGCTCGTCCAGACTGTTCGGGGATGGTGTCTCTATCGCACGCCGCATCAAGCATGAGATTTGGACGCGTGAGCGTTTGACGGTCTCGGTCGGCATCGCACCCAACAAGTTCCTGGCCAAGCTCGCCTCTGACCTGGAGAAGCCCGACGGCCTGGTCGTCGTGCCGCCAGGTGGCGAGAAAGGCTTTTTGCACCCGCTGCCCGTTGAAAGGCTCTGGGGTGTCGGCAAGAAGACCGCGCGCCGCCTCCACTCGCTTGGGCTCAAGACTATCGGCGATGTGGCCACGGCGCCGACGGCGCTTCTCGATCGTCACCTCGGCCATGCGCACGCGCTCCATCTCAAGCGGCTCGCCGACGGCGAAGACGACCGACCCGTCGAGCCGGGGCGTGAGCGCAAGCAGATCGGACGAGAGACGACGTTCGACGCCGACGTCGACGACCGCGAGCGCGTCCGCCGCACCCTGCTCTCGCTGACAGAAGAGGTGGCCGCCCGTCTGCGCCGCCGCGGCCAGGCCGCCCATACCGTCACGGTGAAGCTGCGTTTGGCGCCGTTTCTGACCCGCACCCGACGGACCACGGTCGAGGGCTCGCTCTTCACCACCGAGGCGATCTATCCCCTGGCGAAGACGCTCCTGGCGGCCGCGGACCCCGGCGACCGGGCCGTGCGTCTGATCGGAATCAGCGTCTCGGGGCTTCACGAGCTGCCGCCCGAGCGACAGCTCACCTTGTTCGCCGAGTCGGGCGACGAAGCCGGTCGCGCCCGCGTCTCCAAGGCGCTCGACGAGGTGACTCAACGCTTCGGACGCGGCTCGCTGCGCCGAGCCAAGCTCATCGATGATTCTCAGAATGAGGAGGAGGACGAGGAGGAGTGATCGCGCCCCCGAGCCGGTCGAAGACGCTGCGTCGCGTCGAAGGGGTGACAGACTCAGGGCCGGAAAAGTCGCGGGGGCCTGTTTCGGCCCCCGCCTTCACGGATGATGGCCGGTGGTCCCGGGCTCAGGTCTCGATCTTCGTCCCCAGCACCTTCAGGAACTCGGCCAGCCAGGCCGGATGAGCCGGCCAGGCCGGCGCCGTCACCAGCTTGCCGTCCACGTGAGCCTCGTTCATGGCCAGGCTCACATACTGTCCACCAGCCGCCTTCACCTCGGGCTCCACCGCCGGATAAGCCGAGACCGATCGTCCTTCCACGACCCCGGCCGCCGTGAGGAGCTGCGCTCCATGGCAGACCGCGGCGATCGGCTTGTCCGCTTTGGCGAAATGCTTCACGACCTCGATCACCCGTTCGTTGAGACGAATGTACTCCGGCGCGCGCCCCCCACTGATCAGCAGCGCGTCGTAGCTCTCGGGCTTTACATCGGCGAAGGTGGCGTTCAGCGCGAAGTCGTGACCGCGCTTTTCGCTGTACGTTTGGTCCCCTTCGAAGTCGTGGATCGCCGTCCGCACTCGCTCGCCCGCTTTCTTATCCGGACAGACCGCGTGAACGGTGTGGCCAACCATCTGTAGAGCCTGAAAGGGCACCATGACTTCGTAATCTTCGACGAAGTCTCCGACCAGCATCAAGATCTTCTTTGCGGCCATGTCACCCTCCTAGTTGAAAAAATCTACGGCAAACACCAAAGCCTCACACAACGCGTCGACATCTTCCCGATCATTGTAAAGATAGAACGAAGCCCGGGTCGTCGCCGCAACTCCCAGCCGTTTCATCAACGGCTGGTTGCAGTGATGGCCGGCACGGACCGCCACGCCGCGGTCGTTGAGCGCCTGGGCAAGATCGTGGGGGTGGACACCGTCGACCGCGAAGGACAACACGCCGGCCCGGCCGGTCTCTGGGCCGAAAACTCGCATTCCGCGTACGTCGCGGATCCGTTTCAGCGCATAGGCGATCAGCTCGCCTTCGTGCGCCTCGATCCGCTCACGGCCAACCTTGTCCAAGTAGTCCATCGCCGCGGCCAGACCGATGGCGTCTGCAATGTTGGGCGTGCCCGCCTCGAACTTGTAGGGAGCTGGCTTGTAGGTCGACTTCTCCAGCTCGACCCGCTCGATCATCTCGCCCCCGCCTTGATACGGCGCCATGGCCTCCAACAGCTCCCGCCGCCCCCAGAGCACACCGACACCGGTCGGGCCACACATCTTATGGCCGCTGAACGCGTAGAAGTCACAGCCCAGCGCCGGGACGTTCAGCGGCAGGTGGGGAGCCGCCTGAGCGCCGTCGACCAACACCTTGGCACCGACACGCCCGGCCGCCGCCACGATCTCCTCAATCGGGTTCACCGTACCCAGCGAGTTGGAAACGTGCGTGACCGCCACCAGCCGTGTACGATCAGACAGCAGAGCGTCGAGCTGTTCGAGGCGAAGCCGGCCCTGATCGTCGATATCCAGCCAGCGCAACCGTGCACCTGTCCGCTCTGCCAGAAGCTGCCAGGGCACGATGTTCGAATGGTGCTCCATGACAGTCAGCAGGATCTCGTCCCCGCTCCGGATGTTTTGCGAACCCCAGCCCCAGGCGGCCAGGTTGATCGCCTCCGTCGTGCCGCGCACGAACACGATCTCGTTGGGATCCGGCACTCCGATGAAGCGTGCAGCCCGCGTCCGGGCGTTCTCATAGGCCTGCGTCGCACGCATCGATAGCTCGTGAATGCCACGATGCACGTTGGCGTGATCGTGCTGGTAGTAGCGCTCGATAGCCTCGATCACTGCAGTCGGCTTCTGCGAGGAAGCCGCGTTGTCCAGGTAGACCAGCCGGTGACCGTTGACTTCCTGATGTAGTATCGGGAAGTCCCGTCGGATCCGCTTGACGTCGAGAGGGGTGTGCGCTTTGAGCTCGGTAGTTGGCGTACTCATCAGTCTATCGCCACCATGATGTCATCACCTTCGACCCGGGCCTCGTAGGTCTTGACCGGCTCGTAGGCCGGCGGACCCAGAACCGCTCCCGTCCGCACATCGAAACGCGCACCGTGCAACAGGCAAACGAGCTCGCCGTCACGGAGGTTGCCCTCGGAAAGCGGGAAGCATTCGTGCGTGCACTCGTCATGAACGGCATAGAGAGTGCCGTCGAGGTTCAGTAGCGCGACCGGCTCGCCCTCGACCTCCACCGCCTTGATGGTGCCAACCGGCACGTCGTGCACGGCGGCGACCCTTACGTACCGCTTACCAGCGATATGTCGCTCGTCCGCCGCCCCTGTCCGTTCACTCATTCCGTCGTCACGCGATCGCCCTGGCCTTCCAGCGCGGCGTGCAAAGTGTGCCAGGCCAGCGTGGCGCACTTGACCCTGACGGGGAACTCCCGTACGCCGGAGAACACCGTCAACTTGCCCAGCGCCTCCTCGTCGACCTCCGTGTCGTGTTCGCTGGTCACCATGCCGCGAAAGCGTTTGAAGAGCTCAGCGGCCTCGGCCCGGGTTTTGCGTTTCACAGCCGCCGTCATCAGCGAGGCCGACGCACGCGAGATGGCGCAACCGGAGCCCTTGAAGCTGACGTCAATAACACGATCACCGTCCATGATGACATAGACGGTGATCTGATCTCCGCACAACGGATTGTAGCCCTCGGCCGAGTGATCCGCGTCCTGCAGCTCCTTGAAGTTCCGCGGGCTGCGGCTGTGTTCCAGTATGACCTGCTGATACAGATCCCGTAAGTCCGACATCGGGCGCGCCTCCACACCGCCTCGACACAGCGCCGCGCCTCCCGCAGGAAGCGCGACGGCGGCCTCAGCGAAGTTTCTTCAGCATGCTCCCCTGAGGCAGCCGGTCGGTGACCAGCTCTTCAACGTACTCGCGCACCTTACTCAGCTTCATCCGTTCCAGATTCTCAGTCGCGAAGCCGAAAAGCAAGAGCGCCCGTGCCGCCTCCTCAGAGATTCCCCGCGCCCGCAGGTAGAAAAGCGCCTCATCATCCAGCTGACCGATCGTCGCGCCGTGCGTGCACTTCACATCATCCGCATAGATCTCCAGCTGCGGTTTGCTATCGATCTGCGCGGTGTCCGACAACAACAGATTGCGGTTGGTCTGCTTCGCATCGGTCTTCTGCGCCGCCTTGTGCACGATGATGCGACCGCTGAATACGCCGTGCGCGTTCTGGTCGAGAATTCCGTTGTAGAACTGCCGGCTGTCGCAATGCGGGCTGGCGTGCTCGACCCGCATGAAGTTGTCCATGTGCTGGCGGCCGGTCGGCATGAACAGGCCGTTGATGACGCAGTGCGCACCCTCCCCGGCGAGCACGGGATGGATGTTGTTCCTCACGAGGCCACCGCCGAAAAGCACGGTGTGGGAGGCCACGTTGCTGTCCCGCCCCTGCTCGATCCTCAGGGTGCCGATGTTATAGGCGCTGGCGCTCTCGCGCTCGATCATGTAATGCTCGACCACCGAGCTTTCGCCCACCACCAGCTCCGTGACGACGTTGGAAAAGTAATCCTCGCCGCCCAGCGA